>JBGCFW010000334.1:0-2839 GCA_045107155.1 Ilumatobacter sp. | reverse complement strand
CGCGCGCCTGACCGACCGCGATGCGGCGCGCGACCCGGTGCAGGCGCCCCCGGGCGGCGCCGACTCACCGGCTCCCACGGCCGCCGCCGGCGAGTTCGTCCTCGCGCGACTCCACCTCAGCAAGCGGCTGAACAAGGACGCGTCAGGCCCGTCCGCGACCTACCGCGGCCGCGTCTGATGCTTCTCGACTCGCTCCACATCGGTCCCGAAGCGTTCAGCGCCGGCACGGGATGGGAGATCAAGCCCGAAGGTGCCTGCAAGGGCGAGGTCTGCGTCCCGCTCGGAGCTGGTGCTTTCGACCTTCCCAGCGCGGCCGACCGGCTCGGCATGGCGATCGTCGCTGACTCGACCGGTGGGCGCTGGGCGCTCGGGCCCGAATCGATCGGCGGTCGAGCGCTCACGACGGCGGAGGCTCCTGAGCTCGTGCTCGCCGACCTCGATGGCGGGGAGTTCCGACTGTCGTCGTTGCGCGGGCAGAAGGTCCTGATCGTCTCGTGGGCGCCGTATTGAGGTTGCTCATTCGACCTGCCCGTGTGGCAGGAACTCCGAGCCGAACTCCATCCCAAGGGCCTCGAGATCGTCACGGTGTCGTTGGAGTTGTCGGGCCCCGAAGCCTCTCGATCGCTGATCGAAGCGGCGGCGCCTGAGCATCCGGCGTTGCTCGACACGGCGCACCGCATGGGCGAACTGTTCGGTGTCGTCAACATTCCGAACGTCGTGTGGATCGACGAAGCGGGGATGATCGTGCGGCCGCCCGAGCCCGGTTGGCCGAGTGGCCAGTCGCACATGCCTCCCGAGATGTTCGATGCGATGCCTGAGGTCGGGCGAGCGCCCAACGCTCCGGCCGCACCCGAAGGTGGTCCGGGCCAATGGGACATCCTGGGCTCAGGTCAAGATCGCGGGGCCTACGCCGATGCGATCCGTGATTGGGTCGAGCACGGTGCGGCCAGCCGCTTCGCGATGGCCCCCGATCAGGTGGTGGCGTCGAGCCAGCCGCGATCGTCGGCGATGTCGCAAGGAGCTGCGCACTTCGAACTCGCGAACGAGCTGTGGCGTGCGGGCGAACGCGATGCCGCCATCGAGCACTTCAATGCGTGCCATCGGCTCCAGCCGGACAACTGGACCTACAAGCGCCAGGCCTGGTCGCTGGTGGGCCGCGAACGGGTGGGCGGCGAGTACGGCCAGTTCGTTCAGATGCCGGTGGCAGGAGAAGAGGCCGACTGGCCGTTCGAGTCGGACTTCCGCTCCGACGTCCTCACGACAGAGCTTGGTGGCTACTACCCGTCGACGCTCTGAGCGTCGCGGCGTTCGTGGCCTCGAGCGATCAGATGAACGGCGTGCGAGTCCAGAGATCGGCGGTGTCGGCGTCGACCGGCTCGGGCGCACCGCGGAGTTCCACCACGTTGATCGGCCCCGGGAAGCCGCGCAGCTCGATCTCGCCGTAGGGCTCGGCGGTGACACCCTCGGGGAGGGCGTCGATGTGCATTGCGGGCATGAGCACTTCGACGTTCTTTGCGAGGTCACACAGGCGAGCCGCCATGTTGACGGCAGATCCGATGTAGTCGTCGCCCTCGAACAGCAGCGCGTGTCCGGTTGCGAGACCGGCGCGCACGGTGAGCGGGTTACACACGTCAGCGGCTCGCTGCTCGAGATCCTGCACGAACGCGATTGCGTCTCGCTGTTGGACCGAGACGCACATGCAGCCGTCACCGAGCCACTTCGCGATGCGCACGCCGCGTTCCGAGGCCACCGACCGAACGATCGTGCGGAAGGTCGAGAGGATGCGTCCGGCCGCGTCATCGCCGAAGGCGGCGGTGTAGTTCGTGAAACCGGAGAGGTCGACGAAGACGAAGGTGCGGGGGACACGCATGATTGAATCCAGGCTACTCGGGGGGACAGCCCTGTCTCGGCAGGTTTGCCCGGTTGCTTGAGCCCGAAACCTGCTCTGAACGATTTTGACGATTCATTGCCACAGAGCGTCGATTCATCGCATGCCCACGTCACGCAGAGCGGCGGCCGGCGCGTGCTTGCTGTCGTTTTCCGTCAAGGAAGTCGACGAGCACGTAGTCGCCGAGGTTCTCCGGAGTGGTGAAGAACGCCCGACCCTGGTTCATCTCGGTCATCCGTTCGATGAAGGCCCGCAGTGAACCGTCGGCGCCCAATCCGAAGGTGTTGATCCGAATGTTGCTCTTCGTGCACCGAACGACCTCCCGCAGCGTCGCCTCGACGGTTTCGCGGGCCGGGGGATAGTTGAAGAAGGGGTAGCCGTCAGGCGTGATGTGCGCCGTCGGCTCGCCGTCGGTGATCATGATGATCTGCTTGTTGCCGTTCTCTTTCGAGAGGAGCTGGCGAGCGAGCGTGAAGCCATGGTGCATGTTCGTGCCATAGACGAAGTCCCACGACACCTCTGGCAATTGTTCGGCCGTGAGAATTCGCGCGGTCTCCGAGAAGCCGACGATGCCCATGAAGTCGCGCGGGAACTGCGTCGAGATGAGATGGTGGAGCGCCATCGCGACCTTCTTCGCCGGCAGGAAGTTGTCCCGCATCGGCATCGACAGCGACAGGTCGAGCATGAGCACGGTGGCGGATCGCGTGAGGTGCTCGGTCCGCTCGATCTCGAAGTCGTCCGGAGACAGACGCACGGGTGTGCCGCCTCCGCTGCGCCGGAGCGCGTTGCGGATGGTGCGGTTCAGGTCGAGCTGGAAGGGGTCGCCGAACTCGTACGGCTTCGTGTCGTAGGTGCGCTCGTGTCCGATGCCGTGCTGGCTCATCTCGTGCTGACCCGCCATGTCCTTGGACATCTTGGAGAACAGCTCCTTGAGTGCATTGGAACCGATTT
>JBGCFW010000333.1:0-3348 GCA_045107155.1 Ilumatobacter sp. | reverse complement strand
CGGCCAGCACCGCCGCCCGACGCACCGCGTACTCACATGCGCCGCGACGGTTCCTGGTCACGTCGAGCATCGGCTTCGACAGCTCGCTGGTCGGGCTCATCTGGCCGCTGGTCTCCGGGGGTGCTGTCGTGATGCCCACCGACGACGTCGTCGGTGACGTCGACCGCCCCGCCGAGGTGATCTCGTCGACGCATACCTCGCACATCCTCACGGTGCCGAGCCTCTACCGGGCGCTCCTCGCCAGGCGGCCGGCGCGCCTGGTTGCTCTGGACACCGTCGTCGTGGCCGGCGAGGCCACGAGCGCATCACTCGTCGACGAGCACCATCGCGTCCTGCCCGGGACCACGTTGATCGACGAGTACGGGCCCACCGAAGCCACGATCTGGAGCGCGTCGGGCGAGCACATCGCGGGACGCGAGCCGAACATCGGCCAGCCGATTCCCGGCGTTCGCCTGCGTGTCGTCGGTGATGATCTGCGTCCGTCGGTGATCGGTACCGTCGGCGAGCTCCTCGTGGCGGGCCCCACGCTCGCCGACGGCTATCTGGGAGACCCCGCAGCGACCGCCGAGCGGTTCGTCGAACTCGAGGGCACGCGTTGGTATCGCACCGGCGACCGCGTCCGGGTCGTCGAGGAGCGCGGCGAACGGGTGCTCCGATTCGTCGGGAGAGTCGACGACCAACTCAACGTCGGTGGCAACCGCCTCGAACCGGCTGAGGTCGAACACGCGCTCACGTCCGTCGACGGCGTGCTCGAAGCGGCCGTCGTGGCGGCAGGCGAACCCGTTCGCGTCATCGCGCACGTGGTCGCTCGGGGATTCGACGAGGCTGCGGTGCGCGGCGCGCTCGCCGCGGAGCTGCCTGCCCGCTCGGTCCCGCAGCGCTTCGTCGTGCACGACGATCTTCCCCGAACGGCGCATGGCAAGGTCGATCGTCGAGCACTCGAGCGGTTTCGCGCCGGCCCGAGCGCAGCATCGATCGGGATCGACAAGGAATCCGATCACGCTCGGACGAACGATGCAGCCGATCTGGTGGTGTCGGTGTGGCGCGACGCCCTGGACCGCCACGACATCGGCCCCGACACCGACTTCTTCGACGTCGGCGGTGACTCGTTGACTGCGGTGGTGATCGTCACCCAGCTCGGTGATCGGCTGGGTCGCGAGGTGCCGATCGGTGACCTCATCGTCGGACTCACGCCACGAGGCATGGCGGAGCGGCTGGAGCTCGGCGAGCTGGTCGACGCAGCGTCGCCGGGCCTCGATGCGTCGACGCGGGGCGTCCAGCTGCTGACCATGCGCTCGGCCCCCGAGGGTTCGCCGCTCGTGATCCTCACGCCCGGGTGGGACGACGTCTTCGGATATCAGGCGCTCGCCAATGCCTTCCCCGACGGCATCGAGGTACTGGCGCTCGCCATCGACCCGACGATCGACGAGCCTGATGCCCGCACGGTCGACGGCTTCGCTCGTCGCGGTCACGCCCTGGTCGCGGCAGCGCTCGATCGACGGCCCGCCGTCGCCGTTGCAGGGTGGTCGATCGGGGGCCTCGGCGCCGTCGAACTCGCGAAGCGTGTGAACGCAGCGGCACCCACGGGAGCTCGGCCGCCGCTCCTCGCGCTGATCGACACGATCTACCCCGGAGAAGACCTGCATCTCTGGGCGAACCGGTGGAGCAAGTACCGCTCCATGATCCGCCCGGGCGGCGGGGCCGCGATCTTGCGCGAAGCACTCGTGACCTTCCGCCGTCGATTCGGCGTTCCGCTCCGATCGGTCGGACTCCGACTGGTCCGCTTGTCGGGGGTCGAGGCCGAGGTGCGAACCGGGGACGGGACTCGCCGGTCGGTCGGGGTGCCCGACGGGCTCATCTCCGGCTATGTCGTCGAGCCGATCGTCTCACCGGTCCTGCTGGTGAGCGCCGACACGACGAATCCGAAGCGGACGCGGCGTCGCTGGGAGCCCCAGGCGTCGAACTTCGTCGAGGTGCTCGTCGAAGGCCGCCATCGAGGATTCGACTCGATCATGCACGAGGGGCGCGTCGATGCGGTCGCAGAGGCGATCGCGCAGCGCCTCGACGGCGCCGGGTGAGGCCAGGGGCGGCACCGATAGCGTGGTCAGCCGTGAAGAGTTCGGTTGAAGTCCTCGAGGACAACAAGGTCAAGGTGTACGTCGAAGTCGAAGAGGCTGAATTCGACAAGGACATCGACAAGGCGTTCAAGCTGCTGGCGAAGGAGGTCAACCTCCCCGGCTTCCGGGCAGGCAAGGTCCCTCGCAAGGTGCTCGAAGCCCGTGTCGGCATGGGTCCGGCACGCGAGCAGGCGCTGCGCGACGGCATCCCCGAGTATCTCTCGGTGGCGGTCCGAGAGAACGATGTCGATCTCATCGCACAGCCCGAGGTCGAGATCACCGATGGTCAAGAGGCCGGACCGGTCGAGTTCGAGGCGATCTGCCAGGTTCGCCCGATCATCGAGGTCGCTGGCTACAAGGAACTCAAGGTCGAGCTGCCCGCTGTCGAGGTCGCCGATGCCGACATCACAGAGGCGCAGGAGGCCGAGCTGGCCCGCGAGGCGTCGCTCAACACCGTCGAACGTGCAGCCGCCGAAGGCGACTTCGTCGTGATCGACCTTGCCGTCACGCGTGACGGTGAAGAGGTCGCCGGGCTGAACACCGAAGACTGGTCCTACGAGGTCGGACAGGGCTGGGTGACCGACGACTTCGACGAGAAGCTCGTGGGTGCGTCGGCGGGCGACAAGCTCGAATTCACCTCCACGCCGAAGGGCACCGAGGACGAGGCCGACTTCGTCGTCGAGGTCCAGATGGTCCAGACCCGTGAGCTCCCCGAGCTCACCGATGAGTGGGTCGACGAGCACGTCGAGGACTTCGACTCGGTCGAGGCGTGGACCGAGAGCCTCCGCGAGTCGGTGGGCGAACGGAAGCTCAGCACCGCTCGTCAGCAGGCGGGCACGAAGCTGAACGACGCGCTCGCCGAACTCGTCGAAATCGAGGTCCCCGAGCCGATGGTCGCCGCCGATCTCAACCAGCGAGTCCAGGGAACGATTCAGCAGTTCCAGGCGCAGGGCATCGATTTCGATCAGTGGATGCAAGCCACCGGTCAGGATCCCGAAAGCTTCGTCGAGTCGATGCGCGGCCAGTCCGAGATGGCCGTCAAGGTCGACCTCGCACTCCGTGCCGTCGTCGTCGGCGAGCAGATCGAGGTCTCCGACGACGAGCTGGAGCGGGAGTACGCCCGCCTCGCGATGCAGTACCAGCAGAAGGCCAAGGACATCCGTCGGGCATACGAGCAGAACGATGCCGTCGGCGAACTGATCGCTCAGATCACGAAGGCCAAGGCGTTCGA
>JBGCFW010000332.1:0-5725 GCA_045107155.1 Ilumatobacter sp. | reverse complement strand
GACGCGGAGTTCGTGCTCGGTGAGTTCATCGAGCACCGGCGCCCAGTTGTTGCGGAGGTGCCACGGCAGACCCGCGGCGAGTGAGTCGGACGCAGAGGCTTCGGTCGTGGTCATGTGACGACCGTAACACCAACCCGGTCTCTGAATTTACTCGGAGTAGATTTTTCTCGCAGAGCCTCTCGGCCATCGGATGCGCGTTGCTACGGTGCGCTCGTGACCACTCGAGCAGCACCGGCTCAGCGACGACGGCCGGGCCGGCCGCAGGGAAAGCAAGTCGTCGCCGATCGGGCGCAACTGCTCGCCGCTGCCGCCCGATCGATCAATGCGAGCGGCCCGACGGTCACCTTGGACGACATCGCGGCCGAGGCCGGCGTCACCAAGCCGATCCTCTACCGGACCGTCGGTGACAAGGCGGCGCTCGTGACAGCCCTCTCCGAACTGCTCATCGATGGCATCGACGCGGCCGTCAAGCGAGCGACATCGACCCCGACGACACCGCGGCAGGACTTCGAAGCCGCCGTGCGGGGCTACCTCACCGCCGTCGATGCCGACCGGAACATCTATCTCTTCGTCAACGCAGGCGACCGCAGCACCGAGCAACTACGACGCCTCGTCGATCGGTCAGCCCAGCAACTCCTCGAATTGTTCTCTCCCGCTCGCGCTGCGGCCGGCCTTGATCAATCAGCCGCACGCACGTGGGCGTACGCCGTGATCGGCGCGTTCCAGACCGTGACGACGATGTGGCTCGGCGACGAGTACTGCGACCGAGACATCGTGGCGCGCGATCTCACCGATCTTCTCTGGCCGGGCGTTGCGTCGGTCGGCGAGCTCGGCTGACGCTCGTCGCCGCGATCAGCGCGGGATGTCGGTCCAGGGGCCGGTGTCCGCACGCGGTTCGCGCGGCAGGCCGAGCACGCGTTCGCCGATGATGTTGCGCTGCACCTCGTCGCTTCCACCTGCGATCCGATAGCCAGGCGCGCCGAGCAGGTGGGAGTTCCAGTCGAACGTGCCCCATTCACCCGTGTCGGCGGTGATCCGTGCTCCGAGGATCTCGGCCACGACCTCACCCATGAGGGTCATCCCCTCCGTCCACAACAACTTGCCCAGCGAGCCCTCGGGACCTGGTGTGCCGGACCGTGCGAGGTCGGCCGCTCGCCGGTTCGTGTACGACTCGATGCGGCCGTGGATGAAGACCTGCATCAGCTTGTCACGCATGACCGGGTCGTCGGCCACACCCATCTGCTGCGCCGTGGCGAGCAGTTGCTTCCACGAGCCGCCCGAGGAGGAGCCCTCCGAGCCCGACTCGGAGTGGTCGCGTTCGAAGCTCAACGTCGTGGTGGCGACTTTCCAGCCGTCGCCGACGTCTCCGATCCGTAGATCGTCGGAGATCCGTACGTCGTTGAAGAAGACCTCACAAAACGACGAACCGCCGCTCATCTGCTTGATCGGACGAACTTCGACACCTGGAGCGTCGAGCGGCAGCATGAACGCAGTGAGGCCCTTGTGTTTGACGACGTCGGGGTCAGTTCGCGCGATCAGTTCGCCCCACTCACTGAATTGCGCACCCGAGCTCCAGACCTTCTGACCGTTGACGACCCACTCGTCGCCATCGCGCACGGCACGGGTCGCGAGCCCGGCGAGGTCGGAGCCCGCCCCGGGTTCACTGAAGAGTTGGCAGACGAGTTCGTCAGCAGCGCGCAGTGACTTGACGAAGCGCTCCTTGAGATGGTCGGATCCCAGAGCGAGAATCGTCGGAGCGACGAGGCCGGTGGTGACACCGAGCAGTTCGTGCGACCCCGGAGTCTGAAACTGTCGCTCGACGCGACCGAGCGCTCGCGCGTGAGCACGACTCAAGCCGAGACCGCCGTACTCCACGGACCAGTCGGGAGCGTGGTAGCCCATCTTCGCTTTGCGTTGGATCCAGCTGGCGAGGCTCGTGATCTCCTCGCGCTCCGCTTCGAAGGTCGAGTCCGAGAAGACCGAGACGTCGAATACCTCGGCGTCTGACGCTGAGGCACCAGGGTCCTTACGTTCGGCATTGGCCTCGAACCAGGCGGTTGCTTCGGCGACGAAGTCGTCGACGCTGATGTCGGGGTCGACGAGGGGGCGGTGCTGGGTGTCGGTCATCGCATGCCTTTCAGGACAGGGTTCGGTGCAGAGAGCGAGCGGTCGATCACGACGGCTGGCTCGATTCGAGTTCATGGATGTCGCCCGCGAGCCAAGCGTCGCGCAGCTTGCGCTTGTTGATCTTGCCCATCGTCGAACGGAGCAGATCGTCGACGACGTGGTACTCGCGCGGGCACTTGTAGTGGCTCAGTCGTTCGCGCAGCCACACCGACAGGTCGGCTGCCGATGGCGGCGACGCCGGGTCGGTTGCCATCACGAGACCGACCAGCATCTCGCCCATGTCGGGGTGCGGCACACCGACACAGCCGACGTCGGCGACGTCCGGGTGGTCGATCAGGAGCTGCTCGGCTTCGGCCGGGTAGATGTTGACCCCACCGGACACCACCATGTCGCTGAACCGATCGGTGATGAAGACGTATCCATCGTCGTCGATGTACCCGATCTCGCCGAGCGTGAACAGCCCAGGTTCGGGGTTCGACGCGGCGGTCTTCTCCGCGTCGTTCGGGTACACGATGCCGCGGCCGGTCGCGTCGCGGAAGAACAGGCGACCTTCGGTGTTCGCCGGGAGTTCGTTCAGGTCATCATCGAGGATGATCGCGGTGAACGGCGGGACCGACCTCCCGACGGAGCCCTGATGCCCGAGCCACTCTTGGCTGTTGATCGAGCAGACCGTGCCGACTTCTGTGGCGCCGTACGCGTCGTTGAACACGGGCCCGAACCAGTCGATCATCGCAGCCTTCACATCGATCGGGCACTTGGCGCCCGTGTGCGCCAAGTACTTCATCGAGCTGACGTCGTACTTGGCTTTCACGTCGTCGGGCAGCGCGAGCATGCGAACGAAGTGCGTCGGCACCATCACACTGGTCTCGGTCTTGTAGGTGTCGATCGCAGCGAGCGCGGCTTCGGCGTCGAACTTCGGCAGGATCACCGACGGGACGCCCGCACACAGCAGTCGCATCCCTGAGAGCGGCCCGGTGTGGTACATCGGCCCGACAACCAGGTGCGTGCCGAACCCGGAGAAGCCGCCCTGGGCGAGCGCTTCGAGGTGTTCGACCATGTTCGTGCCACCGGCGAACATCGTCGGCGGGAGTTCGGTCCCCTTCGGCAGCCCGGTGGTGCCCGAGGTGTAGAGCAGATTTGGCTTCGGCACGATGTCGTCAGGCGGGTCGTCAGTCGCGCCGCCGGCGAGCCAGGTGGTCCAATCGGTCACGCCGTCGACGTCGCCACAGCCCCAACCGATCACGGTCTGCACACCGGCTTCGAGAGCCGCCGCAACGCCTCGCTCGACCGTTTCGGGCCCGACGAACAACACTCGACTCTGCGAGTCACTCAAGATGTACGCGGCTTCGGACGCGGTGAGGTGGAAGTTCACAGGAACCGACGATGCCCCGGCGAGCAGCCCGCCGAGGTGAGCGAGGGCCGTCTCGGCGGCATTCTCCGCGAACACCGCGATGCGCTGCGCGTCACCCAGCTCTCCGGACCGGGATGCGTCGAGGAGCAGGTTGGCGCAGCGGTTCAACGAATCGTCGACCTCGCCCCACGTGAGTTCGCGAGTTCCGTCGACGAGCGCGAACCCGGTCGGGTCGGCAACCGCGCACTCCTTGGCGAATCGAGGCATCAGGGTCCAATCGGTCGTTGGTCGGCAGGACGGTCGAACGAGCCCGATCGGAAGACGGAGGCGTCGAGTCCCATCGTTGCGGGAACGTCGTCGACGTGGTCGCTGTGGTGCACGCACACGCGATGAGAGATGCGCCACTCGCCGGCGCGCCGTTCGTAGGTGTCGAGGTAGCGACCGTGGAACGTCGAGAGCTGCCGGTCGGCTTCGACGAACAGCGAAGCCTGCACGTAGATCTCGCCCCGCGCATGGTCGTCGTCGTCGAACTCGATGCGGTGGTTGGAGTTCGTGTGCGCTGTCCACGTCCATCGCCCATGCGATCCGACGACTCGTTCGCAGAACTCCCAGGCGTTGCCGACGAACACGCCGTGGTCGTCGGTGGCGTCGGGCCAGTACGCCGATTTCATCACCTCGACGTCGAGCCGGTCCACGCCGTACGAGTAGCGACGAGCAGCTTCGCGACAGGCTTCGATGGCGAGCAGCTGTTCGATCGTCGGTGTCGGGTTGGACAGGTTGCTCACGCGGTGGATCCTCCGTCGACGATCAGTGTGTGTCCGGTGACGAACTCAGCAAGGCCCGAGACGAGGAAGACCGCCGCTCGAGCGATGTGGTCGGGATGCCCGGCGACGCCCAACGGGTTCGATGCGATTCGGCGCTCGACATCGACACCACTCGCCTTCAGCGGCGCAAGCTGATCCTGCACGCCGGGCGTGTCGATGATGCCGGGAGCGATCGCGTTGACACGGATGCCGCGAGGGCCCAGTTCGCGGGCGAAGGCGCGAGTAAGCGCCACGACGGCGGCTTTCGACGCGCTGTAGGCCGAGATGCCGGCACCGCCACCCAGGCCGGCGATCGAGGCGAGGTTGACGATCGACCCGCCAGGGCCTAGGTGCCCTGCGGCTTCGCGTGACGCGCTGAAGAGAGCTCGCACGTTGATGTCGAGCATTCGACTGACGAAGTCATCGCCGGCATCCGCCATCGGACCGGTGGTCGGGAAGATCCCGGCGTTGTTGACCATGATGTCGAGCCCGTCAGCACCTGCGGCGGCATCGACGCCTGCAACGAGCTCGGCAGGATTCGAGACATCGCACTCGACGAATGAGGCGCCCGATGCTGCAGCGGCGGCCGCTGCCGCCGGGTCGATGTCGCCGATGGTGACGGAGGCTCCGGCCTCGCTGAGGCGACGGGCGATGGATGCGCCGATGCCTTTGCCGCCCCCGGTGACGAAGGCTCGCTTGCCGGTGAGGTCGATCAGCTCGCTCAGATCCGCTGTGGCCGCGATCTGCGACTGGCTGGCTGGCCCGGACATCGAGGCGACGTTACCTAACGGTCATTAAGGTTCTCCAACCAAGCTCACCCACTGGACGGAAATCGCCATGCAACTCGACCTCACACCGACCGGCCACGGCGCCGGCATCGCCTCGGCGGCGCAACGATGACCGGACTCGTCAACACCTGTGTGACGCTCGCACGAAACCCCGACGGCGCGCTCACCACCGACTGCTTCGCATTGGAGTCTCGGGAGCTCGCTCCACTTTCGAACGGTGAGGTTCGAGTGGCCGTCGACTACATCTCGGTCGACGCTGCGATCCGAACGGCGTTGTTCGACAACAGTTTCCACAAAGGCATCGGGATCGGCGACGTGATCCGGTCCCCCGGCGCCGGCCATGTCATCGAGTCCGATGACATCGACTGGCCGGTCGGCCAGGCCGTCAAGGGCGGGTTCGGCGCCCAGACGATCGCAACGGTCCCGGCATCGTCACTGCTCGCCCTTGACGAAACCATTGCCCCACTCAACGCGCATCTCGGCGCACTGTCGCTCACCACCGGGGTCACCGCGTGGGTCGGCGTACGCGATGTCGGCCTGGTGCAGCCGGGTGAGACCTTCGTGGTGTCTGCTGCCGCGGGCGCGGTTGGATCCCTCGCCGGTCAGATCGCGAAGCTCGACGGCGCTCGCGTCATCGGCATCGCGGGCGGGCCGGC
>JBGCFW010000331.1:0-2669 GCA_045107155.1 Ilumatobacter sp. | reverse complement strand
CCTACACCGGGTGTGATGATGACGTGCCGGTCGTGTTCTACGAGGTCGTCGGTGGAGGACACGCCTGGCCGAGCTCCCCGCTCGCCGAGCCGGACTCGCCGGTGTCAGAGCAGCTCGCCGAGCTCCAGGGCTACACCACGTTTGACTTCAATGCCACAACCGATGCGTGGGCGTTCTTCGAACAGCACACGCTCCCGGCCTGAGGCCCGGCCGCAGTCGCGTACGCGGCGACTCCCGCCGACACCTTGGTGGCGATCGCCGGCCCGGGGTCGTTCTCAGCGTGCGAGCGTGTCGAGCGTCGCTGCCATCGAGTGCAACATGTCGCGCGGGGTGATGGGCTGTTGCGAGACGTCGACTCGTCGCGCTGCCGCGTCCGGGTCGGCGTCCACGTACCACCTCGAGGGCGGCCGGGCCGGCGAGTTCGACGACCCGCTCGTCCAGTCCCCGAGTTCGCCGAGCCCCCGCCGCAAGAAGCCCTGTGCGGCAACGGGAGCGACCAGCTGGTGAGCGAGTCGTACATCGCGCTCGTCGATCGCCCAGTCGACCGCGCTGCGCAGATTCGGCCAGAGTTCTGTGAGTTCTGCGACCCCTTCGATCTCGCGGGGTCCTGCGAGGAGTCGATGGATTCCGCTGATCCGGTCGCAGATGTGTTCGGCGTGACGCCGGCGCAGATCCGCATCCGACCCCGTTGCGTGAAGCTCGTCGAGTCCGAACTGGCGCATCGGTTCGAGAAGACGGAATCGGCGGCCGGTCGTTCCGGACTCGACCAGGCACATCGATCGATCGACGAGGTCCGACACCAGGGCGCCGACGTCGGCGGCGCGCAGGTCGCGGTCTGCGACCACCCGTTCCGCGGCTCGCAGGTCGAACGGTCCGGAGAACACCGAGAGGCGGCGGAACAGGAGCTGTTCGTCGTCTGTCAGCAGGTCGTACGACCACTGCATCGTCGCCCGGAGCGTTCGATGTCGTTCGAGCGTGCGTCGTCGGCTTCCCGTGAGGACCCGGAAGCTGTCGTCGAGTCGTTCGAGCAGTTCGCCCGGGGTGATCGTTCGCGCGCGTGCGGCCGCCAGCTCGATGGCGAGTGGTACGCCGTCGAGGCGCCGGCACACCGCTTCCACCGTGTCGCGATCCAGGTCGAGACTGGGGTCGGCGTCGAGTGCTCGCTCGACGAACAGGTCCGCCCCAGCGTCCTCGGCGTTCAATGGGCCGACCGAGATCAGCTGCTCGCCCGGTACCCCGAGGCCTTCTCGCGACGTCGCGAGAACGGTGAGAGACGGGCACTGGTTCAAGAGCTCGGACACGAGGGTGCTGACGCCGTCGACGACGTGTTCGCAGTTGTCGAGCAACACGATCGCGGGCCGGGTGCTCAGCATCGCGACGATCGCCTCACCGAGCGTTCGCTTCGAGGACTCGTCCACCGTCGTCTGTTCGGGTGGTGCTTGGACGTCGACGTTCTCGCTCCTTGCCGCGTTCAGCTCGCGAGGTCGGTGTCGGGCTGCAGGCAGCTGGTGACCAAGAAGTCGACGATGGCCTCGATCATCGGACGCTCGGTGCTCGAACGACGATGAGAGATCTCGATGGTCCGCGTCACCGGGGTCCGCAATTCGCTGATGCGAAGTGTCTCGTCAGGCGTTGCGGAGAACCGCGGGACGACGGCGACTCCGAGTCCCGCCGCGACCAGATCGAGTGCGGTCGGGTAGGCGTCCACCTGATGCACGATGTCCGGTTCGAACCCGGCCTGCCTGCACGCGGCCACGACGGCGCGACCGCATCCCGTGTCCGGCGACGGTGCGATGAACGGTCGCTCGGCCAGTGTTGCCAGGTCGACGCGGCCGGGGCGCCGGTCATCGGCGAGGGTCACGGCCACGAAGTGCTCGTGCGCGATCGGGGTGCGCATGACGTCGGGTTGGCGTACGGCCGAATCGTGGGCGTAGTCCAGGGTGAACGCGAGGTCGAGATCGCCGTGCAGTAGCGCGTCGAGCGCATCCTCGGGCTCGATCTCTCGGCTCCGAATCGTCATCTGCGGGTGATCGTTCGACATCTGCGTGACGAGCGGGGCGAGAAACGGTGCGGCGATCGACTCGTAGATGCCGATCTCGACGAGGCCGCGAACGTCGCCCGCAGCGGCTTCCAGCGCGGCTTCGGCTGCTTCGACGCCGGTGAGTACCTCATCGGCGTGGCGCACCAGGACTCGGCCGGCGTCGGTGAGTCGCACGTTGCGTCCGACGCGCTCGAGCACGGCCACGCCGGTCGATCGTTCGAGGCCCATCAGCTGTTGGGACACGGCCGAGCGTGTGTAGCCGAGGGCGTCTGCGGCCGCGGTGATCGTCGATTGGCGCGCGACCTCGCGGAGGAGACGAAGGTGCTGCAGCGTCAGTTCCATTGTCCAGTTATGCTTTCCTGGTTTGTCGAGAATTCGTCGCTTGTACTGTACATATCGACGGAGGACGATGGGTCGTATGTTCCCGTTTCACGACATGCACTTCCTGCTGGACGACCACCGTCGGCGCATCGACGAGGCCGAACGCCTGGCCCTCGTCGTTCGCCTGCGGCGTGCGCAGCGCGCGGCGTGGCGCGCTCGATTCGGCGACGAGTGGCGAGGGCGAACCTCATCGCGCCGGCAGAGTGCATCGACGCCTGAGCCGGCAGCCGTCGTCTGCTCTCCGAAC
>JBGCFW010000330.1:0-29806 GCA_045107155.1 Ilumatobacter sp. | reverse complement strand
TGTGCGGTGCCGAGGAGGGTTGCTGTGAGGGTGAGTGTTCCGAGCAGTGTGCGGGCTCGAAGTTTTTTTGGGGGAGTTGGTTGCGCCATGTCCAGTGGTTCGGACTGTCTGGTGCAGGACTCGATTTCAGGGTCGTTCAGTTGTTGGTGAAGGCCGCGCTCTGTGCGTGGTCTTTGGGTGTTTTCGGGTCAAGGGTTGGTTAATGGGCGGCGCGAACTGCCTGGTTGGGGCGTTGTGGGAGGGTTCGGTGTTTCGCACGCATTTGCTCACCGATTTCCGACGCAGGCTCGGAAAATGCGCCGCCGGGCGCGCGGAACAGGGTTCGCCGAGCAGTCGAACGCCCGCAACCCCCGTTTGAATCTCGGGTGGCGTCAGGCGGTCTGGCGCTCGAAGGCGGCGAGTACTGCTCGCAACGACGCGGTGGTGATGTTCGGGCTCTGGCCGACGCCCCAGCGAATCTCGCCATCGGCCCGCACGGTCTCGAGATACGCGACGGCTGTCGTGTCGGCGCCCTGTCCGATCGCGTGCTCGGCGTAGTCGATCACGTCGAACTCGCCGCCGACCCGTTCGCCGAACTGCAGCGAGAGGGCGGCGACGAAGGCCTCGACCGGTCCGTCTCCCTCGCCGCGCAGTGAGTGTGCTGCGCCGTCGACCTCGACCTGGGCCTGGATCACGGTGCGACCCGAGTCCTCGGTCGAGCTCGTGTTCAGCTCGTGCGAACGCAGGATGAAGGACGGTTCTGGCGGAAGATATTCGTCCTGGAAGCGATCCCACATCACGCCCGGCGTGATCTCGGTACCCGAGTCCTCGGTCACGTGCTGGATCGTCTTCGAGAACTCGATCTGGAGCCGACGTGGGAGATCGAAGCCGTGCTCGGTCTTCATCACGTACGCGACGCCACCCTTGCCTGACTGGCTGTTGACGCGGATCACCGCTTCATAGGAGCGACCGACGTGTTTGGGATCGATCGGCAGGTACGGGACGGCGAAGCGGTCGTACTCGCCCGACTCCGGATCTCGCGTGGCGTCGAGCGCGTCGATGCCCTTCTTGATGGCGTCCTGGTGGGAGCCGGAGAACGCGGTGTAGACGAGGTCGCCGACGTAGGGGTGACGCGGTGACACCGGCAGCCGGTTGCAGTACTCGGCGACGCGGCGCAGCTTGTCGATGTCGGAGATGTCGAGTTCGGGGTCGACGCCGTTCATGAACAGGTTCATCGCCAGATTCACGACGTCGACGTTGCCCGTGCGCTCACCGTTTCCGAACAGCGTTCCCTCGACGCGGTCGGCGCCGGCCATCACGCCGAACTCTGCCGCGGCGACTCCGCAGCCGCGATCGTTGTGAGGATGCAGCGACACGATGACTCGGTCCCGATCGCGGATCGTGCGCCCGAACCACTCGATCACGTCGCCATAGACGTTGGGGGAGTAGCACTCGACCGTCGCCGGCAGGTTGAGGATGATCGGGTCGTCGGTGGTGGGCTCGATGACGTCCATCACCGCTTCGCACACCTCGACGCCGTACTCGGGCTCGGTGAGCGTGAAGCTCTCGGGGCTGTACTCGTAGCGAATCTGCGTCGCGCCGCCGCCCGGAAGCGCTGGCAGCTTCGCTTCGGCGGCCTTGCACAGCCGGGCACCGTTCACGGCGACGTCGCGGATCTCGTCGCGATCCATCCGGAACACGACCTCGCGCTGGAGTGGGTTCGTCGAGTTGTAGAAGTGCACGATCGCCCGAGGTGCTCCGGCCAGACCCTCGTAGGTTCGCTCGATCAACTCCTCGCGGCACTGAACGAGCACCTGGATCCACACGTCGTCCGGAATCCGGTCTTCGTCGATGAGTTGACGCAGGAAGTCGAAGTCGGGCTGACTCGCCGACGGGAAGCCGATCTCGATCTCCTTGAAGCCCATCTCGACCAACTCGTCGAACATGCGCAGTTTGCGCGCCGGGTCCATCGGGTCGATCAGGGCCTGATTGCCGTCGCGCAGGTCGACCGAGCACCAGCGCGGAGCTGCGTCGATGACTTGGTTCGGCCAGGTGCGGTCCTCGAGCACGATGGGGACGAACGGTGCGTACTTGTCGTACGGCATCGAGCTCGCCGTGTTGGCGGGTGTCGGGGAGGTGCCGGACGAGGGGGAAGTGCCGGACGAGGGGGAGGTGATGGTCATGGGAGTCTCCTGGGGCGAGCGGGGTGGGCGAACATCGGCCGAAAAACGAAAGTGCCCCCGGCCGGGAGGGGCGGGGGCGGGCGAACGCGTGCAGACGCGGGCGTTCGCCCTACGTAAGGAGCAGCAGTTCGATTCGGCGAGCTCGGGTCACGGGCACGACACCAAGGCTAGCAGGCGGCTGCTCGCTGAGGCGGTGCGAGTTCGCCGAGAGGCCCTCTGGGGGAGATCTTGATCAGAGCTTGTGGCGAAGGGGTTGCGCCGAGCGCGGTGCGTGGTGCACGCTGGCTCGCGAACTACTGGGCGCGGCGGGACGCACCCAGGGCGGGAAAGAGAGTGTCAATGCATATCAAGAAGCTCGCGCGTGTCGCGACGGTGGCGGGAACAGCCGTTGCGTCGCTGATCGCCATTCCGGTGGGGCAGGTCGCGGCGGTGGCAACGCTGTCGAAGAGCATGCCGGCCGAAGCATTGCTCGATGCGCCGATCCCGGTCACGCTCGTGCTCACCAACCCTGGCGGGCCCGATGGGTTCAATGCGTCGTTCAACGACACGCTGCCGGCTGGCGTCTCGTACGTTCCTGGTTCGTCGAGCCCAGCACCTCAAGTCCTACCTCAGAGTGATGGTTCGACGGTGCTCGTGTGGACGGACGTCGCCGACTCGTTCGCCGACACGACGGTGTCGCTCGGCTACGAGATCATCGCCGATGACCCGTCGTTCGATGTCGGTTCCGTCGTGGCCAACTCCGCCAACGTGTTCGTCAGCTCCAATCCCCGCAACCGGCCTGACTTCGACCCGACAACCGGTGCGATTCTCCCAGACCCCGAGATCACGTCCGATGCGGCCTCGGCATCCACCGAGTTGATTCCGTTCGAGGTCACCAAGTCGGAGCCCAGCCCGGAGGGTGAGCTCCTGCGCGGCGTCCACGATCAACAGACCGTCTTCACCCTCACCGTTGACACCAACTTGCGGAATCCGACGAATGACTTCCGCCTCGTCGACTATCTCTCAGCCGAGCTCGAGTTTCTCGGGTGTGGTGACGTCGACAACACGACCGGCGCAGCCGAGGAGTACACCGGCGCCGGAGTCATCAATCCGGGGAACGCACCGGCCCTGGCGAACTGTGTCGATCCGTCGAGCGTCACCACGGTCACCATCGACCCCGACGGGACGGGTTCGCTGCCGGAAGCCGTCTACACGCGCGTCGAGTGGGATGCAGCGGCGCTCGGCCAGAGTCTCGCGGCGGGTGGGTCGTTCAGCATCGACTACGTCGCCGCGATCCCGATGTTCGCCAACACACAGGTCGACCTCGCCGAAGCCACGGCGAACCTCGACAACAACACCGGAGCGATCACCACGGAGACCTCCCAGCCAGCTCCGCCCGAGGGCGAGGGCCTGGCGAGGAACTTCGCCATCGCGACCGGTGACTACATCAGCCTCACCGCTGGCGGTGAGTACTCCGACGACGACACGCTGGAACGCTCGATCGAAGACATCCGGATCCTCAAATCTGTCGACGACCCCGGTTTCGAGCAAGGTGACACGCCGTCGTTCACGCTGACGATCGACTCGTCGGAGTACGCGACGGCCACGGGCCTGATCACCGTGACGGACACGATTCCCGCCGGTCTCGATTTCGTCAGCGCGAGTCCCGATGCGGACGCTGGCCCCGTCTTCAACGCCGATGGCACCAAGACCTACACGTGGGTGCTGGGCGGTTTCGGAGCCCCGAACGCGACGACCGAGATCACGATCGACACGGTGGTGCGCGATTTCTACCGCGGACCTGGCGGCGTGACGACCGGACGCCCGGTCGCGTCGCGGCAGTCGTTCACCAACGTGACCGATCTCGTCACGGACGTCACCGTCATCACCGACGCGACCGCGACCGAAGCGACGTTCTCGCTGGTCGACGAGTCGGCGGCCACCCTCTCGTCGGGCGGCCCGTCCATCTTCAAGCGCGTCAGCAACCCGGTCGCGGGGGTCCTCACATGTGGCGACGGCACCGCAGCATCGCCCACCTACGCCGATGACGTCGCTGGCGCGCCGTACCGCCCGGGTGACCGGGTCTGCTTCGAGCTGAACGTCGACTTCCCCGACTTCCTCGACACGCTCGACCCGGTCGTGCAGGACCTGCTCCCACCCGGGTTCGAGTTCGAATCATTCGAGTACGGGTCGCTCCACAACATCGATCCCGCAACGATCACGGCACCCACCGCCGCTGATGCTGGCGACTCCTTCCTCACGTGGACGCTGCCCGACGTCGACGTCGCGTCCTATTTCCAGGTGATCATCTCGTCGCTGATCGTCGACCCGTCGGCAGCACGTGACGCCGACATCGTCTCGAACCTGCAGAAGTTCCGCCACGGCAACGACACCGGCGAGATCTTCCAGCTGCGCGACCAGGCCGACGCCCCGTGGGCCGAGCCCGAACTCGCGCTCGCAAAGGGCGTCATCGAGCTCGATGGCGGTCCGGTCGCCGGCGCGCCTGCCGACGGCGTGTCGGTCGAAGCCAGCGATGTGGTGACCTACGCCATCGATGTGCGCAACGACGGCGGCATCGACGCCGAGAACGTGTCGATCCGCGATGTGCTGCCGGCCGGTATCAGCTGTGACGAGGTGTCCGACATCAGCGGCGGCGGCGTGTGCTCGCTGGCGGAGGGCTGGATCCAGTGGGACGATCCGCTCACCGTCGCAGCCGGAAGCTCGCAGCGCCTGACCTACGACGTGACCGTGCCCGCAGGCGTCACCGCCGACCAGAGCTTGGTGAACACCGCAGGCGTGCGCACGTTCACCGCGCCGACCAACACCGGAACGCCGTTCACCTACGTGCCTGCCGACAACATCGACCCGACGCTCACGCCGAACACCGACCCGGCCGACGACACGTCATCGATCGTCACGGCCACACCTCAGATCGACAAGTCGGCCAACACCTCGATCATCAGCGGGGCCAACGGCAACGACGCCGCCACGATCGGCGAGACCATCGAATACACCGTCGAGGTCACGATTCCCGATGGGTTGACGTACCCCTTTGCGTCGATCATCGATGTCCTCGACGACGAGAAGGATCTCGATGTCGCATCGCCGTCGGCAACCCTCGACGGCGTGCCTTTGCCGACCAATGGCCTCTCCCTCGTTTCCGACGACGCCGCGAACTCGTGGTCGATCAACTTCCCGGACAACTACGTCGTGCCCGACGGAACGGACCAGACCCTCATCGTGACCTTCGATGCCGTCGTGCTCGATGTCGCCTCGAACGTCCGGTCCTCGAACACACCGAACACCGCGACGTTCGTCTACGACGGCACCCCCGGCGCCGAGCGAGATGTCGACGATTCCGTGGGCACGGTCATCGTCGAGCCGAACATCACGATCGACAAGAACAACGACGACGTCGACGGTGTCGTGTCGGCGGGCCAGGTCGTGAACTACGACGTCGTGGTCACCAATGACGACGGCCCCGGCCAGGTCTCGACGGCGTACGACACGCTCGTCGTCGATACCGTTCCCGCCGAGCTGACGGTGCTCACGGCGCCTGGTGGTGTGCCGGTCACCGATGGCGGCACCGTCGGTCCGGATGGCGGTGTGTGGGACGAAGACGCTCGCACGATCACCTGGGTCCAGACGATGCTCCAGCCCGGTGCGTCGCGGATCTTCGACTACCAGGTCGTCGTGGACGACCCGCTCGTGGCCGCAGGGGTGCTCACCAACGACGTGACGGCGACCACCAGCTCGTTGTCGGGTGACACGCCCGGCGAACGCGTTGGCGATTCGCCCAATGGTGGGCCCGGCAGCGGCTACACGGTCTCGACGTCGAGCACGGTCACCGTGCCGGTCGTGTCGGTCGCCAAGTCGGCCGATCCCAGCGTCGCCACCATCGGCGAGCCCATCACCTACACCGTCGACGTGACGGTCCCCGGCGGGGTCATCGCCTTCGACACGATCGTCATCGACCGAGTGCCCGACGGCATCGTGTTCGAGTCGCTGGTGTCGGTGTCGTGTGACCAGGGCGGCGGAGCGTGCAGTCCCGACGTGGGGGTGGCCGATGTCGACGTCGTGCCGTCGGGCACGCTCGTGTCAGGGGCCGACGTCGCATTCTTCTTCGACGACGTCTTCGCCACCGAGGCCGTCGACGATCGAGTGGTCACCATCACCTACGTCGGCGTGGTCGCCGACGCCGGGGCTGCTGCCAACGGTGCGACGCTCACCAACTCGGCCACGGCATCGTGGAACACCGAGGATCGGATCACCGAGACGCCAACCGCTGTGCCGGACCCTGCGACCTTCGACGAGACCTCCGACCCTTCGTCGACCGATGTCGACGTCGTCGAGCCCACCTTCGCGATCGACAAGGACGTCGACGGCCAGATCGACGACACCGACACGCGCCGCGCCGTTCCCGGCGACGTGCTGGTCTTCACGCTCGACGTCGTGAACATCGGTGACGCGCCGGCCTTTGACGTGACCGTGACCGATGTGGCGTCTGATCCCGCATGGGCGTTTGCGAACACCACAGACCCCGGTGTGGCCACGTTGACCCCGGGTGTTCCGACGGGTGGGAACTCGTGGACCATCGTCGGCCCGATCGCCGACGGCGACTCCGTCGAGATCACCTACACACTGACCGTGCCGGCTGACTTCGACGAGACCGACGAAGTCCTCGGCCCCGAGTCGACCAACATCGCTGATGTCCCATCGTACTTCGGCGTCGGCGCTGACGACCGAGTCGCCTTCCCGGATCGCGATTTCCGCGAGTACGACGACGTCACGGCTGACGTCGTGACGATCGAGGTCGACCTCGCGTCGATCGGCGATCTGGTGTGGTTCGACATCGACGGTGACGGCGACGTCGACCCGGGTGAAACGCCCCTCGCGGGCGTCGACATCGAGGTCATCTACCTCGGCCCCGACGGCCTTCCGGGCGGTGGTGACGACGAGATCTTCACCGCGACCACCGACGCCGACGGCCGCTATCTTGTGGAGAACCTGCCCGGGGGCGAGTACACCGTCAGTGTCGACTCCGGCACGCTGCCCGCCGGCGTCGTGCCCACGTTCGACCTGGACGGCGGCACCGCATCGCCGAACGGATCGTGGACCGGATCGCTCGGTGAGGACGAAGCGAAACGCGACGTCGACTTCGGGTATCGCGGCACCGGTTCCATCGGCGACACGATCTGGTTCGACCAGAACACCGACGGTGTGGTGGACCCGAACGAGGCCGGCATCGCGGGCGTCGATGTCACCGTCGCTTGGCACGGCCCCGACGGCATCGAAGG
This sequence comes from Ilumatobacter sp., assembly GCA_045107155.1. Lineage (GTDB taxonomy): Bacteria > Actinomycetota > Acidimicrobiia > Acidimicrobiales > Ilumatobacteraceae > Ilumatobacter_A. Next base: position 22,368 of record JBGCFW010000330.1, on the reverse strand, counting down.
CAACGGTGATGACGTCACCGTGACGACCACGACCGACGCGAACGGCGAGTACGTGGTCGACGGCCTGCCGCTCGGCGACTACACGGTCACGGTCGACACCGATGACCTCCCCGCGGGCTTCAGCAACGTGTCCGACCCGGATGGTGGCGACGACTCGACGTCGCAGACCTCGCTCACTGCGGGCGAGGATCGGCGCGACCAGGACTTCGGGTACGCCGGAATCGGCAGTATCGGCGACACCGTCTATCTCGACCAGAACGGTGACGGCGACCAGGATGTCGGTGAGCCCGGGCTCGTCGGCGTGATGGTCGACCTCGTGAGCTTCGGGCCCGACGGCATCGAGGGCACGACCGACGACTCGATCTTCTCGACCACGACGGGTCCAGGCGGTGCATACCTGTTCGACGCCCTCCCGCCCGGTGACTACCGCGTCGACATCGTCGGTGCCGTTCCGGCGAACGTCGTCAACACGGCGGACCCCGACGGTGGTGGTGACTCCACCTCGATCACCACGCTCACCGTCGCCGAGCCCGACGATCTCGACCAGGACTTCGGTTACTTCGCTGACAGCGTCCTCGGCGACCGCGTCTGGTGGGACTTCGACCGAGACGGCGCGCAGGATCCGGGCGAGCCGGGCCTCCCGGGGCTCACGGTCACCGCATCGGGTCCGGCCGGCCTCGTCTTCACGACGACCACCGATGCGAACGGTGACTACTTGTTCACCGACATCCCCGATGGCGACTGGACCGTCGTGGTCAGCGCCGTTCCGGCCGGCTTCGAACAGACCTACGACGCGTCGGGTTCGCAGACGGTTTCCACGTCGACGACGAGCATCCGCGATCAGGAGCTTCTCCAGGACTTCGGCTACGTCGGCACCTCGTCGCTCGGCGACCGCGTCTGGATCGACACCAATGCTGACGGCGTCCAGGACGCCGGCGAGCCCGGCATTGAGGGCGTCGATGTCGAGCTGACCTGGGCGGGTCCCGACGGCGTGTTCGCCACGTCCGACGACGTCGTGTTCGTCGACACGACCGACGCTGACGGCGTGTACGGATTCGACGGGCTGCCCGCGGGTGAGTACACCGTGCAGGTCGTCGAGACCGACCCGGACTTCCCCGCCGGCGTCGACCCGAGCTTCGATCGCGACGGCGGCACTGTCGACCCCGACGGCTTGGCTCCCGTGACGCTCGCTGCGAACGAAGATCTCGACGACGTCGACTTCGGGTACGTGGGCGGTGGCTCGATCGGCGACACCGTGTGGTTCGACCGGGACGGCGACGGCGTACTCGATGCCGACGAGTTCGGCATCGCGGGCGTCGATGTCACGGTCACCTGGTTCGGTCCCGACGGGATCGAGGGCACCGCCGACGACGAGACCTTCGTCGACACCACCGATGCCGACGGAAACTACCTCGTTCAAGGCCTCCCCGCAGGCGGCTTCCGCGTCGCCGTCGACACCGCTGACCTGCCTGACGGCATGTCGCCCACGTTCGACGCCGACGGCGGCCTGGACGATCAGACCGTCGTCGATCTCGCCGACGGTGAAGACCGCCTCGACCAGGACTTCGGCTACCGGGGCAGTGGCGCCATCGGCGACACGGTCTACCTCGACCTCGATGGGGACGGCAGCCAGGGCAGCGGCGAGCCGGGTGTTCCGAACCAGACCGTCGTGCTCACCTGGGACTCGCCGTCGGGTCCGGTGACCTTCACCACGACGACCGACGCAGCCGGCAACTATCTCTTCGACGGCCTCCCGGCCGGCGACTACGAGGTCGAGGTCGTCGGCGGCATCGTCGACCGAGCTGTGAACTCCGATGACCCGGACGGCGGTGCTGATTCGCGTGGCGTCGTGCCGCTCGGGGCTGGCGAGACCGACCTCGATCAGGACTTCGGCTACGTCGGTACGAACAGCATCGGCGACACCGTCTGGTTCGACATCGACGCCGATGGCGTCGACGACGCTGGCGAACCGCGCTTGGCCGACGTCGAGATCACCGTCACCTGGTTCGGACCCGACGGCGTGCTCGGCGGTGGCGACGACATCGCCCTTCCGACCGCCACGACGCTGACCGACGGCACGTACTTCGTCGACGGGCTCCCCGACGGTTCGTACTCCGTGGAGGTGACCGGTGGCGTACCCGCGGGTCTCGAGAACACCTTCGACGCAGACGGTGGCCTCGACGCACGGTCCACCGTGACCGACCTCGGGGTCGGCAGCGACGACGGTGTGCGCGACCTCGATCAGGACTTCGGATTCTCCGGCACCGGATTGATCGGCGACACCGTCTGGCTCGACCTCGATCGAGACGGCGGCCAGGATCCGAGCGAACCGGGGATCCCCGGCGTGCAGGTCGCCCTCGTCGGCGCCGGCAACGATGGCGTGTTCGGTACCGCTGACGACGTCGTGTTCGCCACCCAGGAAACCGACGCAGACGGCAACTATCTGTTCGAACGGCTGCCAGCCGACGACTACCGGGTCACCGTGTCGGGCCTGCCCGGCGGCGTCAGCAACACGTTCGACCCCGACGGCGGAGCCGACGGCACCTCGGCACTGACCCTGGGCGCCGGCGTCGATGACGACGACCAGGACTTCGGCTACGCCGGCACCGCGAGCGTTGGTGACCTGGTCTGGATCGACCTGGACGGCGACGGCACGCCCGACGCAGGCGAGCCCGGGATCCCGGGACTCGACGTCACACTCACCCATGCCGGCGCTGACGGGGTCCTCGGGACCGAGGACGACATCGTCATCACCACCGACACCGACGAGAACGGCAACTATCTGTTCGACGGTCTCCCACCGGGCAACATCGAGGTCTCGTACGACCCGAGCGACCTCGCAGGCGGGCTCGGGCCGAGTTCCGACCTCGACGGCGGTTCGGCGAGCACGTCGACCTTCGCGCTCGACGCTGGCGAAGACCGACTCGACGTCGACTTCGCGGTGATCGGCGACGCGACGATCGAGGGAACGGTCTTCGAAGACACCGATGGCGACGGCGTCCAGGACCCGGGCGAACCGGGTATCCCCGATGTCGACCTCGAAGTCACGTGGAACGGCCCCGACGGGCGGGTCGTGATCGTCGTCACGACCGACGACGATGGGGACTGGAGCATCGATTCGGTTCCGAGCGGCGACTACGACGTCGACGTCGTGTTGACGACGGTTCCCGACGGGTTCGAGCCGACGACGCCGACCTCGACCGACGTGACCGTGCCGCCCGGCGGCACCGGCCGCACCGACCACGGCTTCGCCACCGGCGGTTCGATCGGCGACCGGATCTGGTTCGACACGGACGACGACGGGATCCAGGATCCGGGCGAGGCGGGCGCCGTCGGCATCCGCGTCGATTTGTTCGACGAGGACGGCCTCCTGATCGCGACCACCACGACGGACGCGAACGGTGAGTACCTGTTCGACGACCTTCCGGCAGGCGTGTACACCGTGCGCGTGGACACCACGACCATCCTCGACGGGGTCGACATCGGCTTCGACCGCGACGGCGACAACGATGGCTCGACCACGGTCGCGCTCGGCCCGAACGAGGACATCGCCGACGTCGATGTCGGCCTCATCGTGACGGTGGGCGAATTGCCCAGCACGGGGAGCGACGGGCCGATCCGGACCATGGCACTCGGGGTGCTCCTCCTCGGGCTCGGTCTGATCCTGCTCGCCAGCCGGCGGAGCCGACCCGGGAGGGAAACGGCGCTGAGCTGATCGTGGACAGTACGCTGCCCGCAACATGAATCAACAACGATCCGGGCGGGGCCGACCTCGCCAACGGCGTGAGCGGTCCTCCGAGTCCCACGATCGCGACCACGTCAACACGTCGAATCTGACGTCCATCAACGCTCTGCCTCCCGTCGAGGCCCCGACCGGATTCTTCGATCTCGGTGTTCCCGAGCGCATCGATGACGGCCTCGCAGCCTGCGGCTTCGCGCAACCGTTCAACATCCAGACCGAGGCGGTTCCCGTCGCGATGACGGGCAAAGACGTGTGCGGTCGGGCCAAGACCGGGTCGGGTAAAACGCTTGCGTTCGGTGTGCCGATGCTCGCGCGCATCACCGACACCGCCGAGCCGAATCGACCGCTCGGACTCGTCCTCGTCCCCACACGCGAGTTGGCCGTGCAGGTCGCCGAAGTGCTGCAGCCGGTTGCCGATCACGCCGGAATGAAGGTGATCCCCGTGTACGGCGGCGCGTCTCGCGACCATCAGGTCATCGAGATGAACAAGGGTGTCGAGATCGTGGTGGCGACTCCGCTGCGGCTCATCGACCTCATCAAGTCGGGTGAGGTGAGCCTCGACGACATCCAGATCGTCACGCTCGACGAGGCCGATCGCATGGCCGATGATGGTTTCACACCGCAGGTGGAGTGGATCCTCCGCCACACCGGCAACCGCAATCAGACGATGCTGTTCTCAGCGACGCTCGACGGCGACGTCGGGCATCTGATCAGGGCCTACCAGACCGATCCGGTCACCGTCGCGATCGACGAAGCGACCGACACCGTCGGCAACATGGCCCACCTGTTCCTCGGCATCCACCACATGGACCGTGACAAGGTGATCGGCGCGATCGCTCGAGGCATCCCGAAGTTGATCGTGTTCTGCCAAACCAAACGCCAGTGCGATCGGGCGACCGAGAAGCTGCAAGATCTCGGCATCGATGCGATGGCGATCCACGGTGACCTGCAACAGAAGACCCGCGAGCGCGTGATGCGCTCTTTCGCCGAGGGCAAGCTCCAGGTGCTGGTCGCGACCGACGTGGCGGCGCGCGGTATCGACATCGACGACATCGGCGCGGTCATCCACTACGAGCCGGCCAAGGACGTCAAGGACTACCTCCACCGTTCTGGTCGTACTGCACGCGCTGGGCGCGACGGATGGGCGATCACGCTGTCGGAGTACAACCAGGTCACGCAGGTGCGCATCTTGCAACGGATGATGAAGATGGAGCCGAGCAAACCGGTCGAGGTGTTCTCGAACGACATCCGGCTGCAGACGCTCGAGGATTTCGGCGAAGACATCAAGACCTCCGCAACGCATCCCAGCAATCTCTCGTAGTCGAGCGCGCAGACCTGCTCCGGACGAGCGCTCAGACCGACTCGGCACGAGGGCCTGGCACACTCGGAGGATGGCAGTGAATCCGATGCCGGCGGCCGAGGTGGAGGTCAGCGAGCGGCTCGTGCGCTCGCTCCTCGACGAACAGCATCCTGACCTCGCGGGTCTCGACATCGTCCAGTTCGCCAACGGGTGGGACAACGTGATGTTCCGGCTCGGCACCGACCTCGTGGTGCGGGTGCCCCGAAGGCAGGTCGCTGCTCGGCTCATCGCACACGAACAAGCGGTCTTGCCGCGGCTCGCACCTCTCCTCCCGTTGCACATACCGGCGCCGGTGCGGGCCGGGAGGCCATCGGAGCGTCACGGGTATCCGTGGTCGTGGTCGATCCTGCCGTGGCTCCGCGGCCACATCGTCGCCGAGACAGCGCTTGCAGACCCGACGCGTGAGGCGCAACGCCTCGGCGAATTCTTGGCGGTGCTCCACCGAGCCGCGCCTGACGACGCGCCGCCGAATCCGGTCCGCGGTCACTTCGTGGGCGAGAACACCGACGTGAACGAAGAGCGCTGTGCGTCGTTCGACCGCAGTGACGAGTTCCTCGGCCGCTGGCACGAACTCGTCGATGACGTCGGGTCGTGGCGCCATGCGCCGGTCTGGTTACACGGCGACTTGCACGCGGCGAACATTCTCGCCAACGACGAGGGGAACGGCCTCGAACTCAGCGCCGTCATCGACTGGGGCGATGTGTGCGCCGGCGACCCGGCGACCGACCTCTCGGTCGCGTGGGCGCTGTTCGACGAGCCCGAACGTCAGATCCTCCGGGTGGCGGCGTCGACGAGCGAGTTCGGTGTCGACGACGACACGTGGCGCCGTGCCGAAGCCTGGGCACTGCACTTCGCGATCGTGTACCGCTTCCACACTGCCGACAACGCGGTGATGGCATCAGCGGCTGACCACCTCGTCTCACGCCTGCTCTGACCGAAGGTCAGCGCGTGTCGACAAGGCGGGTGTCGGCGATGTCGTCGAACGCATCGTCCTCCAGGTATCCCTGCAGGTCGACCACGACGTGGGTCGACATCACGACGAAGAGGCAGGCCTCGCCGTCGGTGTCGAACTCGACGACAGCGAGATTCGCGATCGTCTGCCGTCGGGCGTCGACGTTCACGTTCGATGTCTCGCCGACTGGGCCACCACACGGCACCAGCTGCGCGTATCCGGGCCGGCTCGACTCCGTGAGGGTGAGCGACACGAACGCCGTACTGGCGGGACGCCCGCTGAATCGGATGATCGCGCCGTCAGCCGGCTTGCCGGGGGTGGTCCTCGTGTCGACGAGGCGCTCGTCGTCGACGTCGTCGAGTGAGCCGTCGGTGAGATAGGCCTGTAGATCGACGACGAGATGTGAGGTCGTCGTCGTGAAGACACACACTTCGCCAAGCTCGTCGAAGCGCGCGACGGCGAGGCCAGATCGGACCTGTCGGGCCGCGTCGACGTTGAGGTTCGAGCTGGCGCCCGGGGAGACATCGCAGGGCACGACCTGCACGAATCCGGGTCCGGATGCGCCGACGCTGACGAGGTTCAGGAAGGCCGAAGCCCCCGGCCGACCCGTCAGCGTGACGGTTCGTCCGGCCCGGATCGGGCCCCCGGACTTCCGCGAATCGAGCAATCGCACGTCATCGACGTCGTCGATTGCCCCGTTCGAGAAGTAGCCCGCGACGTCGACGATGATGTGTGCGGCGGTCGAGTTGTACACGCACAGTTCGCCGTCGTCGTCGAACGCACCGATTGCAGCGACTGCTCGGGTCTGGTCGGCCGAATCGATGTTCAGGTTCGAGGTGACGCCGGGGTCGGCGTCACAGTCGACAACCTGAAGAAATCCTGCTGAGTTGGTCTCGGTCGCCGACACGTTGAGGAACGCCGACTCGCCGGCGCGTCCATCGATCGTCGTGATCGCGCCGGGCGGGATCTCGGTGCGCTCGGAGAGCCGATCGCCCTGCCGATCGGTGAGCGCGAAGCCATCGTCGGCGTCGCTCGGCTCGTCGTCGAAGAGGCCGGCGAAGAGCATTCCGTTCAGGCGGCCGCGGACGGACTCTGCGTCCTCGTGGAACGCGATCGCTGACTCTCCCGGGTTGAGGATCGTCCCGCCGGTTGCGGTGAAACCGATCTCCTCGATCTCGAAACCGCTGATGTCGACGGGAACGCCGTCGAAGTTGGTCAGCACGACGTGGGCCGGCGCGGCGTCGGTGCCGTCGTAGCGCACGTCGGTGATCGCGACCCTCGGATTCGCCGGTTGCGAGAAGGGCGCGACACGTCCCTGACGGACCAACGTTCCCAGAAGTCGACGGTGCTGCGGGTTGATGAAGCGGTCGATGAGCTGACTCGCCGCCGTCGCGGGGTCCTGCGAGCTCTTGTAGGTGCCCCACACCTGTCGGTCGAGTCGTGCGTCGCTGATGACTTCGTCGCGCAGCCCGTTCACCCGAGCGTTCCAGCGTGCGGGCACGAAATGCTCGTCGGCGATCGTACGAACCCGCTGGGTGATCTTCGCCCGGTAGTACGGGTTGAACCAGAAGGCCGCGAACAGCGGTTGACCGGGGTGCTCGAAGGCGCCGCCGATCACCACTTCATCGCACAGGCCGCCGCAGGACAGGTCCGGACGGCGCCCCCACGTGAGGTCGAAGTCAGTCGGCGCGATCGCCCACATCCCTTGCTCGGTCAGGCGGAGGTCGTAGTTCTTGAGACCCCAGTCCTGGTGCTGGATGGCCATGTTCGCTGCGATCGTGTTGATGATCGTGGAGGCATCGATGCGTTCTTCGATGAGCTGCGCCCGGCGCTGGATCGACGGCTGGTTGATCAGCCGGATCAGGTCGCGCAGCTCGTCGTCGTTCTCGAACTCGTTGGTGTCCTTGTCGTAGCGGTTCCGGAGTCGCTGTTCCGAGAGGCCGGCGTGACTCGCGGCCATGTCGCCGAATGCGAAGTTTCCGCCCACCTCGTAGACGGTGGCATCGCCGAAGTCCTGCCGATCGCGGAACGTGCCGTCGCGCTGTTCGACGTACGTGTACGCGCCGAAGAACTGGCCGTTGCGTTCGAGGCGCACCGGGAAGGTTTGCGACACCGGGAGGCCGACGTCGTCGAGGAACTCCGCGGACAGGATCTCTCGCAGGAACGACTTGTCGCTCCACGACGAGTGCAGTGAGAACTCGTCGACGTCTTCCTCGGTCACCCCGTCGATCTCGAGGTCGTGTCCGTCGGGCAGCACGAACTTCCACTTCTTCTTCGGCCAGAAGCGTGAGGTCTGACCCTTCACGCGGACGACCGTGTTGTCGAAGACCTGACCGTCGAAGGCGAAGACCGCTGGGTACCCGTCGTCGCCCGAGAGGGAGAGGTCCTGGCGCGCCACTTCGTAGATCGCGTCCTCCATGAACCACTGGAAGCGAGGGAGCGTGCTGCCGGGGGGCGATGCCACCACGGTGCCCGTGTAGGTCATGCCGTCGCCTTGGCGGGGCCAGGTGCCGATACGGCTCGGCGCGGTGGTCACCCATCGGTACCGAACGAGTTCCCCGGCCGCCTGGCCGGGGATCGTCGCTCGCAGCGCGCCGTCGGCGTCGACGTCGGCAGCGATGGTCCGGGTCGGTCCGAAGCCGATCACGTATTCAACCTCGGCGGCAGTGGCACCGGGGGCCTCGGCGGTGAGTTCGATGGCCTGGCCCGGTGCGGGAGACTCGGTGTGTTCAACGTCGTCGATCGTGAGGTACGGGGCGCCGCGGCCCAGATTCGCTCGTCCAGGCGTCGATCGGCCGCCGAACCAGTTTCCGGGGTCGTCGCCGTCGACGTTCGTACGACGCCGTTGGAGCGACGCACCGTTGCCGTCCGCATTGGCGGGCCACTTGCCCTTGTCGTCGTACTCGAACTCGTCGATCACCGTGCCGGCAGGATCGATGAGCGCGAGGTCTTCGCCGCCGTTGCTCAATCGGCCCGACCATTCGGCCGACGTGGTGAGGACGAATCCGCCGGCGGGAAGGACGCGGGCGCCCGGGAAGCAGAAGTCGACGCCGTCGATGCACCAGCCGCTCAAGTTGATGGCTCGGTCCGTCCGGTTGGCAAGCTCCAGGAACTCACCGTTGGGGTCGTCGTCCTCGGGGTGATACATGATCTCGTTGACCACGACGTCACGCGGTGACGCCGCCACGACGGTGCCAGACGTGGCAGGGGCGGCGACCATGAATGTCGTGATCGCGAGAGATCCCCCGAGCGTGGACACGATGGGTCGGCGAGCGAACATGTGTCAGACCGTAGACGCGTGGCCTCGGCGTCGAGAGGCCGGTGTTCGCAGCGCTGCGGCGACCGCGCGTCTCGGTGGTCCACGTCAGCGCACAACCGAGTTCCGATCAGCGTGACCGCTGTGGGAGGCTTCACGACCGATGAGCGCCCCGCCGATCCGTGCCGATTCGCTGGTGAAGCGCTTCGGTGATTTCACCGCCGTCGACGGGATCGACGTCGAGGTGGCACCGGGGGAGAGTTTCGGGTTTCTAGGACCAAACGGTGCCGGGAAGACCTCGACGATGCGCATGATCGGCTGTGTCTCGCCGGTCACCTCGGGCACGCTGCGGATCTTCAACCTCGATCCGGCGGTCGACGGGCGACGCATCCGGTCTCGGATGGGCGTCGTCCCGCAGCTCGATCAGCTCGACAAGGAACTCACCGTCGAGGAGAACCTGGTGATCTACGGCCGGTACTTCGACCTCTCCAGGCGGGCGGCGCGGGCGAAGGCCGCGGAGTTGCTCGACTTCGTGCAGCTCACCGAGAAGGCCGACAGCAAGGTCGACCCGCTGTCGGGTGGTCAGCAGCGGCGGGTCAGCATCGCCCGTTCGTTGATCAACGACCCGGACCTGCTGCTGCTCGACGAGCCGACGACGGGTCTCGACCCGCAGGCGCGCCACGTGCTGTGGGATCGGCTCTACCTCCTGAAAGAGCGCGGCGCGACGCTTGTCGTCACGACCCACTTCATGGACGAGGCCGAACAGCTGTGTGACCGACTCGTGGTCATGGACGGAGGTCGAATCGTCGCCGAGGGGTCCCCGCGGGGGCTCATCTCCGAACACGTTCGTCGCGAGGTCCTCGAGGTGCGGTTCGGGCATGGAAAGAACGAGACACAGGTGCCGGCGCTCGCCGGGGTCGGGGCTCGAATCGAGGTGCTGCCCGATCGTCTGTTGATCTACGCCGACGACGGCGACGCAGCACTCTCCGAGCTGCATCGCCGTGACGTCGTCCCCGAGAGCTCCCTGGTTCGGCGGAGCAGCTTGGAGGATGTGTTCCTCAAACTCACGGGCCGGACCCTCGTCGAATGACGAGGCAAACGGGATCGGTCCCCGTTCGCGGCCCGGCGAGGACGGCCCGATGACGGTCGGGGCCATCCGCGTGGTCGAACGCGACCTCGTCTTCTTCCGGCGCATCTGGAAAGCGGTGGTGCTCAGCTCGGTGATCCAACCGCTGATGTTCCTGCTCGGAGTGGGTGTCGGTGTCGGATCACTCGTCGACAACGGCCCCACCGCGGCCGACGTGCTGGGCGATGTGTCGTACTTCGCGTTCTACGCCACCGCGATCATCGCCACGGCGACGATGTTCGTCGCGAGTCAAGAGGCGCTCTGGCCGACGATGGACGGGTTCATGTGGTCGAACGCGTATCGAGCGATGCTCGCGACGCCGGTCGTACCGAGCGACGTCGTGTTCGGCCAGCTCCTCAAGTTCGCGCTCCGAAGCTTCATCACCTCGTCGGGGGTCGCGCTCGTCCTCGTACTCTTCGACGACACCCGATCACTCGGGCTCGTTCCCGCGGTGGCATTCGGCGTGTTGCTCGGGCTCGCGTTCGCGATGCCGTGCGCGGCCTGGACGGCGACGAGGGACTCGGATCAATCGTTCCCCGCGATCCTCCGGTTCGTGATCATCCCGATGTTCCTGTTCGGCGGCGCCTTCTATCCGATCACGCAGTTGCCCGGCGCGCTCCAACCCGTTGCCTGGTTCACGCCGCTGTGGCACGGCGTCGAGCTGTGCCGGGGGGCGGTGCTGGGCGGGCTGAGCATCGCAGACCTCGTGCTCCACGTGGGCGTGCTCGGCCTGTATGTCACCGCCGGCACCGCTGCGTGCCTGGTCACGTTCCGGCGAAGGCTTCGCACGTGAGCGTGCTCACGAATCCGGCGGCGGCCACTCGAATCGTTCCGGCGAGCGTGTTCGACGTTCGTCGTCCTCAGCGCATGGTCGAGCGCAGCGTCATGACCTATCGGCGCAGCTGGCTCGTGCTGGTGACGGGATTCTTCGAGCCGCTGTTCTACCTGCTCTCGATTCGCATCGGTCTGTCTGCGCTCGTCGGAGACGTCGAGACGGGTGGCGTCCTCGTGCCGTACGACCAATTCGTCGCTCCCGGACTCATGGCCGCATCGGCGATGAACGGAGCCGTCTTCGACTCGACGATGAACGTGTTCTTCAAGATCAAGATCTCGAAGACCTACGACGCCGTGCTGACCACGCCCATGACGGCTGCTGACGTCGCGCTCGGCGAGATCACGTTCGCCGTCTTGCGCGGCGCGCTGTACTCGACGGCGTTCATGTTCACCATGTGGGTGCTCGGCATGGTGCAGTCGCCCTGGATTCTCATGGCCGTCCCTGCGTGTGTGCTGATCGGGTTTGCGTTCGCAGCTGTCGGAATGGCGCTCACCACCTTCATGCGAGGGTGGGAGGACTTCGAGTACGTGCCTGCTGCGACGCTGCCGCTCTTCTTGTTCTCGGCGACCTTCTACCCGCTGTCGCAGTACGGCGACTACGCGTGGGTCGTCCAGCTCAGTCCGCTGTATCACGGCGTGGAACTGGTGCGCGCTGCGAACCTCGGACGGTGGGACGCCACCATCCCCGTTCACGTCGCCGTGCTGGTCGCGTTGACGCTCGCGGGCTCTGTCGTCGCCGCGCGTCGGATCGAACGACTCCTCCTCACCTGACAGTCGTCTCGCCAGACTGCGGCTCGGGCTCTGCGGTCGTCGAATGAGTCGCTGAGCCTGTGGCGTCGCGACGACGTTTCCGGACTGTTCGAGGGCGAACCAGTGGATCATTGGAAGGGACGTCTGGAATGTTGCGCAAGAAGGCCGAGACTCAGAGCAAGGACGACGTCGTCGTCGTCACGGAGGTGAAGGACGACGAGCGCGTCCGCACGCTGGACTCGCTGAGCCGGTCGCAGGCGGTGATCGAGTTCGACCCGGATGGCACGATCCGTGGCGCGAATGCGAACTTCCTGGCGACGATGGGCTACGAGCTTGACGAGATCGTTGGTCGTCACCACCGGATCTTCATCGACCCGGTGGAGGCCTCGCACTCTCGCTATCAGGAATTCTGGAAGGCTCTCGGGGCCGGTGAGTTCCGATCAGGCGAGTTCTGCCGCTTCTCGAAGTCGGGCGACGAGGTCTGGATCCAGGCCACGTACAACCCGGTCTTCGCGTCCGATGGCAGCGTCGAGCGCGTCGTCAAGTTCGCGAGCGACATCACCGAGCAGAAGCAGATCGCCCGTCGAACGCTGGATCGAACGCAGGCATTCATCGAGTTTCAGCCCGACGGGACCATCCGTGCGGCGAACGAGCTGTTTCTCTCGACGGTTGGATACTCGCTCGAGGAGATTCGCGGCAAGCACCACAGGATCTTCATGACGCCTGAGGAGCGAGACGCGCCCGAGTACGAACAGTTCTGGCCGTCGTTGGCGGCTGGCGAGTTCCGGCGTGGCGAGTTCCGACGGCTGGCGAAGGACGGTAGCGAGATCTGGTTGACCGGGGTCTACAACCCGATCTTCAACCATGACGGCGAAGTGGTGCGCGTGACCAAGACGGTGTCGGACATCACCGAGCAGATCCATGCGCGGCAGCAGTCCGACAGCGCCGGGCAATCGATCGCCAACGGGGTCAACGAACTGGTCGCCTCGATGAGTGAAGTCGCCTCCACGATCACCAACACGGTGGACCTCGCACGGTCCGCCGAGACGAACGCTGCGTCTGCGACGTCGAAGGTCCGAGAGCTCGACGACGCGAGCAACGCGATCGGCAAGGTCATCTCGCTGATTCACGGACTCTCCGAACAGACCAACCTGCTCGCCCTCAACGCCACCATCGAAGCTGCCCGAGCCGGCGAGGCCGGACGTGGCTTCGCAGTGGTCGCGAACGAGGTGAAGGTCCTCGCCACGCAAACCGGTGACGCCGCGTCGGAGATCCAACGCAGCATCGAGGCGATCCAAAGTGAGATCTCCGGAGTCGTCCAGATGATCTCGGGGATCACCGACTCCGTCACGATGGTCTCCAACGAGGCATCGTCGGTGGCGGGAGCGATCGACGAACAGTCGGGTGTGATTCACTCGATGAGCGAGGCGGCAGAGCAGATTCTCGTCCTCAACCGGTCCGTCTGACCGGCCAGGGAGGCCGTATGGAAATCCCGACTTGATAGGTCGGGTTTTGGCGTCTACGGTCGGCTCGATGGAAACCCGACCATTTGAGTCAAGAATTGAAGTCGACGTGCTCGCGGCCACGGCCACGGCAGCGATCGAGTGGGCGTGGTCGACATATCCGGGTCAAGTCTGCGTGCTCACGTCGATGCAGGACGCCGTCGTCATCGACCTCGCCCTGCGCGTCGATCGTCAGATCCCGATCGTCTTCCTCGATACCGGCTACCACTTCGACGAGACTCACGAGACCGTCCGTCGCGTCGAGCAGCGATACCGAATCGAGGTCGAGCGGACGCGGGCACCGGGTCCGTTCCCGGAGCAGATCGAGAGCGGAGCCTGCTGCGATGTCAAGCCGCTCCTGCTCGAGCGAGCGTTGCGAGGTCGACAGGGATGGATCACCGGTATCCAGCGAACTGCGACCGCCGAGCGCTCGAACGCAGCGCTGATCGATGCCGATCGCCGTGGTGCGGTCAAGGTCGCCCCGCTCGCGCAGTGGAGTGACGACGACAGGCAGCGCTACATCTCGCACCACGACGTGATCACGAATCCGCTGCTCGATCAGGGGTTCGGGTCGATCGGATGCCGCACATGCACGTCACCCTCATCGGGCCCGAACCGATCGGGCCGGTGGGCGGGATCAGAGCGGACGGAGTGCGGCCTCCACGTGTGAGGATCTAGCGTGGCCCGATGACGATCACCGAGTCCGCCGACATCATCCGCCAGCGATGTGACGAGGTCTGGGATGACGTCGTGCCCGTGCTGCACGAGTACATCGCGATCCCGAACGTGTCGGTGGACTTCGACGCCGAGTGGGCCGAGCACGGCTACATGGACCAAGCGGTCGATCTGATCTCCTCGTGGTGTCATGAGCGGCCGATCCCCGGCCTCACCGTCGAGGTTCTGCAGCTCCCGGGCCGGACACCGCTGATCTACATGGAGATCCCTGCAGCGGGTGATTCGGGCTCTGACGCGGACACAGCGCTCCTCTACGGACACCTCGACAAGCAACCCGAGATGGAGGGATGGCGTGACGATCTGGGTCCGTGGAAGCCAGTGCTTGAGGGGGATCGTCTCTACGGCCGAGGTGGTGCTGACGACGGCTATTCGGCATTCGCGAGCCTCACGGCGATCGAAGCAGTCCACGCCGCCGGGTTGTCGCATCATCGATGCGTCGTGCTGATCGAGGCGAGCGAGGAGTCCGGGTCGGTCGACCTGCCCGCCTACATCGACCATCTCGGCGACCGCATCGGCACCCCGAGCCTCGTCGTGTGTCTCGACTCTGGATGTATCGACTACGACCGGATGTGGGTCACCACCTCGTTGCGGGGGATGGTGATCGGCACGCTCACCGTCGACATCGTCACTGATGGACTGCACTCCGGCGACGCGTCGGGGATGGTGCCATCGTCGTTCCGCATCGCACGCCAACTGCTCGATCGGGTCGAAGACTCGATCACCGGCGAGCCGACACTGCCCGAACTCGTGGTCGACATCCCTGTCGGTCGCGTGGCCGAGGCTCACGCCACAGCGGCCGAGATCGGCGCGATCGCTGACCACTATCCGTTCGTCGATGGCGCCGGCCCGACGACCGACGACCCGGCGCAACAGCTGCTCGCACGCACCTGGCGGACCACCTTGAGCGTGGTCGGCGCTGACGGACTGCCTCCGATCGGTCGGGCCGGCAACGTGCTGCGTCCCTCGACATCGCTGAAGCTGTCGTTCCGTCTGCCGCCGACCGCCGACCCGGACACAGCCGCGGCCGCGATCTCGGCGGCACTCCAGGCCGATCCTCCGTACGGTGCGCGAGTCAGATTTCACGACGTCGATGCGGCGCCGGGCTGGAACGCGCCGGCGACTGCCGAGTGGCTCGTCGACGCGTTGGAAGCGGCGTCGTCGGCATCTTTCGGATCCGGTGCTCGAACCTTCGGTGAGGGCGGCTCGATTCCGTTCATGGGGATGTTGGGCGAGAGGTTCCCCGAGGCTCAGTTCGTGATCACCGGAGTGCTCGGCCCTGACGCGAACGCTCACGGTCCGAACGAGTACCTCCACGTTCCGACGGCGCGCCGGCTCACCATGGCCGTCGCTCACATCCTGGATGCTCACGCTCGTCGCTGAGTCGATGTCGCGCGACGGAACCCGGCGCCCTGCTTGCTCGAGGTGTCGGTGTCGCGGGCGAGTGTTGCGGCGAGGTCTCTTCGTGCCGCCGGAACGAGAACTCCTAGGGTCGCCGTCATGAGTGAATCTCGTACGTCTCGACAGGTCAATCTCGTCGCCCGTCCGAACGGGACGCCGGTTCCGTCGGACTTCGAGGTGGTCGAGGTCGACCTCGCCGCGCCGGGTGATGGTCAGGTTCTGGTGCGCAACGCGTTCATGTCGGTGGACCCCTACATGCGTGGTCGGATGAACGACGTCAAGTCGTATGTGCCGCCATTCCAGCTCGGCGAGGCGCTCGCCGGTGGCGCGGTGGGCGAGGTGGTGACATCGAACGCCTCCGAGCTCGCGGTCGGTGACCTCGTCGTGCACGGCCTCGGATGGCGTGAGTACGCCATCGTGAACGCATCGGAGACACAGCCGGCCGCCTCGGTCGAAGGTGTTCCACTGTCGGCCAGTCTCGGCGTGCTGGGCATGCCGGGACTCACCGCCTACGCGGGCCTCCTGGAGGTCGCAGCCTTCGAAGACGGCGACGCCGTGTTCGTCTCGGGTGCAGCGGGTGCCGTCGGTTCCGTCGTCGGTCAGATCGCGAAACTCAAGGGTGCGTCTCACGTGGTCGGCTCCGCCGGATCCGACGACAAAGTGGCGTTGCTCACCGACGAGATCGGGTTCGATGCGGCGTTCAACTACAAGTCGGGCCCGGTCACCAAGCAGCTCCTCGGCGCTGCGCCCAACGGCATCGACGTGTACTTCGACAACGTCGGCGGCGAGCATCTGCAGGCTGCACTGCACGCGCTCAAGCCATTCGGACGCGTCGCCCTGTGTGGGGCCATCTCGGTGTACAACAACACCGAGCCGGCCCCCGGCCCGAACAACATGGCGCTCGCGATCGGCAAGCAGCTGACGATGCGGGGCTTCATCGTGTCGAGCTACGACTCGATGCGTGAAGACTTCGTCCGCGAGGTCGGTGGTTGGCTGGCCGACGGCTCGCTCCGCAACGACGAGACCATCGTCGATGGCATCGAGAACGCCGCCGACGCGTTCATCGGAATGCTCGCAGGGGCGAACACGGGCAAGATGCTCGTCGCGCTCTGAGCGTCCCGGGCCCTGCTTCGGCCCCGTTCGCGGTGGCCCTCGTGAGTGGAACCGCTCGTGGTCTCAGTCGATGCGAGTCGCAATGAACACCGGGATGAGCCGATCGGTCGCCTCGGCATAGTCGGCGTAGCGCGGGAACACCTCGACCGCCCGATCCCACCACTGCTGACGTTCGTCGCCCTCGACGATGCGCGTCATGTAGTCGTGAGGCGCGGGTCCGTCCTGGACCTCGACCATCGGCTCTGCCACGAGGTTGTGGAACCAGCCCGGATTCTTCGGCGCGCCGCCGATGGACGCGATGAGGGCGTACTCGCCATCGTGTTCGACGCGCATCAGCGCGAACTTGCGCAGTTTGCCCGACTTCACACCGCGCGAGGTGACCACCACGACGGGGATCCCGGTGTCGCCGAGGGTGTTGGCCTCGGTGCCGCCGGACGCCTCGTAGGTGTCGACCTGTTCGCGGACCCAGTCGGACGTGGAAGGTTCGTACTCTCCGGTGAGGGGCATGTCGAGGAGGCTAGGCGACGGCGCTCGAATCTCTTTTGGTCGCACTCGCCGCTCACGGCATCCTGGCGGAATGACCGCGCGTGACGATTATCTCGGAGCCCTCGTGGAGGCCGCCGAAACGGTGCTCGGAGAGTCGCTCGACGGCCGCACGGTCGTGTGTCCCGATCCCGATCGAGCGGGAAGCCGAGCGGCCACGTCATATCCGATGCCGGCCGGCACGGTGGTGTGGTGTGATCCGGCCCTCGTGGGCCGCGTGACCGAGGTGTTGGGCGAGTCTGCGAAGTACGCGATCACGACCGACCGATGGTTGCAGCTCGCGCTGGCGGCCGGGGCCGAACACCTCGGCTCGGGGAACAACCGGGTGCTCGTCGAGGGTGTCATCGCACCCGAGCCCGCCCAAGACGGTGTCGAGGCTCGCATTCTCGCCGTCGATGACGCGCAGCACATGGCCACCCTCGCGGCGTTCGTCGCGGGCTGTTCCGACGACGACGTCGAGGAGGCCGACATCGATCTCGACGAGCCTGACCCGCTGATCGTCGGCTTGTTCGATGGCGAGTCGATGGTGGCCTACGGCAGCGGTCGCCCCTATGACGACATCCCAGCGTTCGATGACATCGGGGTGCTCACCAGTGCCGACCATCGGCGCCGCGGGCTCGGCGGGCGAGTCGTCGCCGAGTTCGTGCGGCGGCGTCTCGAGAGCGACCCGACTCGACGGATGCTCTACCGGTGCAACGTCGACAACGCAGGGTCGAACGCCGTGGCCCAGGCGCTCGGGTTCACCCTGGTCCACACGATCGGAGCGGTTCGCTTTCCCGAGTGAGCAGATCGATGGTGTCGGACCGTTCGGTGTAGCTTCTCCGCCGATGCCCGCTCGCCGCTCGACTGCACTGCGACCGCCGAGGCACACCTTGTGCTCGTCACCGCATCCGGCGCCTCGGTCGTCGGCGATGTGACCGCGTTCGCGCTCGAATCCCTCACGGCCCTCATCGATCGAACTCACCACCAGGAGATCTCATGACCACGTTCAACGCCCTCGTCGTCCGCGAAGCAGAAGAGGGGAACCCGAAGTCGGCCGCGCCGTCGATCGAGCAGCTCTCCGATGCCGATCTGCCCACCTACGAAGGTGACGAGACGGTGCTGGTCGACATCGACTACTCCTCGCTCAACTACAAAGACGGCATGGCGCTCACCGGGCGCAACCGGATCATCCGGTCGTTCCCGATGGTTCCCGGCATCGATGCGTCCGGCACGGTCGTCGAGTCGAGTTCCGAACGCTTCGCCCCCGGCGACGGCGTGATCCTCACCGGTTGGAGCGTGGGCGAGCGCTTCTGGGGTGGTTACAGCCAGCGTCAGCGCTTCAAGGCCGACTGGCTGGTCGCTCGGCCCGACTCGATGACGAGTCGCCAGGCGATGGGGATCGGTACCGCGGGCTTCACCTCGATGCTCTGTGTGCTCGGCCTGGAGGCGGGTGGCGTGCACCCGAGCGACGGTCCGATCGTCGTCACCGGTGCCGCCGGTGGCGTCGGCAGCGTCGCGATCGCACTGTTGGCGAAGCTGGGCTTCGAGGTCACCGCTGTGACCGGCCGCCCCGAAGAGCACGACTACCTGCGGTCGCTCGGGGCCACGAGCTTCCTCACACGTTCCGAGATGTCCGAGGCCCCCAAGCCTCTCGAGGCGGAGACCTGGGCGGGTGCTGTCGATGCAGTTGGCTCCACGATGCTCGCCAAGATCCTCGCACAGACCAAGTACCAGGGCACGGTGACCGCATGTGGCCTCGCCGGCGGTGCCGATCTGCCGTCGAGCGTGATGCCGTTCATCCTGCGCGGCGTGCGTCTTCAGGGAATCGACTCGGTGATGAACCCGCTCGCTCAGCGCGAACAGGCGTGGGCTCGCCTTGCGACAGATCTGCCGACGGATCGTCTCGACGAGATGATCGAGGTTGTGGCGATGAGCAGCCTCCCGGCCAAGGGCGAAGCGATCATGGCTGGTCAGACCCGCGGTCGCCTCGTGGTCGACCCGTCGAGCTGACCCCACGAGGCCGGGCGAGCGTCGGCCTGACCCGCGGGGTTTCCGCAAGCACCGAGTTCGGTCCGACGATCGGGATTCACAGAAAACCCACAGAGGACTCCCTCCGTGCCCACAGCGTGCGTTTCTACGTTCGGGGCATGACCAGAGCTCGAACCCCCCACTCCTCCCGAGTCATCGCGTTCGGCTGCGGTGCGCTCCTCGTCGCCTCGTCGTGTGCGTCTGAGGACTCAGGTGCGCAGGATGTCGCCGAGACGACCGCCGCCGAGTCCACGACGACCTCGGACGCACCGACGGCCGAGCCCGATGACACCGCGGCCACCGGCGATGAGCCCGCTCCGACCAGCATCTCGGTCGACACGGCGACCACGTCGACCGAGGTGACGACAGAGTCGGAGTCGGACTCATCGGTCGAGGCAACCGCCGACTGCGACGACGTCGCGTCGTTGTTCGTGACGCGCGGCTCGGCGAACGCCGACCTCGCCGACCCGGAGGTCGCAGCGAGCTGCGACGGCACCGACATCACGGTCACCGCAAACGCGATTCCTGACTACACCTACATCGGGACGTCACCCGGATCGCCGTCGGCGCAGGACCACACCTACACGATCCCGGCCACCCCGACGCTGGCCGACACGTTGACGGACATCCCGGTCATCGGCACCGCTGCGGTGACGCTCGGTGGCATCCCCATCTTCGGCCCGACCGAAGGGACCGGCGGCGATGTCGACTCGCTCCCCGGCATCTTGTCGGACTGCGGAAGCCACAACGGCCCGTCCGGTTTCCACATCCACAAGATCGGTACCAGCGAGGAGACGGATTGCTTGTTCCCGCCTGATGAGGTCGCGGCAGCACCCCAGCTGGTCGGGTATGCGTTCGACGGCTTCCCGATCTACACCGGTAACGACCAGTACACGTCGTCGTGGTCGTTGACCGACGAGACGCTGTTCGCATCCGACACGTGGGCTGCACACACCTACATCGAAGGATCGGGTGACCTCGACGAGTGCAACGGACTGACCGACGCCGACGGCAACTATGCGTACTACACGACCGACACGTTCCCCTACGTGCTCGGCTGTTACGCCGGTGTCGTCGACCTCGAGGGCGCTGGCGGTGGTGGCGGCGGTGGTGGTGGCGATGACCGCCCTGAACGGGTCGACGGTGGCGGTGGCGAGGGCGCTGCGCCGCCCGCTGGTGAGCAGCAGGCCGCCCGTCCGGAACGGCCGGAGGGCGACGAGGCAGGTGGGCGCCCGGAACGCCCGGAACCACCGGAGGGTGATGGTCAGGGCGCCCGACCTGAGCCTCCGCAGGTCGATGATGGCGGCGAGCAGCCGTGATGATGACCTCGCGACGCGCCTTTCTACTCGCGGCGGGGGCCGGGGCCGTCGGTGTTGGCGGCGCGGCGGTGGCGACGCGAGTCGTCGCGGCGGAGAGCGAGCCGACCGACGTCGACATCGGCTTCTGCACCGACATGAGCGTCCACCATGTCCAGGCGCTGGCGATGTGTCAGCGCGTGCTGGGGCGAGACACGGGCGACGCCGTGCAGGCCGCGGCGGCCGAAGTCCTGCAAACGCAGGCGATCGAAGTCGGCACGATGCGTGCCTGGCTCACCGATTGGGGCGCACCCACCACGGCGCCCGACGCGGTCATGGGCTGGATGGGCATGAACTGGGGCGAGGGAATCCCTCCGTCGGCGATGACCGGGCTCGCCACCGACGACGAGATGCGAGAGCTCGCGCTGGCCGAAGGCCGAGACCGCGGCAAGCTCTGGCTCGAACTGATGCGCGCGCACCATGTCGGCGGCGTCCACATGGCGTCGGCGGCCGTCGAACTCGCCCGGGCCGAGAAGGTCCGGCGTTTGGCCGGCATCCAGGTCGATATCCAGACCTACGAGATCGAGCAGTACGACCTGCTTCTTTCGTCCGAGTACGCCTGAGCGGACCGAGCCCGGCACCGTGCTCTGCGCGTCGTGACGCCGTGGCTAGGGCCGGCTGACTGTCTCGGGAACCCAGCCGAGCGTGTCTTCGAGATCGTGGTGAGCGCTCGGGCGTCGCGTGAGGTGTGCTCGTGCGATCCGTCCGAGGTGAAACATGCGGCCCGCTGCTCGCAGATGGCACCAGCCGATGAGATACCAACCCTCGCGATGGCGGAGGAACCCGACCGGGTCGACCGATCGCCTCGTGACGTTGCCATCTCGGTCCTGATAGTCGATGGACACCACGACTTGACGCCGCACCGCCTCCTCGACGGATCGACGAGCGCGCCGGTTGGGCGGGTTGGTCGGCTCGTCGAGGGTTCTGGTTCGGTCGCGCAGCCGCTCGGTGGCGAGTCGTGTCTCGGGCGGCAACGCCTCGAGGATCCGGTCGATCGCCGTGGACCCGGAGTCGGCGAACGGCATCGACTCGCCAGCACCGTCGACCGCCGTGAGCAGTGCGGTGACCTCGGCGGGGGAGAGCGAGACGATGACGCTGCCGAGGCGATCCAGGCTCGCCGCCCCGCCATTGCGGCCGAATTCGGCGTAGAGCGGCACACCGGCGGAGCGCAGCGCGGCCAGGTCGCGTTCGATCGTGCGTTCGGACACGCCGAAGTCGGCGGCGAGCCGCCGTGC
Organism: Ilumatobacter sp.; assembly: GCA_045107155.1. Lineage (GTDB taxonomy): Bacteria > Actinomycetota > Acidimicrobiia > Acidimicrobiales > Ilumatobacteraceae > Ilumatobacter_A. Next base: position 457 of record JBGCFW010000330.1, on the reverse strand, counting down.
GCTCAGCGGCTCGGGGGCATTGCGGCGGAGTGTGTCGCTGATCGCCATCAGACGTTCGAGCCGTCGCATCCCCCGACTTCACCAGACGGTCGATCGACTCGTCAAGAAACTCCGACACACCGCTGTTGGACTCGGTCCCTACGGTTGGGATCATGACACATCCCCGGATCGAGAACATCGAGCTCCCTGCGACCGACGAGGTCGACTTCTCCTACGTGCCCGAGAAGCCGTTGATCAAAGGACTGAACCTCACGGTCGAACCCGGCCAGACCATCGCAGTGGTGGGTCCCACCGGTGCTGGCAAGACCACGCTCGTGAACCTGATCATGCGGTTCTACGACCTCGATGCCGGCACCATCAGCCTCGATGGACGCGACATCGCCTCGTACCCCCGAGCCGAGTCGCGCTCGAAGGTCGGCATGGTGCTGCAGGACACGTGGTTGTTCGGGGGCACCAT
>JBGCFW010000033.1:0-6658 GCA_045107155.1 Ilumatobacter sp. | reverse complement strand
CGCGATCGTTGCCGAGCTCGACCACGTCGAACCAATCGCCGCCCACTTGCATGAGGTCGCGGCCAGGTTCGTAGAGCGTCGCGATCTCGAGGCGGTCCACGTCGGCGAGCCGGCCTTCGCGGAGCCACGTTTGCACGGCGCGGGACAGCTCGTCGTCGGACTCCGTTCGCCTCGCCCGCTCGAAAGCCGGCGCCGCGAGGCTGGCGAACAGGTCGAGGTGCTCGGACGCCGCCATGTCGAGGGTGCGTGGCTCGGTCCAGGTGAGGATCAGCGCGGCGTCGGGTTGATCACCGTTACCGATGCGCCCGACGACCATTGCTTCGATACCGGCCTCATCGCACAGTTCGCGGAGCGGTCGCCACGGGAACATCGCCGACGGATCGTGAATCTCGATGAGTGGCCGATCGCCCCGCAAGACCTCGCACACCGGCAGATCGGCATCGAGGCGCAGCTGTGACCAGGCCGGATTGTCCAATCGTCCGGTGCCGTTGGTGCTGCCGACGAGATGAACCACGGCTTCGTCGTCGACCCAGGCCACGAGCGCGAACGCCGACTCGAAGATGTCGACTGCGCCGTCGGACAGGACCTGGCCGACGCCGGGACGGTCGACTCTCGCGCTCGTCGCTGCAGCGAGTCGGGCGATCTCGGCTCGGAGTTCGCGAGCGCGTCGCTCGCGAACGAGCTCGTTGCGGAGTGCTCGGATTTCCCGCTCGAGCTCTGCCTCGATGTCGGACAACATGACGATCCGACCATAGGTCGCAGCGATCGGCGAACTCGACGCATCGGTCGACTCCGCAACGAGATCATCACATCGAGCGAAGCGGCTGCCGTGAGCCGCCGAGGAGGAATCTGATCCCCACGCGGCCTGCGCCGCCTCGCCACGGGCCGGGCACCGAGCTCGCCGATCTCGCGCCGAGCACGGAGCTGGGCGGTAGGTTCGCAGCGATGGAGATCGTGCTCTGGGTCGCCGCCGCCGTTGCCGGCAGCATCATCGTGCTGCGGGGGTCCAGCCTTCTCGAGTCGAGTGCCGAACACCTGTCGTTGCACTACGGCCTGCCACCGGTCGTGCACGGTGCGGTCGTCGTGGCGATCGGGTCGAGCTTTCCCGAGCTGTCCAGCACGGTGCTGGCGACTCTGGTGCACGGCGAGTTCGAGCTCGGCCTGAGTGTCGTGATCGGCTCGGCGATCTTCAACATCCTCGTAATCCCGGGTCTTTCCGGGGCGACGGCGCCGAACGGGATGCGCGTTGACAAAGAAGTCGTCTACATCGACGCGCAGTTCTACATGCTGTCGGTTGCGGTGTTCGTGCTCGTCCTTGCGCTCGCCTTGATCTATGGCCGTGATGCGATCGCCGAAGCAGGCGGCGCGGCGAACTCGTTCTCGGGTGAGATGACCCGGCCGCTGGCGTTGATCCCGATCGCGCTCTACTGCCTCTACGTGTTCCTCCAGAAGATGGAGGTGTCCGACTACGACAAGCCAGAGCGTCCCGAGGGCATCGCGGTCGGGCGAGAGTGGGGGCGCCTGGTGCTGAGCCTCGTGCTCGTCGTCGCCGGTGTCGAACTGCTCGTGCGGGCTGCGCTGTTCATGGGCGATGAGACCGGCATCCCCTCGTTCGTGTGGGGCATCACCGTGATCGCCGCGGTCACCAGCGTTCCCGACGCGCTGATCTCGATCAACCTCGCCCGGAAGGAAGAGGGCGTCGTGAGTTTGTCGAACGTGCTCGGTAGCAACGTCTTCGACCTTCTCGTGGCAGTTCCAGTGGGCGTGTTGATCGCGGGGAGCGTCGCCTTCCAGTTCGACATCGCCATGCCTCTGGTGGTGTTCCTGGGCATCGCGACCGTCGTGCTGTTCATCCAGATCCGCACCGGACTCGTGTTGTCGAAGGCCGAGAGCTACGTATTGCTCGGGATGTACGCGGCCTTCATCTTGTGGATGATCCTCGAGCAGGTCGATGTGATGAGCATCATCCCCGATGAGTTGCCGGATCCGGCCGAGGCGGAGTGATCGACCGCGGGGTCGCCCGCGGCGGCGGCTGCTGGTGCTGTGGTGTTGGCTCCCGCTCGATGATCTGACCATCGGTGTCGATTGCTGCCAGCGAGATCGGGAAGTCGGTGAAGAAGCCGTGGGCATGCTTCGACGTCATCGTGACCGCTCGCGTGTTCATGCCGTAGCCGAGCACGGCACCCACGCCGAAGGGAATCGCTCGCCCCAACGCAGCCACGAGGCGGCGGCCGCCGTACTTCGCGACGACGCTGGCTCCGATCGACGAGTTGATCTGACGGATGGAACGACGCGTGAGCTGCCTCGCTCCACGTTTCGCAGGTGACTCGGCGAGCTCGGCCGCGAGCTTCGCGACTGCACCAGCTGCGCCGTCGCGGTAGGTGAGGATCGACAGAACCCACAGCCGGCGCTCCTCGATCTCGGCACGGTCGTGTCCGTGGATCGCGGCGATGGTGAGGATGAGATCAGCGAGCCGCATCGTCGAGAGCGTGAGCTCGACGGCGAAACTCGCTGCGACAGCTCCGAGGCCGACACCGGGGACCGCTGCGGTCCCGCCCGACACCGCGCCGGCGAGGCCGAGTTCGCGACGAATCTTCTCGGTCACCGCCTCAACGCGAGTGTCGCGGTCGCCATCGACGGAACGTGCCCGCTCCTGCGCAGCGATCCAGCGCGTCTCGACCGCCCGATCGACAGCGTGCAGCAACTGGGTCGCAACGGTGTCGGTCACGACGGTTGCCTCGCTGCCGGCACGCTCGCCGGAGGTTCGTCGCCGGGACATCATCGATGAACCTATGCGATCACCGGTGACGCTCCCTCGCGCCCGAGCTTTGCGGCGTGAGCGGTCGCCGTCCGCGTGTGCGATCGACCGAGCGGGTTGACCGAATCTTGATAACGATGTAGTTATATGGTCATGTCGACCGCGTTCGCCGAACCTGATGCCGCTGCTCTGGAGCGAGGCCTCAAGGCGCTCGCCAGTGCTCGTCGACTTCGCGTGCTCGAATGGTTGAAAGACCCGGTTGCTCACTTCCCGCCCCAGGAGCACGGCGATCCGATCCAGCACGGGGCATGCAACATGTTCATCACCGACAAGCTCGGAGTGAGCCAGCCGGCGGCATCTCGACACATGAAGGTGCTCCTCGACGCCGGGCTCGTGCTCGCGACGCCGAGAGCCGGATACGTCTACTACCGCCGCGACGAGGCAGCGATCGCCGCACTCACCACTCGCCTGGCTCAGATCTAGGAGATCACGATGCCCCATACTTTCGACGCCCAAGTCATCCTCGTCACGGGAGCGGCCGCCGGCATCGGTCGAGCGATCGCCGAACGCTTCGCCGGCGCCGGTGCCACCGTGGTGGTGAACGACATCGATGCCGACGGTGCGGCCGGTACGGCCGACGCGATCGTGGCAGCGGGAGGCGCCGCGTCGACCGCCGTGGCCGACGTGTCTGACGGCGAGCAAGTCGCCGCCATGTTCGACACCGTCATGGAGGAACACGGCACGGTTGACGTGCTCGTCAACAACGCTGGGCTCGTCTCACCGATGCTCCACTTCTTCGAGGCCGACGAGGCCTGGTGGCGAAAGATCATCGACGTCAACCTCACCGGCCACTTCCTCTGCTCGCATCGGGCGGCGAAGATCATGGCGAAGGCCGGTGGCGGCGTGATCTTGAACATGAGCTCGGGCGGCGCGACGCGAGCACACCGGGCCTTCACCGCATACGACGCCACGAAGGGCGGCATCGAAGCGCTCACCCGGGCGATGGCGCTCGACCTCGGACCGTATGGGATCCGAGTCAACGCACTCATGCCCGGGTCGATCGACACGAGCGGCCTCGACCTCGAACAGCGCACGCTGCGCGGCGAGAACGTACCGCTGGGCCGCATCGGTGAACCGATCGACATGACCGGCGCTGCGCTGTTCCTGGCATCGGACGACGCGAGCTACATCACTGGCGATGTCATCCGCATCGATGGCGGGATGCTCGCTCAGCAGCGTTCGGCCACCGTCGACATCAAGCCGCCTGCCGACTTCCCGAAGCTGGAGGACATCTCATGAGCGACCAGGCGCGAGTCCGAATCGGTGCAGATGTCGGCGGCACGTTCACCGACGTCGTGATCGAACGCGCCGACGGCACCTACGCATCGACCAAGGTGCTCACGACGCACGACGCACCCGAGCGGGCGATCCTGGCGGGGGTCGAACAACTCGCTTCGGTCGAAGGGGTCGACCTCGCTGCCGACAGCGTGGGTCAGTTCGTCCACGGAACGACCCTCGCGACCAATGCGCTCATCGAGCGGCGAGGCGCCAAGACAGCGCTCGTCACCACCGAGGGATTTCGCGACGTGATCGAAACCCGCACCGAGAGTCGTTTCGAGCAGTACGACCTCGACATCGTCCTGCCCACGCCGCTCATCGAACGCAAACACCGCTACACCGTGATCGAGCGTCGTGACGCCAGGGGCGGCGTGCTGATCCCGCTCGACGAAGGCCGCACCCGTGAGCTCGTCGGCCACCTCGCCACCGAAGGGTACGAATCGGTCGCGATCGGCCTGTTGCATTCCTACGTCGACGGTTCGAACGAACGGCGCGTCCGTGAGCTCGTTTTCGAGCAGATGCCCGAGGCATCCGTCTCGATCAGCTGCGAAGTCAGCCCGCAGATGCGTGAGTACGAACGGTTCAACACGGTGTGCGCCAACGCGTACGTCCAGCCGCTCATGGCGTCATACCTCGTCCGCCTTCGCGACCAGCTCCAGCAGCGCGGGGTCACGTGTCCGATCCACCTCGTGCACTCGGGCGGCGGGCTGATGAGCGTCGAGCGCGCCGCAGCGTTCCCTGTTCGTCTCGTCGAGTCCGGCCCGGCAGGCGGGGCGATCTTCGCCGCTGATCTGGCCGCGCGGTACGGCCGCGATCGAGTACTGAGCTTCGACATGGGCGGCACGACCGCCAAGATCAGCATGATCGACGATCATCGCCCCGGCACGGCAACCACGTTCGAGGTCGATCGCACGGCTCGGTTCAAGAAGGGAAGTGGCATGCCCATCTCGATTCCTGTGATCGACATGATCGAGATCGGTGCGGGCGGGGGGTCGATCGCCAGCGTTGACGCGCTCGACCAGATCCGCATCGGACCCCACAGCGCCGGCTCCGAACCCGGGCCGGCCGCATATTCACTCGGTGGCCTCGATGCCACGGTCACCGATGCCAACCTCGAACTCGGCAGGCTGCACCCCGACACGTTCGGCGCGTCCGACATCGACTTGTCGCCGGAGCTCGCCGCCGCCGCACTCGTGCGAAGCGTCGGAATGCGTCTCGGTCTCGACGCTGAGGCATCCGCGATCGGGGTGGCCGAAGTAGTGGACGAGAACATGGCCAACGCCGCTCGAGCGCACGCCGTCGAGAACGGCAAGGATCTCGCCGGCTACACGATGATCGCATTCGGTGGCGGTGCACCACTCCACGCTGCTCGGCTGATGGACAAACTCGCGCTCGACGAGATGATCGTGCCGCCGGGTGCCGGTGTCGGCTCCGCGATCGGTTTTCTCGTCGCGCCGTTCTCGTACGAAGCGGTGCGCAGCTTCTACACGTCGACCACGGCGTTCGACGTCGACGGCTCGAACGCCGTTCTCGACGCGCTCACCGAGGAGGCCATGTCGTTCGTTCGCGCCGGTACCGACGCCGAGGTCACCATCGAGCGGCAGGTCTCGATGCGGTACCACGGACAGGGCTGGGAGATTCCGGTGCGCCTCGACGCAGATGCAGCGTTCGACGACTTCGCCGCCGAGCTGCTCTCGACGCGGTTCACCAAGGCATACGAGGAGTTCTTCGGTCGGGCCATCGATGACCTGGCCATCGAGCCCGTCAGCTGGTCAGTTCGGGTGTCGTCGATCGTGCCGCCGCGCCAGCGGGTCGACCTGTCCACGCAGGCGTCCGCGTTCGACGGGTCGGCATCTCGCATCGCCTACGACGCGGTGTCAGCGGACCACGTCGAGACCGTGGTGCTGTCCCGCGATGACCTGACTCCGGGCGTGGCAGTCAGCGGGCCCGCGATCGTCGCGGAATCTCAGACCACCACGGTCATCGCTTCGCATCACACGTGCACCATGCAATCCGACGGAAGTCTGCTCGTCACCAGAGCGCATCGCGACGCGAAGGGAGCGTCGCGATGAGCGCACATGATCACCAAGTCCGCTGGCAGGTGATGTGGAACCGCTTGATCGCCGTTGTCGAAGAACAGGCGCTCGCGTTGGTGCGCACCGCGTTCTCCACGTCGGTGCGTGAGGCCGGAGACCTGTCGGCCGGAGTCTTCGACGCTCGGGGTCGAATGATCGCCCAAGCCGTCACCGGCACGCCCGGTCACGTCAACACGATGGCGGCCGCGGTCCCGCACTTCATCAATGACATCGGGCCCGAGCGGATCTTCCCGGGCGACGTGTACATCACGAACGACCCGTGGAAGGGGACTGGCCATCTCCACGACATCACGGTGTGCACACCGGTCTTCGGTCCCGATGAATCGGGGGTCGAGCAGCTCATCGGCTTCTTCGCGTCGACTGCTCACGTGGTCGACGTTGGTGGACGCGGCTACGGCCCTGATGCCAAGGAAGTCTACGAAGAGGGAATCAACATCCCGATCCTCAAGTGGGTCGCTCGCGGCAA
>JBGCFW010000329.1:0-6323 GCA_045107155.1 Ilumatobacter sp. | reverse complement strand
CATCGACGTGCTGGTCAACAACGCCGGCTACGACACCTTCGGCGCACTCGAAGCCATCCCGCGCAACGCCATGGTCCGCCAGATCAACACCAACCTCGTCGGTGTCCTCGACGTCACCCGCGCCGTGCTGCCGACCATGCGCGCACGCCGCGAGGGCGTCATCGTCAACCTCTCCTCGGTCGCTGGCCAGATGACGTTCCCGTTCAACTCGCTCTACCACGCCACCAAGTACGGGCTCGAAGGAGCCACCGAATCGCTCGCCTTCGAACTCGGCGGGATCGGCATCCGAGTCAAAATCATCCAGCCCGGAAGCATCGCCACCGAGTTCTGGGGCAGCTCGTTCGACTTCCATGCCGACCCCGACCTCGCCGAGTACCAGACGATGGTCAACGCCATCAACAACGCCATCGCCCAACGCCAGGAAAACCCCCAGCCCCCGTCCCCACCATCGGCCGTCGCCGCGGTCATCTATCGAGCCGCCCCCGACGACACCGCCACGATCCGATACCGCGCCGGCAACAACGCCGACACCTTCTTCAGCCTCCGAGACGGCAAGACCGACGAGGAATACATCGCCGCAACCCGCCAGCAATTCGGCATCTAGCGGCCGGTCAGCTGCTCCGCGCCAAGACCGCCATGGGCGGGATACACCGACTCCGCATCCCGTTCCCGCCCCGCCCCGTCCCGACAGGCCACGGCACCTCGCCGGGCAGAGACCACCGCGACCATCAGATGAGCGCCGGCGAGGCGATCGGATCCGCTCCACGCGATCGAAGCCCACGACGTCAGGGCACTCGTCGGTGACACCCTGAACGATCGGACGCAACCCAACCGGAAACGCGTAATCCCAACTCGCTCGATCGGTGCGCGAGTACGGCACGTGCCGCTCGGGTGGGTCGAGATGTGGGCGGCGCCGGGCTCGCTCTACCTCTGATCCAGCTCGGCCCGTCTCACCCACGATCCCCAGCGAGCGCGATCGTGTCATCGCACACACGAGGCTGATCCCGCGCTCCGGCGGTGTTCCCCGGGGCTCGTGCCGCCCGTCGGGTCAGACGCCAGTCGGTCGGGCGGGAGCGTGCTCCTGATCGGGCGACTGCTCCCCAAGAGATCGCGGCGCGCTTCGCTGCCGGATTCGACCGATCGAGACCGGTCGTCCTCCGAACGTTCTGGGGCTTTCGATTCAGCACTCGACGAGAGAATCCAGAACTTCTCAGATTTCTCTGTCGAATCCTGCGAGGTGCTGCGTCAACAAGACAACAGGAACCGAACGGTCGGTTCCGCACAGCACAACAGGAGCCACCAATGAGCAAGCACCAGCCAGTCAGCGTCACCGTCGAGCGGACGATCTCCGCCTCGCCCGAAGCGCTCTACGACATCGTCACCGATGTCTCCCGCATCGGTGAGATGAGCCCCGAGTGCCGCAGCGCCGAATGGGTCGGCAAGCACACCGGCCCGCAGGTCGGAGCTCGGTTCAAGGGCAACAACGAACTCGGCACGAGCAAGTGGAGCACCAAGCCGACCGTCACCGCGGCCGAGCGCGGTCGGGTCTTCGAGTTCAAGGTCCCGATGGGTTTCGGTCCGACCTGGCGTTACGAGTTCCACCAGGTCGAGGGCGGCACCCGGGTCGTCGAGTCGATGCGACAGGACAAGGCCTCACCGTGGTTCATCCGGCGGGCCCAGGTGAAGGCCGGCGTGACCGATCGTGCCGCCAACGTCACGGATGCCATGGCGACCACGCTCGCCAACCTCGACCGCCTCGCAACTGCGTGAGCGCGGCCTGACCGACCCTCGACAGACCAACCCGTCAACCACCATCACAACGACCGTCGACATCGTTCGGCGACCGAACAGAAAGCAACGCACATGGAATTCATGATCCTTCTCCACTCCGACGAGAGCGCCGCTCCCGACTTCGCCCCGGGCTCTGCCGAGTTCGACGAGATGATGGCCGAGTGGATGTCGTTCAACGCCGAACTCGCCGAAGGCAACCCCTTCATCGGTGGGGCCAGCCTCGCCCCGACCATGACGGCGACCACGCTGCACAAGTCGCCCGAGGCGAACTCGACGACCGACGGCCCGTATGCCGAGACCAAGGAACAGCTCGGCGGCTTCTACGTGATCGAGGCGGCCGACCTCGACGAGGCGCTCGCCATCGCTGCCAAGGTCCCGATCCCGTACGGCTCGTTCGAGGTCCGACCGATCGCCTTCCGCCCCGAGGTCTGAGCGACCTCGAACGTGGAGAACATGGACGTCGTCGACGCTGCACTCGCTCGGTTGGTTCGCCAGGACGCCCCGCGCGTCCTGGCGCTCCTCGCCGGGCGCTACGGCCAGCTCCACCTGGCTGATGACGCCGTCGCCGATGCGTTGGCTTCCGCGGCCGATCGATGGCCGACCGATGGCGTGCCGGACAACCCGGCCGCCTGGTTGAACCATGTGGCCAACCGAAAGGCGATCGATCTGCTGCGCCGTGGCGACGCCGATCGCCGCCGCACCCTTGCGGCCGCCCCCGAGTTCCATGCCGACCGAAACGACACTGCGACCATGCACGACTCACACGTCATCGACGACCCCGCCGCGGATCCCAACCTGCCCGACGATCAGCTCCGGCTGATGTTCCTGTGCTGCCATCCGGCGCTCGCCCCCGACGCTCAGGTCGCGCTCACGCTGCGACTCATTGGCGGCCTCTCCACTGACGAGATCGCGGCGGCCTATCTCATTCCCACTCCGACGCTCGCCCAGCGCATCTCGAGGGCCAAGGCGAAGATCCGCGACGCAGCGATCCCGCTGAGCACGCCGTCGCAACTCGAGCAGCGCCTCGCCGTCGTCCTCAGCGTGCTCTATCTCGTGTTCAACGAGGGCTACCTCAGCCGGGGCGAGAACCACCTTCCCGTCCGCGTCGATCTGTGCGAGGAGTCGATGCGCCTGACCCGCGCATTGGCCGAGTTGCTGCCCGAGCATCCCGAGGTGCAGGGGCTGCTTGCGCTCGAACTGTTCCATCACGCTCGGCGCGATGCGCGCCTCGACGACAAGGCCGACTTGGTGCTTCTTCCGGACCAAGATCGCGCACTGTGGCACCGCGACACGATTGACGAAGGCAACGCCGTGCTGACGCGCGCCATGGCGCACCGGGCGCCCAATCGCTTCCAGCTCGAGGCCGCCATCGCGGCGTATCACGCCAACGCCACCGACGCCGCCGAGACCGACTGGCCCCGCATCGCTGCGCTCTACGACCGCCTCCTCACGTTCGATCCGTCGCCGGTCGTCGCGCTGAACCGAGCCGTCGCGATCGGCATGGCCGACGGCCCCGACGCCGGACTCGCCGCGCTCCCGCGCTCCGACGAGCTCACCGATTACCACCTCTTTCATGCCGCCAAAGCGGAGCTTCGCCTGATGGCGGGTGACGTCGCCGCGGCCGAGACGTCGTTCATCGACGCACATCGGCTCGCTCGCAACGCCGCCGAGATGCGCCATCTCGAACGACGTCTCGCCGTCACAGCGCAGAAGCAACCGCCGCACTGAGTCGGTTGGCCGACGAAGCGAGTTCTCGAACTCCCGATGGCCCGCAGTCACGGCCGACCGGGTTGGAGCGAAGTGTTCGCGTGCGCTCACCGAGGTGTGCCGAGTCTCGTGCGGCGGCGCGGTCGGTCCACACACCCCGCACCGCAGATCTTCCGCACGGGTGAGGACCTCCGAAAACTGAGGAAACCCCTGCGAGAGCAGGGGTTTCCCGTGGAGCCCAAAGCGGGAATCGAACCCGCGACCTACGCATTACGAGTGCGTTGCTCTACCGACTGAGCTATCTGGGCAACCTCTGCGACCGGGGCCGCAGCGTCGGCAAGGCTATCGGTCGGCGACGGTGACGCCGACGACGTGTTTGCCGTCCGACGCAGGACCGTTCAGAGCTGGTCCGATCGCGCCAGTGGGTTTCGGCCATTCCAGGATCCCCTGGCGCCGAAGGGTTCGAATCGGGCGAACATCTCCTCGGAGTACCAGTCGCCGTCGCGAGTCTGTGCGATGACCTGTTCGTGGCGTGGCATCGAATATGCGAACTTCTTGGCGGCGCCCATCGACTCCCAGAGGCTGAAGGTGGCCAGCCGACCGATCGGTGCCTCGCCGATGCCCACCACGCCGATCAGCCCGTCAGCGGTGTGGAGCTCGGCGTCGACCTCGCGGGCCGCGTTGGCGAAGGCTCGGCCGGCCGTGCGTCGGACGTCGGCGCGGGTGACGATCGCGATCGGGCCACCTCGCTCGCCTTCCTCCATGCCCTCGAGCGGGTCGACGCCACGCCACCGGCCGTGACCGCCGAGCTTGCGGAGCCGGACGTGCCAGCTCTCATCGGCGCCCTCCCAGCGACGTGCGATCCGGTGATGCGCGAGGAATCGGTCGAGATCCTGCTCATCGTCCCAGACCGCGAACAACGCGGTACGAGCGAGATCGGCACCGGGGCCCGTGTCGTCAGCTCGCCCGGTGCCCAGCAGCCGCCAAAAGGTCAGACCGCTGACGCGATCGAGCTGGGGCCGATCGAGGCCGAGTCGCGCCATCGCAAACGGGATCTTCCAGCGTGGCTCTCGGACCAGGTGAAACGACGCGATGCGACCCATCGGTGCCATCGTGCCAGGCGATTGGTGCCACTCGCACGGTTCGTGCATGCGACCGACGGGTACGGCCCGAACATGACGACGTCGCCCGCGAGGCTCTCGATCGACGAGCTCGTGGACCTCGCCGTCGACGCCGCCATCGACGCACGGACACGGGCCTACGCGCCGTACAGCAAGTTCACGATGGGCGCGTCGATCGTCGCCACCGACGGTCGAGTGGTGCGCGGTGCGATCGTCGAGAACGTGTCGCTCGGCCTCGCCATCTGCTCGGAGCGGGTTGCGCTGTTCACCGCTGTGACGGAACGGGTCGACCCGGCGGTGCTCGCGGTGTGTTCGCGGCGCACGCGCAACGCGTTCACGTTTCCGTGCGGCGCGTGCCTCCAGGTCGCCCTCGAGATCGGTGGCCCGGAGCTCGTCGTGGTCGCGGTGGACGATGAAGGTGCCACCGAGCGAGCCGTCCTCGCCGACCTGCTGCCGCGCGGGCCGAAGTTCAAGACGCCCGACCTCGGTGGCGGCGCGGCCTGATCATCGGCCAAGCTGAGCGGCGATGAGCAGCGTCGCGGGCTGGACCGCCACCCCGGTCGACGTCGTCGTCTCGATCGTGATCGGCTACCTGGTCGGCTCGATCCCTGTGGCCAACCTCGTCGCTCGTCGCCGCGCCGCGGTCGACCTTCGCGATGTGGGGGATCGCAATCCCGGCTTCTGGAATGCACGCGAGACGCTCGGCAAGATGGCTGCGGTCCCGGTCTTCATCGGCGACGTCGCGAAGGGCCTGATCGCCGCTGGAGCTGGTGCGCTGCTCGCTGACGACGGCGTCTGGGGCGTGGCGTACGTCGCTGGCGGTGCCGCCATGGTCGGCCATGCGTGGCCACTGTTCGCACGCTTCGTCGGTGGACGCAGCATCTTGACCTTCGTCGGCACCGTGCTCGTCGCGGCCACCGTGCCGACACTGATCTCGATCGGTCTGCTGCTGGTGGTGTTCGCGCTGACCAGGTCGTTCGCGTACGGCGCACGGGCCGGGATGCTGGCGCTCCCCTTCGTCCAGATCGTCGTCGAGGGCCCGTACCGAACGGCAGCAACCGGTGGGTTGATGACCTTGATCGGTGTCCGCTTCGCACAGGCGGCGATCGCCGATCGTCGACGCGAGGCGCAGACCGCAATCACCCCGAACTCGAGCTGACGCTGATGCGGCCCGGACCGCCGCTCGACGAGGAAGACGCTGCAGCTGTCCAGCGAATGCTCGACAAGGGATCGCTGAACGCAGCCGGGCTCCGGACCGAGAACTGTCAGGCCACCTACGAAGAACTTGTCGCCCGAGGCATCGAGTTCATCCAACCGCCCGCCGCCCGGCCCTACGGCGTCGAAGCGATCCTGCGCGACAACTCCGGCAACTGGATGGTCCTCGTCGAGCGCGCTGACCCGCCGTCCTGACCTGGCCGCGAACCGGGTCAGCCGCGCCCTCAGCCGTACGTGCGGCCGCGCCAGGTGTGGGTTCGGCGGCGGACGATCCCGCGGAAGATCGCGGCGACCGAGACCAGGTCGGCCGACGGGCTGAGCCAGTAGGCCACGTCGGTGCGGTCGTATGCCGTGCGAGTCCCGACGAGTGTGCCGAGTCGGGTCGCTGCGAGCACGGCATCGACGATGTCGCCACGGCCGATGAGGAGCCGCGGCAGCGGAAGCGCCTGTGTGAGCGCGACCACGACCAGGTCGATCAGCTGACGGCTG
>JBGCFW010000328.1:0-5642 GCA_045107155.1 Ilumatobacter sp. | reverse complement strand
CGGGTCTGCTCGACTCGGTGGGCGCTGGTGTCATCGCGTCGCTCGGCGACATCGGGAGCGCCGGAGTCGTCCACGGCTCCTACGGTCTCGGCGCGACGCTCGGCCCACTTGTGGTCGTCGTGGTTCCAGACTGGCGATGGTCGATCGTGGTCACGGCGCTCGTCGCCGCGTGTGCCGTCGCAGTCGCCATCGTCGCCCGAGACAACTTCCCGGCGCCCCCCGAGTCGCCGATCCACAGTCCGAACGAGGAGATCGATCCCAGCGACCGACCGGGACGACCTCCGACCGCTGCGACGGCTGTCTCGCTGCTTGCCTTCTTCGCGTTCGTCGCGATCGAGGTGACCATCGGCAGCTGGTTGTTCACCTACCTCACCGAGGCGCGCGACGTCGACGACACGGTCGCTCGCCTCGCGGTGTCCGGGTTTTGGGGCGGGAGCATGGCGGGCCGCCTCGTGCTGGTCTCCGATCGGGTCCGAGCCATCGTCGAGCGACTCGGCCTACCGGCCGCCGCGTCGATCGCTGCCGCATTCGTCGGTGTCACCACCATCGCACCGGGGGCGACGGTCGTCGCTGCATCGACCGCTGTCGGCCTGGGCCTCGCGCCGATCGTGCCGACGCTCTCGGCACGGACTTCGCAACGGGTCGGCCTCGAACACGCACAACAGGTCTCGGGTTGGCAGCTCCTGGCTGCCAACGTCGGCGCCATCGGCGTCCCCTACCTCACCGGTGCCGTGATCGACGCGACGACGGCATCGGCGGTGCTGGTCGTCGCGCTCGCAGTGTTGGCATTCGGCATCCCGTTGCTGATCGGAGCGCGGCGACTGACGGTGCGCCCGACGACCACGCCGACCGCAGGCCTCAGGACACCCTGAACCGCCACGGGGTGTCGACCGCCTTGGTGACGCCGATACGAGGACCGACGATCGGTTCGAACGGCCTCGTCACGCCAGTATCGACCACAGAAACCGGCCCGTTCAAGAGGTCCACGCCGCCATGATCGGCCGTGATCCCGAGCGCTTGGCAGAGTTTCCCCGGCCCATTGGCGAGCTCCCGATCAGGCCGACCCCGGCGCCGCCGCATCTCCGAGATCCCCTCGACCGGCTCGACCGCTCTGAACAAGACCGCCTGACCGTCACCGTCGGCACCCGTGACGACGTTCGCGCACTGGTGGATTCCGTACGACAAGTACACGTACAGATGGGCCGCGGGGCCGAACATCACCCGGTTGCGCGGCGTCGGACCGTTGTACGTGTGACTCGCAGGGTCGTCCGACGTGTAGGCCTCCGTCTCGACGATGCGTCCGCTGCACCGAACCCCATTGCTGTCGACGACCAGCAGCTTGCCGAGCAGATCGAGCGCGACCGTCGGCGCGTCTCGTGCGAACCACGACCTGTCGAGTCCACCCGGGATCACGCCGCCGCCGCTCAGTCCAGGACGACGATCGATTCGATCGACGACCGCTCGTCGGTGATCATCGAGCGGTAGGAATCGACCTGCACGGCTCGCGCCGCAGGCCCCGCGGCACCGCGACTGCTCCGCATGGTCACTCCGACTCCCGGTGCCACCAGCGCCGCTCCCTCGGCCCCGAGACGCGGATCCGCCGCGACCAGCTGGGCGAGGCTGCCTTCGCCGGCCAGACATGCCTGCACGTGGGCGCCGACCACGGCGTGCGCCTCGCGGAACGGCATCCCGTTGCGAACGAGATACTCGGCGAGGTCGGTGGCTGCCATCGTCTCCTCGTCGGCCGCTGCTTGCATCGCTTCGACATCGAACGTCGCCGTGGCGATCATCCCGGTGAGGGCGGCGACGGCCAGCGTGACCTGCTCCACCGAGTCGAAGAGCGGCTCCTTGTCCTCCTGGAGGTCGCGGTTGTAGGCCATCGGGAGACCCTTCAGCGTCGCGAGCAACCCGGACAGGTTGCCGATCAGGCGACCGCTCTTTCCCCGTGCGAGTTCGGCGATGTCGGGGTTCTTCTTCTGGGGCAGCATCGACGAGCCCGTCGCGTAGCCGTCGTCGAGGATCGCGAACCCGAACTCGCCCGACGTCCACAGAACCCACTCCTCGCCGATCCGGCTCAGGTGGATACCGACGAGCGCGAGGTCGAAGACCGCCTCGGCCACGAAATCCCGGTCGCTCACGGCGTCGAGACTGTTGTCGAACGCCTTCGAGAATCCGAGGTCGGCGGCGTTGCCGACCGGGTCGATCGGCAGCGACGAGCCCGCGAGCGCACCGGCGCCCAGCGGCGACACGTCGAGTCGGCGAACGGTGTCGAGCAGGCGGCTGACGTCGCGACCGAGCGCCCAACCGTGCGCCATCAGATGATGCGCCAGCAACACGGGCTGCGCCCGCTGGAGATGCGTGTATCCGGGCAGATACGCGTCACCGGCTTCGAGTGCCTGTTCGAGCAGTGCCTCTTGCATTTCGACGAGGCGGAGCGCGACGTCGCGGAGTTCGCGCTTGCACCACAGGCGCAGGTCGGTTGCGACCTGGTCGTTCCGGCTGCGCGCGGTGTGAAGCTTGCCACCTGCTGGCCCTGCGAGTTCGGTGACGCGCCGCTCGATCGCAGTGTGGATGTCCTCGTCGCTGTCGACGAACACGAACGTCGCTCGGGCCATCTCCACCGAGACCTGGTCGAGCGCTCGCAGCACGTCGTCCCGTTCGGCCTCGCTCAGGAGACCGACCCGTGCCAGCCCGCGTACATGCGCACGCGACCCGGCGATGTCGTCGCGCCACATCCGCTGGTCATACGGGAGGCTCACCGTGTACGCGAGCAGCGACTCCGACGGCCCGCCCGTGAAGCGTCCGTGCCAGAGCGTCTTCGCAGTCGGCGGCAGTTCGCCGTCGCGCGCGAATTCGTGTTCGTCATCGAGGTCCATCAGGGTCCTTCCCGGTCGGTGCGTTCAGTCGAGGCCTGCGAGCAGGCGGAGTCGTGCGGCGAGGTCGGTGCCGTCCACATCGGTTGCGACGCACATCAAGGTGTCATCACCGGCGACGGTCCCCAGCATGCCGTCGATTCGGCTCCTGTCGAGGGCCGATGCCACCACGTGGGCGCAGCCCGGAGGCGTGCGCAGTACGACGAGGTTCCCCGAGTGCGCGACTTCCGCGACCCACTCTCCCATCACTCGGCGAAGCTGGTCGACGGGTGCGAGTCGATCGGGTTCGAACTCGGGAATCGCGTAGACCGTGTTGCCGCTGGCGACGCGGACCTTGACGGCGCCGATGTCGTCCAGGTCGCGCGACACCGTTGCCTGGGTGGCCTCGATGCCTTCGCCGGCGAGCAGCTCGATCAACTCGGGCTGGCTGGTCACCTCGTGGGCACCGACCAGGCGGGCGATGGCGGTCTGGCGTTGCACCTTCGTGGTCATCGAGGCTTCCTCCGGATCACCGGTTCGGTGGTGGCGATCATGCGTGTGTCTCGCGCACGACGAAGGCGAGCGCGCCTCGGGCTGCGTGCATGCGGTTGTGCCCCTGTTGGAAGACCACGGAGGCCGGCCCATCGATGACATCGGCCGAGACCTCGAAGCCGCGATACGCCGGGAGGCAGTGCATGAAGATGGCATCGTCTGCAGCCGCACTCATCACCGTGTCATCGACGGTGTAGCTCTCGAAGGCGCGTCGACGCGCGTGTTTCTCGGACTCCTGGCCCATCGACACCCAGGTGTCGGTATGCACGGCATCGGCGCCGTCGACGGCATCGATCGGTCGCCTCATCTGAGTGATGTCACCGGCGCCGATCATCGAGAGACGTTCGAGCTCGGCCTCGTTGGCGTCGAACCCCGCCGGGCACGCGAGTCGAACTCGCATGCCCAGCAGCAACGAGATCTCGGCAAGCGATCGAGCGACGTTGGCGTAGTCACCGACGTAGGCGACGGTGCGACCGGTGAGGTCACCGAGGCATTGCCGCATGGTGAGTGCGTCGGCGAACGCCTGGAGCGGATGCGACCACTCCGAGAGCATGTTGACGATCGGCACCCCCGTGCCGTCGGCGTCCATCGCTGCCGCAGCCCGCTCGACCGTGCTGTGTTCGAACACACGAGCAGCGATCACAGCGTGGTAGCCGGCCATGATCCGCACGACGTCCTCGACGGGTTCACGCGTGTCGAAGCCGACTTCGTCGCCCCGGGTGTAGATCGGGTGGCCGCCGAGTTGTACGACCGCCATCTGCATCGAGTGCCGGGTCCGGTTGGACGGCTTCTCGAAGATCAACGATGCCCCCGATCGCTCGAGCGGCGCTCCGAGTGAGTCGATCGGTGCTTCGGAGAGATCGAGGATCTCGACGATCTCGTCGACCGAGAAGTCGGTCACGTCGAGGAGGTGCCGCGTCACGACGCGGCCTCGAGCTGAGCGGCCAGCGCGGCGGCGATCATCGTCACCGCTTCGTCGATCTCGGCATCACTGACGGTGAGTGGTGGGAGGAGTCGGATCGTGCGCGCGTCGACGGCATTCACGATGAGCCCGGCCTCGAGCAGGTCGGCGTACGCCCGTTTCGCGTCGAGACCGTCTGCGAGTTCGACGCCGAGCATCAGCCCTCGCCCTCGCACGCCCACGACCCCGGGCACGTTCTCCAACGCCACGACGAGGTGCGCACCACGCTCGGTCGCCAGCGTCGGCGCATCGAGCCGGATCATCTCGTCGATGGTCGCGTTCACTGCCGAGCATGCGATCGCGGTGCCCGAGTAGGTACTCCCGTGGTCACCTGGCTCGAAGACCGCAGCGACGTCGCGTCGTGCCCAGCATGCGCCCACCGGCATCCCGTTGCCGAGCGCCTTGGCCAGGGTGACGACGTCGGGGACGACTCCGGCGTGCTCGAAACCGAACCATTCGCCAGTACGGGCCATCCCGGTCTGGATCTCGTCGACGATCATCAACGCACCCACCTCGTCGCACACGGCTCGAACGGCCTGGAGGTACTCGTCGGTGGCGGGGTTCACCCCTCCCTCTCCCTGGATCGGTTCGATCATGACGGCGGCGACCGAGCCGTCGACGGCCGCAGTGAGCGCATCAACGTCGCCCCATGCCACGTGACGGAATCCCTCCGGCACGGGCTGGAACGGTTCGTGCTTGGTCGGCTGGCCGGTCGCAGCGAGCGTTGCGAGCGTTCGGCCGTGGAAGCTCCCCAGCGCCGTCACGACGGTGTGCCGGCCACGTCCGCCGTGCTTTCGCGCCAGCTTGATGGCGCATTCGTTCGACTCGGCCCCCGAGTTCGTGAAGAACACCTGCCCGGCGTGGCCGGTGGCGTCCTGCAGCAACCCGTTCACCTTCACGGCCGCTTCGGTGGCGACCGGGTTGGCGAAGAAGTTCGAAACGTGCAGCAGCGTCTCGGCCTGATCAGCGACGGCCTCCGCGATCACTTCATTGGCGTGACCGAGCGACGTGACGGCGAGACCCGACAGGAAGTCGAGGTAGCGCCGGTCGTCTGAGTCCCACAGCTCGGTGCCGCGACCGCGGTCGAACATGATCGCCGGCGGACCGAAGACCGGCATGAACGGACATCCGCTCATCGGTGCGTGTTGAAAGGCGTGGGTCACGAGAACTCCAGTTGCGTCGTGGTGGCGACACTCATGCCGTCACCGTTTTCTCTGCAGGCCAACCGACGACGACGTCACTGCTGCTCATGACGTCACCATGGTCCCGATGCCGTC
>JBGCFW010000327.1:0-9842 GCA_045107155.1 Ilumatobacter sp. | reverse complement strand
CGCTTCGCCATCTCCGCCGTCGCCGGGATCAGAATCCCACCGGACGACTTGCGCTCACCGTCGTCATTGGTGCTCACGAGCACACGATCGTTGAGCATCTTGATCGGCAACTTGTCGTCGAGACCTGGCACGGCGCTGAAGGGTACCGTCCCGTCGATGAGCACTGCCCGACCCCCCGACCCGATCCGCTTCGTCTCGAGCGACGGCACCGCGCTCGTCGGGGACCTCATCGTTCCGAACGACCCCGTGATGGCCGCGATCGTGTGCCATCCGCATCCCCAATACGGCGGCAACCGGTTCCACCCGGTTGTCGCAGCGATTCATCGAGCACTCCCCGAGGTCGGCATCGCCGCCCTGCGCTTCGATGTGCGCAGCGACTTCGACGGCGGCGTCGGCGAACTGCGCGACACACACGCTGCCCTCGAGCTCGTCGCGGATCGGGTTCCGGCTGTCCCGACGCTTGCGATCGGCTATTCGTTTGGCGCGCTCATGGCGCTCGGCGTCGCAGCCGAGACCTCCGCCGCCGTTGCGATCGCTCCCCCGCTGGCGATGGCGAGCGACGTGGCGGCACCGTCGGTTCCCTGCCTCCTGCTGGCCGCTGAACACGACCAGTTCACCAACGCGTCCTCGATGCGCGAGGCAACGGCGCATTGGACTGATTGCTCCGTCGAAGTGCTGCACGACGCCGATCACTTCCTGGTCGGGCACGACCGCTCGATCGCCGAACGCGTGTGCACGTTCGCAACCGAACGCCTGGCCTGACGTCGCGGCACCGGCGTGCAAGCGTGTCGGAGTGGGTCTGACCCGCTCCGACACACTTGGCGGGCTCAGGCCGGTTCAGGCCGTGGCGAGGCCGAGAGCGACGTCGATCTCGTTCATGACGCCATCGGTCAGCAGGGGGATGACGTCGAGCGCTTCGAAGTTCGAGACGACCTGTTCGACGCGCGACGCGCCCGTGATCACCGACGACACCATCGGGTGCTTGGTCGCCCATGCGAGCGAGAGCTGAGCAAGTGTGCAATCGAGCCGCTCCGCGATCGGGCGCAGCGCCTCGACGCGGGCGATCTCGTCAGGGTTGGTGAGACGGTCCTGCAGCCAGCCGTACTGGGGCAGCGCACCGCGGCTGTCGTCGGGAATGCCATCCTTGTACTTGCCGGTCAGGAGTCCCGACGCGAGCGGGCTCCAGATCGTGTTGCCGAACCGATAGTCCTCCCACAGGCGGCTGTAGTCGATTTCGACCTTTTGGCGTTCGAACAGGTTGTACTGGCTCTGCTCCGTCACCGGCTTGTGCAGGTGATGCTTGTCGGCGATCTCGATCGCCGCCCGAATCTCTTCGGCGTTCCACTCGCTGGTACCCCAGTAGAGCGCCTTGCCCGAGCTGACGATGTCGTGCATGGCGAACACGGTCTCCTCGAGCGGCGTGTCCGGGTCGGAGCGATGGCAGTACACGACGTCGACGAAGTCGTGCTCCATCCGCTCCAGCGAGCCGTCCATCGCCTGCATGAGGTACTTGCGGTTCAGCGTGTTGCGCATGTTCGGTACGTTGCCGTTGATGCCCCAGAAGAGTTTGGTGCTGACGACGTACGACCAGCGGTCCCAGCCGAGGTCGCGGAACGCCTTGCCCATGATCTCCTCGGCCTTGCCGCCGTCGTAGGCCTCGGCGTTGTCGAAGAAGTTGCAACCGGCCTCGCCTGCGGCGGCGATGCACTCTGCGGCGAGCTGATTGTCGAGCTGGGTGTTGAACGTGACCCAGCTGCCGAACGACAAGATGCTCACCTTCAGGCCGCTGTTACCGAGGCGGCGGTATTCCATGTTTGGATTGACGACGGGGTTAGCCATAGGCCGAACCTACCGCTGACGCTTGCCCGCGAACGATCGCACGGTCGATTCGCGAGCTGAGCGCTCGACGAGGCAGAGCGGCGACGGATCGAGGCTCAGACTGACGGGACAGCGCCCGCCGCACGATCGGCGGCGATCTGTTGATCCATCGTGGCGAGCGTGTCGGAGCGCAGCTTCTTCACGGTGCCTCGATACGCGCGTGCATCGAGGCCGGCCATGCTCGCGGCATGCTCGACGGCTGTCTCGAGCACTGCATCGACCGCGACCACTTCGTCGAGATATCCGATGTCGACCGCCGTGGCAGCGTCGGTGACGCGTGCGGTTGCGACCGACCGCTGAAGATGCCGGTTGCTCAGCCGATCGATCGCGATCGTGAAGGCCCAGTCGGGAAGAACCATGCCGATCGCGACTTCGTTGAGACCGATCTTGCAGTCGATGTCGGCCCCCACGCGCACGTCACAGCCGAGCAACAACAGCGCACCGGCGGCGAGCGCGTGACCGGTACAGGCCGCCACGACCGGAACGTCGGCACCGTAGATACGCCTCACGAGCGCGCCGCCGTCGGAGACGAGGTTGGACATCGCCCCGACGTCACCGCTGCGCATCACCGTCAGATCGAATCCGGCCGAGAACTTGCCCTCGCGGCCGTGGATGACCATCGACGTGATGTCGTCGTCGGACTCGGCTTCGTCGATCGCCGACAGAACGGCGGCGATGATGTCCGTCGACAGAGCATTCGCCTTGCCGTCATCGACATGACACACGAGTACCCCGCCGTCTCGTCGCTCCGTCGTGACTGCCTCCGGTGACATGGCCGCAACGTTACGCGCCGGCGTCGCCGCCGGATCAATCGGATCGCCCAGTTCGTCGGCGGGGAGGAATACGCGGCCGCCGCGCCCGGTTTCAACCATCACACGCATGAAAGGGAGTGCCGCAATGGCCACCATCGATCTCACCAGCGAACAATTCGAATCCACGGTCACCGGAGAGGGGATCGTGCTGGTCGACTTCTGGGCCGAGTGGTGCGGGCCATGTAAGTCGTTCGGGCCCGTGTACGAAGACGCATCGGACAAGAACACCGACATCACGTTCGCCAAGATCGACACCGAGGCGCAACAGCAGATCGCTCAGGCACTCGAGATCCGCTCGATCCCGACGCTGATGATCTTCCGTGACGGCGTGCAGCTCTTCTCGCAGCCCGGTGCCCTGCCGGGCCATGCGCTCGACGACCTCATCAGTCAAGTTCGCGAGCTCGACATGGACGAGGTCCGTGCCGAGATCGCGCAGCAAGCCACCGACTGATCGACCAAGACCCCGGGCCGGTTGCTCTCCCCGGTCGGCTCCGCGTCGGGTCCTCACCGCCGCCCGGCAACGCTCAGATCGGGCGGACGGTGAGGCCTGCGGACCTCAGAGCTCGGAGGCAACCTCGGCCGAACCGGCCTTGTCGTTCATGGCTGCGTTCACGGCCCGCTCCGACACGCGCAGCATGCCTCGTGCCTGAGCTTTGGCAGAGATCAGCGCCTGGTCAGCCTCGTTGATGAGGGTCTGCAGGTCGCTGCCCGCATCGCCGATGGTCAATCCTCCGGTGACCCCGACGACGGCGGCCGGGAATGCCCGCCGCACCGCCTCATCGAGCTCGCGCTGAAGCCGGCGCGCGTTCACGACCGCTTCGGTCGGCGTCGGCATCGGCTGCACGACAACGAATTCGTCACCGCCGAGCCGTCCGGCGATGTCACCCTCTCGCGTCGACTCGTGTAGGGCCTCGGCGACGGTCACGATCAGGCGGTCGCCGCTCTCATGGCCGACGGAGTCGTTCAACTGCTTCAGACCGTCGACGTCGAGAACCACGACCGACAGCACTTCGCTGTCGCGCATCCGCCGTCGCAATTCCGCGCCGGCTTCCGAGACGGCTCTGCGATTCGCGAGGCGCGTGAGCGGATCGGTGCCCGCTCGCATCTGCAGCTCTTGGATCGGGCGTCTCGCCCGCCACAGCAGACCGAGCACCAGAGCGAACACGGTCACCGCGCTGAACGTGGCCAGCAAGGTGAGCTGCTGCTGGTCGACCACCGCGCCGGTGAAGGACGACTCGGGCGCTCGGATCACCAGGCGCCACGCCAGGCCCTGATCGTCCGGAAACGCACGAACCAGTACGAGAGATCCATCGACCCGCTCCGTCGCGACCGACGTGGAGGACTGCTGAACCGCTCGAGCGAGACCGAGCTCGGATGCCCCGAGGAGCTCGAGTTCACCTTCGTCGTCGACCTGTGTTCGAGCCGCGTACTCCGAGGGAGCACCGATGATGGAGTCACCTGACAGCACGAACGCCTCGCCGGCATCGGCGACGGCGAGATTGTCGAGGAAGAGCGCGAGCCCGGACAGCTCGACGTCGAGGCCGACCACCGCTCTGATCTCATCGCCGTCAGCGATGGCCTTGCTCGCCGTGACTCCTGGTTCCTGTGAACTGAAGAAGACATACGGGTCCGTCCAGGACAGCTCGCCGGACTCGACCGCCGCCTCGTACCAAGGGCGAGCCCGAGGGTCGAAGTCGTCGTCGAAGACCTGGGTGGTCGATGTGAGGGCGAAGTCGGCGTCGTAGGTCCGCACCTCGACACTGCGTTCACCGAAGGTCGTGATGCGTTTCGAGCGATAGCCCTCGTCCTCCGTTGCGACGAACACGAACGAGCCATCGGGATATCCGACGAATGCTCCTGCGATCTGCGGCATCACGGCCAGCTGGGCATAGAGGTACCGCTCGAGTCCACCGGGCGAGACGTCGAGCAAGTCGCCGTCGAGCAGGCGTGTCGTGACCTCGATCGACTGTTCCGCCGGTTCGAGATGCCTGAGGATGCTCTCGACGGTGGTGGCGCCTTCGCGGGCGATCGAGTCCTGAGCGACCGCGATCGACGTGTTTCGAGCCCAGATACCGCTCAGAACAGCTGCGAAAGCCTGCACCACGACCAGCG
Organism: Ilumatobacter sp.; assembly: GCA_045107155.1. GTDB lineage: Bacteria > Actinomycetota > Acidimicrobiia > Acidimicrobiales > Ilumatobacteraceae > Ilumatobacter_A. Next base: position 5,040 of record JBGCFW010000327.1, on the reverse strand, counting down.
CGACGAGCGCGAACGCAACCCAGCGAACTCGCAACGTTCCATGCGTTCGACTCATCTCGTTACCCCTTCCAATCGGCCCTCGCATCTGTTGTGAGGACGACCCCGGTGTCTCTGGACGCTACGACAACCCACGAAGTCGCGAAACTTCATGCGCGCAAACACTCGATTCGCTCACACCGGACGCACGGTGAGGCCGGCGTCGATCATCACGCGCTTCGCCTCGGCGACGGTGTGCTCGCGAAAGTGGAAGATCGATGCGGCGAGTACCGCGTCAGCACCTCCGGCTGCAATGCCGTCGACGAGATGCTCGAGCGTCCCGACCCCTCCACTGGCGATCACCGGAACGGTCACCGCTTCGGCGATGGCGCGCGTGAGCTCGAGGTCGAACCCGATCTTGGTGCCGTCGCGGTCCATCGAGGTGAGCAGGATCTCTCCGGCGCCGAGTTCGACGGCTGTCGTGGCCCACTCGACAGCGTCGATCCCGGTCGGGGTTCGTCCGCCGTGCAGGAACACCTCCCACCCATCGGTCGGGTCGTCGGGTGCCAGCCCGTCGCGGTCGCCGTCGGGGCGCCGCCGGCGGGCGTCGATCGCACAGACCACGCATTGCGCACCGAAGACGTCGGCGATCTCGGTGATCAGCTCGGGTCGAGTGACCGCGGCAGTGTTGACGCTGACTTTGTCGGCACCAGCCTGGAGCATCGTGCGAGCATCCTCGAGTGTTCGGATGCCGCCGCCGACGGTGAACGGGATGTACACCTGCTCCGCGACGGAGCGAACCATGTCGACAGTGGTGTCGCGGTTGTCGCTCGACGCCGTGATGTCGAGGAAGACGAGCTCATCGGCCCCCTCGACGTCGTAGCGGGCGGCCAACTCGACCGGATCGCCTGCGTCACGCAGGTCGACGAAGTTGGTCCCTTTCACCACGCGCCCGGCGGTGACGTCGAGGCACGGGATGACGCGAGCGACCTTCACGACGCCGTCCCCTGGTTCGCTCGTGGTTCGCTCAGCGCGGCGAGCGCATCCGCCACTGTGAAGCGACCTTCGTAGAGCGCCTTTCCGGTGATCACGCCGGCCAAACCTGGGATCGCGGCCAGTGCGCGGACGTCGTCGAGCGTCGCGACTCCACCGCTGGCAATCACTGGCGAGTCAGCGAGAGCTGCGGAGCGCACGAGCCCTGCGACGTCGGGGCCTTCGAGCATGCCGTCTCGGCCGATGTCGGTGATGACGAACACATCAGCAGTCGGGAACAGGCTGTAGGCGTCGTCCAGGCGGAGGCCGCTCCCCTGGGTCCAACCATGCGTGGCGACCTCCCCGTCTCGATGGTCGAGGCCGACAGCGACCTTGACGATGTCTGAGGCACTCGCGACGAGCGACGGGTCGGCGACGGCCGCCGACCCCATGACCACTCGCCCGACTCCGGCGTCGGCGAGTTGGCGAACGTCGTCGATCGACCGCACCCCACCGCCGGTCTGAATGCTGGACGAATCGGCGACGGCCGCCGCAACGGCCTGGATGATCGGCCGGTTCACCGGATCGCCCGACTTCGCGGCATCGAGATCGACGATGTGGATCCACGCCGACCCGGCGTCTGCGAACGACCTCGCAACAGCGACCGGGTCATCGCCGTAGATCGTCTCATCGGCGTAGTCACCCTGACGGAGACGCACCACGTGGCCACCGCGAAGATCGATCGCCGGATACAGCTGGGGGGTCATGCACACTCCTGCACGAAGTTGGCGAGCATCGCCAGGCCGTGTCGGCTCGATTTCTCCGGATGGAACTGCGCCGCGACGACGTTTCCGTTCCGGAACGCCGCGTTGACGGTGGATCCGTACTCGACGGTGGCGGTCACCATCGCCGGATCGTCGGGCACGCCGTGCAGCGAGTGCACGAAGTACAGCCACGCGTCGTCACCGAGTCCGGCGAGCACGGGATCGTCCGACGCCACGACCTCGAGGCGGTTCCACTGCATCTGCGGGATCTTCAATCCGTCGGCGGCAGGGATCCATCGGACCGTCCCCGGGATCAGACCGAGCCCGGCGGCATCGGGGTCTTCTTCGGAGCGCGTGAACAGCATCTGCATCCCGACACAGATCCCCAGAAACGGTCGACCCGACGCCGCTGCGTCCAAGGTCGGGGCCTCGAGTCCCGTTGATCGCAGCGCATCCATACATGCACCGAACGCACCCACGCCTGGCAGCACGACGCCAGCAGCGGCGGCGATCTGCTCGGGGTCGGCGGTGAGGCGAGCGTCGGCGCCGCACACTTCGAGCGACTTCTGCGCAGAGTGGAGATTGCCGATGCCGTAGTCGATGACCGCCACGACCGGGCGTGTCACAGCACACCCTTCGTCGACGGAACCCCGGCTTCGTCTTCGATCCGCACGGCATCACGAAGCGTTCGTGCCAAGCCCTTGAAGGTGGCCTCGATCACGTGATGCGTGTTTCGGCCCCGCACCATCTCGACGTGGAGCGTGATTCCCGCCGAGGTCGCGAACGACGTCACGACGTGTTCGGCCAGCTGAGGATCGAACGCCGGACTCCCGAGCGCGAGTGACTCGGGCATCTCCACGTGCCAATCGACGTGTGGACGACCGGACAGATCCAGTGCGACGTCGATGAGTGCCTCGTCGAGCGGATATCTGCCCGACGCGAATCGCCGCACGCCGGCCTTGTCGCCGAGCGCCTCGGCAAAGACCTCGCCGAGGGTGATCGCCACGTCTTCGACGGTGTGGTGCGTGTCGATGTGCAGGTCACCTTCGGCCTTGACGGTGAGGTCGAATCCACCGTGGCGACCGATCTGGTCGAGCATGTGGTCGTAGAACGGGATGCCCGTGGAGATGTCGGTGGCGCCCGTGCCGTCGAGGTCGAGCGAGATCTCGATCGAGGTCTCTTTCGTCGTGCGGGAGCGTGAGGCGGAGCGAGTCATGACGGGAGTCCTTCGGGTGCGTTCAGGCGGCGGGCGTGACGATGTCGGCGAGAGCGTTCAGGAAGCGGGTGTTCTCGTCGGCGGCGCCGACCGTGACCCGCAGACAGTCGTTGAGACGCGGCCAGCCCGAGCAGTCGCGGACCAGAATGCTGCGAACGACCAGCTGCTGCCAGACGTCACCGCCGCCCATCTCCCTCGGACGGAACAACACGAAGTTCGCACCGGAGTCGAACACGTCGATCGGGAGCTCGCGGAGCCCCGCAGTGATCCGCTCGCGTTCGGACACGAGCTGCGCCACTCGGTCGTTCATGTCATCGGTGAATCGCAGCGCCACCCGCCCCGCAAGCTGTTTCACGGCATCGAGGTGATACGGCAGCACGACCTTGTCGAGCTCGGCCACCAGCCACGTGGGACCGACCAGGTAACCGAGGCGAGCGCCCGCCATCGACCAGGTCTTCGAGAAGGTACGAGTGACGACGAGCGGTCGAGCCTCATCGATCATGTCGAGCGCCGACCACTCGGCGAATTGGGAGTAGGCCTCGTCGACCACCACCAGACCCGGGGCACCGGCGAGCAACTGTTCGACGCGCTCGCGAGGCTCCACCAGGCCTGTCGGGTTGTTCGGCGACGTGAGGAACACCACGTGGGGTTCGTGATCGGTGAGCACTCGATCGACTTCCGCAGGATCGAGTGTGAAGTCGGCGCCACGCTCGCCCTCGACGACGGCCGCGCCGGTCACCCGGGCGATCTGAGCGTGCATCTGATACGTGGGCTCGAACGTCGCGACCGTACGCCCCGGCCCTGCGTAGGCCAACAGAATGGTCTGCAGCACCTCGTTGGAACCGTTGGCGATGAAGACCTGCGCCGCGTCGACGCCGTGGAGTTCGGCGATGTCACCACGCAGCGCCGTCGCAGCTCGATCGGGGTAGCGATGCCACTCGATCCGACTCATCTCCGCCGCGAGCGCATCGCGAAAGCCCTCGGGTGGAGGGAACGGCGACTCGTTGGTGTTCAGCCGAACCTCGACCTCCACTTGCTTGGAGTGGTAGCCCTCCATCGCACGGAGGTCGTCACGAACCGGGATCACGTCGGCCGAGGCTACCGATGGCTCACCCGGCCTCGGCGCTGGGTTGCTCGGACCGCCGTTCTCGCCGGGGGTCTCGCGCGCTACCGTCGCCGCCCATGAGCGGATCGATCGAGTCCACGGCGTCGGAGTTGGCCACGATCGCGGACAACATCGGCCAGTATCGGGCACGCGTTGCCGACCTCGCCGAAGCGCACGTCGGCACCGATCGCGACGACTTCGTGAGCGCGATCCACGAGGCCGAGCGACAGATCCGCATCGCGGAGCGTGGGCTCATTCGGGCGATCAAGACCGCGTGATCGTGCGCCGCCGTCGACGCTCCCCGGGGTGAAAAACAAGCGACGACCCTCCTTGAAGAAGGGTCGTCGCTCAGCGACGTCAGGAGGCGGATCCCGACGGTCGCAGATGCCAGGTGGCGGGAACCTGGACACATGCGAATGTACCCGGCTCACTCTGCGTGTGCAACCGCGATGACCACGGCGTACCGTTCGTGACGTGCGGTGCCTCGAGATCAAGCGTCAGATGGCCGACGACGACATCATCGAGGTCACGAAACTGCTCGATGCAGCCGCACACGCCGACGGTCGACGACCACTCTCCGACCACCTCTACCTCGACCTCGTGAGCGGCGGGCACGACGGTTTCGCCGCCCTCGTCGCATACGAGCCGGGTCACGAGCATCCGGTCGGGTACGCCCAGGTGTCGCGAGGCAACGGCAACTTCGTGTTCGAACTGGTCCTCCACCCGCACCACCGCTACGAGATGGCCACGATCGGCCCGGAGTTGCTCGACGCCGCACTCGACGTCGTCCGCTACGAGGGTGGGGGCGAGGGGAACTGGTGGGTGTTCGAGCCGACGTCTGCGCATCAGGCACTCGCTGCGACCGCGGCCATGCACCAGAGCCGCACGCTCCTGCAGATGCGCCGACCGCTTCCCGTCGAACGACACGCCACCATCGCGACCCGCTCGTTTCGCCCGGGTACCGATGACGACGCCTGGTTGAGCGTGAACAATCGGGCGTTCGCCGA
>JBGCFW010000326.1:0-20954 GCA_045107155.1 Ilumatobacter sp. | reverse complement strand
TCAGACGTTCGAGCCGTCGCATCCCCCGACTTCACCAGACGGTCGATCGACTCGTCAAGAAACTCCGACACACCGCTGTCGGACTCGGTCCCTACGGTTGGGATCATGACACATCCCCGGATCGAGAACATCGAGCTCCCTGCGACCGACATGGTCATGACGAAGGCGTTCTACAGCGCAGCGTTCGGATGGGAGTGGACCGACTACGGCCCCACGTACTCGGCGGCGATGAGTGGCGACCTCGAGATCGGACTCACCTCCGCAGCGAAGGTTGCCGCATCGGCGGCCGAGGGCGACCAGGGTTCGGTGGGTCCGCTGGTGCTGTTCAAGACCGACGATCTCGACGTGGCGCTCGGAGCCGTCGTCGAGGGTGGCGGCAACGTCGTCACCGAACCGTTCGGATTCCCCGGCGGTCGACGCTTTCACTTCCGGGATCCGAGCGGCAACGTCCTCGGCGTCTACGTGTACGACGCAGCGTGAGGAGACGTCGCAGGATCTGAACGCCAGCCCCCCCCGGTCGGGTCATTTCGAAGACCCGGGCGCAACGCGCCCGAGCGACGACTACTTCGTGATCGCTCGGAGGGCTTCCATCATCTCGACGTACGACGCGTCACCGATGTGGGTACGCCAGTACGAACGAAGCTTGTCGACGTCGCCCTCGACGGCGATCTGACCGGAGTCGAGACCGAGTTGGAGCAGATTTGTGCCTTCGTCGAGGACGATCAGGCGTGCCAGTGCGTAGTCGACGGTGACCGTCACGTCTGCATCGTTCACGTGGCCGGGTTCGAACACGTTCGGTATGCCCGGGAGCGAATGCAAATCTGCCGTGCCTGCCTCGAACGGGACACCGGTGACCTTGACGTTCGCCACGATCGGGACCTCAGGTGTCTGATGGGCGGTTGCGAACCGTTCGCGAATCGGCGCAGCGGCATCGTGCCACTCCGAGCTGAGATAGCGGAACATCGTCATCGAGAATCCTCCTGGTGAGTCCGGATCGACGCGAGCCGGACATCCGGCCGGGGCCGCATGGTATCGGCCACTCGCGACCCTGTGGACCGACCGCGGTGGCTCGTGACGAGACGCTGCCTGCGGCGATCGTCGCGGCCTGAGTTGTTGAAGCGTGCAACGGGGTTGCCTGCTACAACGAGGCGATGGCCGGTCTGTCCGCTGGAATCGCACTGTGGCGACGGCTCGCGTCGGGTGACGTCGAGGTGTTGCTCGGACACATGGGCGGACCGTTCTGGGCGAAGAAGGACCACGGTGCCTGGACGATTCCGAAGGGACTGGTCGAGCCCGGTGAGCAACCGATCGATGCGGCGCGACGTGAGTTCGGCGAGGAGCTCGGCGTGTCGTTGCCGCCCGGCGAGCTCGTGCCGCTCGGCGAGTTCCAGCAATCGAAGAAGGTGGTGATCGCCTGGTCGCTCGAACTCGTCGACCATGACGCGATCGACCTCGACGCCGTGGTCAGCAACACCTTCGAGATCGAGTGGCCGCCTCGCTCCGGGCGCACACAACGGTTTCCCGAGATCGATCGAGCCGCGTGGTTCGACATGGCCACGGCCCGGAGCAAGGTCTCGAACGGCGCAGTCGGATTGATCGACGCGTTGGTGGCTTCGCTGAGTTGACCAGCTGGACCCGAGATCGAGGTCCGGTTCGTCCGCTCTGACGCACGGCGGTCAGCATCTCCTGATGGCCGAACCCGATGACGCAGTCGACACCGCCGACGACCCGAATCGCATCGTGACAGTCCTCGAGCCGGACGACGAGTACACCCACGAGCCGGACGAGGCCGAGAACTACAACGAGTCGATGTATCTCAACGCCTTCGATCTCGGGCGTGAGGCGGGCGGTTGGTTCCGGCTCGGAAACCGGCCCAACGAGGGCTACGCCGAGATGTCGGTGTGCCTCTACCTCCCGGATGGACGCGTCGGGTTCATGTTCGACCGGCCCGCCATCAGTCGCAACCATGCCATGTCCGCCGGAGGCCTCACCATCGAGGTGGTCGAACCCTTCGAGCACCTCACGGTCTCCTACGACGGTCGCGTGTGTCTCCTGGCGAACCCGGGCGACATGGCTGAGCCCCGCCGAGCGTTCCGCGACAACCCGATCGTCGAGTGCTCGGTTCGTCTCGACTACCGAGCCGTGTCGCCGATGTACGGCGGCAAGCCGATGTACGCCGACGGGCGAGAAATCGAGATCGAGCCAGGCACGAGCTTCGCGAAGGCGCACTACGAACAGCACTGCTCCGTCACCGGCACCATCACCGTCGTCGATCCTGACGACTCGGTCACGACGGGGATCGTGATCGAGGTCGACGGGCTCGGTCTCCGCGACAAGTCATGGGGTCCTCGCTCGTGGCAGGCGCTCACGTGGTACCGATGGCTCCCGATGGTCTTCGGCCCCGACTTCGCGATGATGCTGTCGGTGATCGATCGCGGCGAGGGCAGACCGCCACGTACGGGAGGCATGGTGCTCGTGGGCGACGAGTACCACCAGGTCCGCGACTGTCGTGTCGACGCCGAGTGGAATGAACGCGGCGAGCAGACCTCGCTGCGTTGCTGGGCGATGACCGACCACGCCGAGTACGAAGTCACCGGCGACGTCATTTCGATGATTCCCTTGCGCAACCGCCGCACGACTCCCGACGGCGAGACGCTGCACACCCGCATCACCGAGGCGATGACTCGTTTCGAGTGCAACGGCCAGACGGGCATCGGGATGAGCGAGTTCCTCGATCAGGTCGTCGACGGCTGGCCCATCGGCGCACCGCGTCCAGCAGCGACGTGACGATCGGGCACCTGGGTCGTCAGGACAGCCGTCGGAGCTCGGAGTCGCGGACGTAGGTCGTCGCAACGACTGCGAAGCCGATGACCGCAGCGGTGGCGATGGTCCATCGTGTTCCGATGAAGGTGGCCGCGACACCCAACGCCAAAGCTCCCGCAGGGAACAGACCGTTCGCCACGAGTGTGTAGACCCCCATCGTCCGCCCCATCAGCGGCTGGGGCGTGTTGGCCTGAACGAGTCCCTGGTTCATGTTGATGAAGAAGCCGCCGGCGAGCCCCATCAACCCAGCGAGCGCGACCACCTGCCAGAAGCTCGGAACCAAGGCGGTCAGGAAGGTGATCGTGCTGCCGCACAACATGGCCCGCTGGAACACTGCGCCCTTGTTCTTCATGTCGCCGTGTCGCATCAGGAAGAACGACGAGAGCGCCATACCGACGCCCATCGCGGCGAACGGAAAGGCCGCGTCGCCGGAGTCGCGTCCGAACTCCTCTTTGACGTGCGCCTGCATCGTGACCATGACTGCGGGGTGGATGGTCAAACTCGCCAGGAGCAGCAGACCGAAGAGCGTCTTGAGGTGCGGGTCCCCCAGGATGTGGCGCAGGGCCTCGCCGGTCTCGGTGCGCACCGACCGTCGCTCGCGCACTTCGGCGTGAGGTGGGACCTCGAGGCGCCACAGGAAGAACACCCCGACGAGGAGCAGCACTGCTTGGAACCAAAAGGCGCCGTCGAACCCGAACTGGTCGCCGACGAGCTTGATCAGTACGGGGCCGAGGATCAGCGACAGCGTCATCGCGATCGCGTTCAGAGCGATCGCGCTGAACAGCTGCTCGCGAGCTACGAGCACGGGAACCAGTGAGGAGCGAACGGGTTGGCCAATGGCAACTGCCGACCCAGCGAGCAGCGTGAGCGCGATGAGCCAGGCGATGGTGACGTGACCCGAGCCGATCAGGATCGCTGTCGCCGCCATCACGAGTGCGCCCGCCAACTGCGTGCTGATCAGCATGCGGCGGCGATCCCACCGGTCGGCCCATGCGCCGGCGTGGAGGACGAGGAGGGCAACCGGTGCACCCAGGCTGAACACGATCAGCCCTTGCGCTCCCTCGTCGAGGAGGAGCAGGTCGAGGACCACCCAGCCGAACGCGAAACGCTGGGCGTTCATCACCAGGAAGAACGCGACATTGCACGACCACAGGTTCCGGAACGCCGGAACGGTGATCGCGTTCGCCGGCCTCTCGGCAGTTCGCTGCGTCGCCTCCACGCCGAGAGTGTGTCAGGCCTGTCTCCACCGATCGTGACGAGAGCGGCCCGTCACGACCGTTCAGCTCGGGAGATAGCTGGGGCGCCGTGCCTCGAACGCATCGATTGCGTCGGCCTTGCCGAGGGTGATGCCGATGTCGTCGAGGCCATTGAGGAACCGATGCTGCACGTCGCTCGCCATCGGGAACGCGGCGTCGATCCCGGCCGCAGGCACCTCGACCTTGAGCCGCTCGACGTCGACGACGATCGAGGTCTGTGCGTCGGCGTCGATCGCTGCCCAGATCGCGTCGACGATCTCCTCCGACAACACCACGGGCACGAGCCCGTTCTTCGTGCAGTTGTTGAAGAAGATGTCGGAGTAGCTCGGCGCGATGACCGCATCGAACCCGTACTGCTGGATCGCCCACACGGCGTGCTCGCGCGACGAGCCCACGCCGAAGGCAGGGCCCGCCACGAGGATGTTCGCGCCGGCGTAGCGCTCGTCGTTCAGGACGAAGTCCTGCTCGTCTCGCCACGCCGAGAACAGACCCTTTTCGAAGCCGGTCCGTTCGACCTGCTTCAACCACACGGCCGGAATGATCTGATCGGTGTCGACGTCGGAGCGCTTGAGCGGCACCCCCGTTCCGGTGATGACCTGCACGGCTTTCATGACGCCGCTCCTTCCAGGTCGGCAGGCGTACAGAACGTGCCCTTCACCGCCGTTGCTGCAGCGACGGCGGGGGACACGAGATGTGTGCGCCCGCCCGGGCCCTGGCGGCCTTCGAAGTTGCCGTTGCTCGTCGACGCTGCCCGCTCCTTGGGTGCGAGCTTGTCGGGATTCATCGCCAGGCACATCGAGCAGCCTGGTTCGCGCCAGTCGGCGCCTGCGGCGGTGAACACCTCGTGCAAGCCTTCGGCCTCGGCGGCCTCCTTCACTCGGTGCGAGCCCGGCACGATCATCACGCGTGGCACGGTGACGGTGTGTCCCTGCATGACCTCGGCCGCGGCGCGGAGATCTTCGATTCGGCTATTGGTGCATGACCCGATGAAGACGGTGTCGACGCGCACGTCGCGCATCGACTGGCCGCCTTCGAGTCCCATGTACTCCAGCGCTCGCTCGACGGTCTCGCGCGTGGTGTCGTTGTCGAAGTCGGACGGGGACGGGATCGGTGCGTCGATCGAGGCGACCTGCCCTGGGTTGGTCCCCCACGAGACATGGGGTGTGATGGTGGCGGCATCGATGACCACCTCTTTGTCCCAGACGGCGTCGTCGTCGGTGTACAGCTCCTGCCAGTCGGCCACGGCGGCATCCCAGTCGGCGCCAGTCGGTGCGAGGTCGCGGCCGTCGAGGTAGTCGAACGTGGTCTGGTCGGGCGCGATCAGCCCGGCCTTGGCGCCGGCTTCGATCGACATGTTGCAGACCGTCATCCGGCCCTCCATCGACAGTGCGGTGATCGCCGAGCCGCGGTATTCGATGACGTGACCGAGACCGCCGCCGGTTCCGATCTCGCCAAGAATCGCGAGGATCACGTCTTTCGCGGTGACGCCCTGAGCGAGCTCGCCGTCGACGGTGACCGACATCCACTTCGGTCGTTCCTGGGGAAGCGTCTGGGTGGCCAGCACGTGCTCGACCTCGCTGGTGCCGATGCCGAATGCCAGCGCTCCGAACGCTCCGTGGGTCGCCGTGTGGCTGTCGCCGCACACGATGGTCATGCCGGGCATCGTGCGCCCCTGCTCAGGGCCGATCACGTGGACGATGCCCTGATCGGCGTGGCCCATCGGGAAGTTGGTGATGCCGAATTCGGCGGTGTTCGCGCGAAGCGTGTCGACCTGCTTGGCCGAGATCGGATCGGCGATCGGCTGGTCGATGTCGGCGGTCGGGACGTTGTGGTCTTCGGTCGCGATGGTGAGTTCAGGTCGTCGAACGCTGCGACCGCTCAGGCGCAGGCCGTCGAACGCTTGCGGGCTCGTGACCTCGTGGACCAGGTGGAGGTCGATGTAGATGAGGTCGGGCTCACCGTCGCCCGACTGCACCAGGTGGCGCTCCCAGACCTTCTCCGGCAGTGTCTTGCCCATGTTCTGCGTTCCCTCTTCGTTGGTATGGCGAGTGTGCAATCTCAACATATGAGACGATAGTCTCTCGATATGGAAACGGTATCGGGTGTGGGCGTGATCGACAAGGCCATGGTCGTGCTTCGTGCGGTGGCGGACGAACCGCAGGCGCTGGGAGCGTTGCAGGAGTCCACGGGATTCGCCCGTGCGACGGTGCATCGGTTGGCGAGCGCGTTGGAGGTCCACGGACTGCTTCGCCGTGACGTCGACGGTCGATTCGAACTGGGTCACGACCTCGTCGGCTTGGGCCAACTCGCCGCTGCACGCTTCCCGCTCGTGGAGGAGGCTCGTCCCTTGCTCGCCGGACTGCGCGACACGACGGGGGAGAGCGTCCAGCTGTTCGTGCCGTCGGGGGCGCAGCGCAGGTGTGTCGTGTCGCTCGAGACGCCCCACGGGCTTCGGTGGATCGTGCCAGAAGGCTCGCTCTTCCCCCTCGACGTGGGTTCGGCCGGTCGGGTTCTGTCGGGGGAGCACGCGCCGGACGGCTGGATCGAGAGCGTGGGGGAACGCGAGCCGGGTGTCGCCTCGGTGAGTGGCCCGGTGATCGACGGCGCCCGCAGTGTCATCGCTGCGGTGTCGGTGAGCGGTCCGATCGAACGGCTCAGCCAGCAACCGGGTGAGCGCTTCGGCGCTGCGGTGATCGCGGCCGCGGCAGAGCTGTCGCGAACGCTGCAGAGCTGACGGCGGGCACCCGCTCGAGATGTCGATCGACTCGACCGCCTGACGGTCCGGCGTTGGCTGCCCATGGAACAGTCAGTCGGCAGCGGTCCGAGCTCACGTCCTGCCGACAACGCACGATCCACCTACACTTTGTGACGTGTACGAACTCCTGGTCGAGGCCGCCATCCCATCTGGCGATGGAGGCGGCTCGGGTTCGCTGACCCTGCTGGTCGTCTACATCGCACTCGCCATCGGCGTGTCGTTCATGTGCTCGATCATGGAAGCGGTGCTGCTGAGCGTCACGCCCGCCTACATCGGAGCGCTCGACGAGGAGAAGCCTGAGGCAGCTCGCCAATTGAGTGAGCTCAAAAGCGATGTCGACCGCCCGCTCGCTGCGATCCTCACGCTGAACACGGTGGCGCACACGATCGGTGCCGCTGGCGCCGGCGCCGAAGCAGCTGCCTACTTCGGCAGTGGTGCGATCGGGATCTTCTCCGCGTTGCTCACGCTCGGGATCCTGGTCCTGAGCGAGATCATCCCGAAGACGCTCGGTGCCGTCTATTGGCGTGGCCTCGCGCCGCTCGTTGCACGGCTCCTCAAGCCGCTGATCTACCTGCTCTATCCGCTCGTGTTGATGTCGCAGTGGTTTGCCAAGCTGCTCACTCGCGGCGAGAAGAAGGGCGACGTGAGCCGCGAGGAACTCGCGGCGCTTGCCGACATCGGCGCCGAGGAGGGCGTCTTCGACGAGCAGGAGGCGCAGCTCTTCAAGAGCCTGCTGCGCTTCGATCGCCTGAGTGTCTCCGACGTGATGACACCGCGGACCGTGCTGGTCGCCTTCCCGCAGACCTCCAGCGTCCGAGACCTCACCGACGCTAAGCGACCCTTCTCGCGTTACCCCGTGTACTCCGAGAATCGTGACGAGATCACCGGCTACGTGCTGCTCAGCGATGCCTTGACTGCAATGGCCGACGATGCCCACGACACGCCGCTCCACGAGCTCCGCCGCGACCTCGTCGCGCTCAACGAGGATGCAACGTTGCTGTCGGTGTTCGAGCGGCTGATCGAGGGCAAGGAGCACATTGCGCTGGTGACCGACGAGTACGGCGGCACTGCGGGGATCGTCACGATGGAGGATGTCATCGAGACGCTGCTCGGCCTCGAGATCACCGACGAGACCGACATGAACGAAGACATGCAGGTGCTCGCTCGTGATCAGTGGCGGAGCCGAGCTTCGCGACTCGGTCTGCTCGATGATGCTCAGGCCGATGCCACCGTGCGCTTCGGTCTCACGGGTGGCGAACCTCCGCGCTCTGATTCCTGACCGACCGTCGCCTGGTCGCTCTTTCGGTGCCGACCCGGCGGCCGGCATCGGTGATTGCGGCGATGGACGTTCTACGGTGGGGGAAATGTCACGTCGCCTGATCGACCCGTCGTTCTGGATGCAGCCGCTCAACGACCGGATGCGCGAGATGATCGGGATCCGCGAGGCGGGGCCGTTCTCTCGCGTCGACTTCGTGAACGAGCTGACCGGTGCCGAGGAGACGTTCCACGCCGTCACCCGCTACGACGAGGTCGTGGCGATCAGCAAGAACGCCAAGGACTTCAGTTCGGCGCAGGGCGCGATCTCGGTGCTCGACCTGCCGCCCGAGGCACTCGAGTTCTTCGGGTCGTTCATCAACATGGACAACCCGCGTCATCAACGCCAGCGTGCGATCGTGGCCAAGACCTTCACGCCGACCGACCTGGCGAACGTGCTCGAGTCGGTCGAGACCATCTCGACCGAGGTGATCGACGGGTTCTGCGAGAAGGGTGAGGTCGACCTGGTCGAGGCGTTGTCGCAGCCGTTCCCGTTGCTCGTGATCTGCGACATGATGGGGATTCCGCGCAGTGAGTTCACGACGGTGCTCGATGCGACCAACGTGATCCTGAGTGGCGGCGACCCCGAGTTCATCGGGGACGGGGAGCCGATGGAGGCCATGCTGGGCGCCGGCCTCCAGCTCACCATGCTGATGAACGCGCTGGCCGACGAACGACGCAAGAACCCGACCGACGACCTCACGTCGAAGCTCGTCCACCACGATCTCGATGGCGAGATGTTGGCGCCCGAGGAGGTCGCGCCGTTCGTCATCCTGCTCGCCGTGGCCGGCAACGACACGACGCGCACCGCGATCAGTCACGGCATGAATCTCCTGTCGCAGTTCCCCGAACAGCGGGCGATCTGGCAGAACGACGTCGACGGTGTGACGGCCACGGCCGTCGAAGAGATCGTCCGATACGCATCCCCGGTCACCTTCATGCGTCGCACCGTCACCAGCGGGCTGACGATGTCGGGCCACGACTTCAGTGTCGGCGACAAGGTCGTGATGATGTACGGCGCCGCCAATCGCGACCCCGCCGTGTTCGAGGACCCCGAAGTGTTCGACGTGCAACGTGCGCCGAACCCGCACCTCGGATTCGGCGGCCCTGGACCGCACTTCTGCCTCGGTGCGAACCTCGCACGCCGAGAACTGGCCGTGGTCTTCCGTCAGCTGTTCGACCGGCTTCCGGACATCGAGGTGTCCGGCGACGTGGTCCCGCTCGACGTCGGCGGCCTTCCGCTCGTCGGGGGCATCAAGCGCATGCCCGTGACGTTCACGCCGTCGGCGAAGCTCGGCTGATCGACGCTCGCGATGATGGCGGTCGCTGAGAAGATCGTCATCAGCGTTCCCGGCACGAAGTTCACGACGCCCCCGAGATCGAGGCAACGGAAGGAGCCGACGTCGGCCAGTCCGCCGACACGCGCTGCGAGAAGCACCGCAGTCACCGAGCGCCGCCAGATGAACACCGAGCAGATGAGCGTGACGAGGCCATCCAGAAGAGGTTGAAGCCGTGCTGGTTGACGACCGCGCCGACCGCATCGGGGTCGTTCATCTCGAGTGAACTCGCGTCGACCACATCAGTTGCTCATCGTCGACCTCGACATGAGCGGACATCGGTGTGAACAGAAATTCAGGCCGTGTGCAGCGGGCGTTTCAGCCCACGAAGCCGGCCTCCTTGTGCGATCCATCGCACAAGGGCTTCGAGGCGGACTGTCCGCAACGGCACAGCGTCACCCGATTGCGTCGTTCGATGGGTTCGCCGTCGGCGCCCGTCACCTCGATGCCGCCCGATACCCACAGCGGGCCGTCGGGGATCACTGCGACCTCGACGGGGAGGTCGGGCTCGATCGTCTCGCCGTCGACCTGATAGCTGAGTGCGCCGGACGGGCATCGCTCGATCATCGCCATGGCTTCGGCGCGAATGCGAGTGTCGGCGGTCTTGGTGGCCATCTTCCACACGTTGGTGACCTGGTTGCCGCAGAAGCCGGCGTGGACGCAGATCGGGCGATCGTCGAGCACCTCCATGCCGTCCCCGCCGTAGCTCTTGGCGCGTTCGGCGTATGTGCCCGCGGGCGGCCGCTCCGTGCTGTCCCACTCGATCGACGTGTGGGTGCCATCGCAGTACGGCTTGTTCGAGGACGCGCCGCATCGACACAGTGCGGCCTTGTCTCGTGTGTCGTCGGCCGCCTCGGTCTTCCAGGTCAGTGGTTCGCCGTGCTCCGAGATGATCGGCCGCTTCGAGGTGACCGGCACGCCGCCGCTCACGAGATATGGCCCGCCAGGAAGTGCGGTGATACGCCGTTCGTCGCTCATGGTGTCTCCATCGGGGTGAATCGGGATCGTGCTAGCTGGTGAGCGTCGCTGTCGCCGACACCGTGAGGCGGAGCTGTGCGCCGATGATCAGCGACGGCATCTTCGACACGCCGAGGTCGCGACGGTCGACGCTGGCGGACGCATCGAACGTCGCCGTGTTTCCGTCGACGCGGACGTTCGAGATCGTCACGGCCATCTTGGAAGTCTGTCCCTTGACGGTGAGCGATCCGTTCGCCGTCCCATCGGATCCGTTCGCGGTGACGTCGTCGGCATGGAATCGAATCACCGGATGGTTCACGGTGTCGAGGAAGTCTGAACCGACAACGTGCTCATTCCGCTTGGGGTTCTTGCTTGCGTAGGACGTCGCGTCGGCGGAGATGTCGACGCTGGCGACCTGTCCGTCGGCGATCTCGATGAGGCCCGACGAGACCGTCAGTGTCGCGGGGACCTCGATGGCGAGCAGCTTCTTGGCGGTGATGGTGATCGTGGTCGTCGAGGGGTCGAGTGACCACGTTCCCGTCGGCAGTTGTGATGTGTCGTTCATGTCGGCTCCTCGCGTCGTGCCGGTCATTGTGCCGACAACTTCTTATGTTGAAGTGTCAACATAATCGCGGATGGTTGTCTCGTCAAAGACTATGGTCGACGTGCGTGACGGACGCCCGCTGGCTCGATGCGACGCAGCAACAAGCCTGGCGGGCACTGCTCGTGCTCGTGAATCGCGGGTTGCCGCAGCTCGACCGCACGCTCAGGTCCGAGGGGCTCCTCGTCGTGCACTACTCGATCCTCGTCGCTCTCTCGGAGGCACCGAACGACACGATGCGGCTCAGCGAACTCGCCGACTCAGCAAACGTGTCACAGAGCCGGTTGACGCACCGGCTGCGCACACTGGTCGAACGAGGCGCGGTCTCGATCGTTGCCGATGTCGATGATCGTCGCAGCAAACACGCGACGCTCACACCGGCGGGCCGCCGAAGCGTCGAGGAGATCGCCCCGCGCCACGTCGACGACGTGCAGTGCTTGGTCTTCGACCACCTCGACGGACCCGAGACCGAGGCACTCGCCAATGCGCTGTCGAAGGTGGCCGCAGCACTCTGTGATCACGACCACTTCCTGGGGCATCGGACCTGACCCTACCGATCGTGCCCGTCTCGGCGCTTGTGCGCCCGCGCTGCTCAGGTCGGCGCGGCGGTGTCGTCACCGCCCGGCTTCCACAGCGTTGCCTCGAGGTCGTGTGCGAGTGCGTCTTCGATGACCTCGACCGGAATGTCGATCGCGGCATGGTCACGGAAGATCTCACTGCCGTTCGGGCGCTCCTCAGCGGCCGGCCAGGTGTCAGGGCTCCACAGCCCACCACGGCGAAGCGCCTTGGCGCAGTGGAGGTAGGCCTCCTCGACGTGGATCACCGCAACGACCTTTGCTGCTCGCCCGTTCACCGCGAAGCGATCCCGCAGCTCCGATTCCGTGGAGAGTTCGGCGCGGCCGTTGATCCGCAGCGTTTCGTCGAGCCCGGGAATCACGCACAGCATGGCGACGTGCGCGTTGTCGACGACGTTCTCGAACGAGTCGAGTCGGTTGTTCCCCGAGAGGTCGGCCCAGCCGACGCGGTGCTCGTCGAGCATTTGGACGAAGCCGGGCTCGCCGCCCTTCGGCGAACCATCACAGCGGCCCTCGCCATCAGATGACGAGAGCACGAAGAATGGTGAGCGGGCGAGAAAGTCCCGGCAGTGGTCGTCGAGCGCCTGGATCACCTTCGTGGCCGCAGGGCCAGACGCCGGCCGATAGATCTCGCGGAGGTCGTCGACCGATTCGATGCTCATCTGTGGATGATCGCACAGCGTGCGTCGGCCCAGGGGCCGTGCGAGTTCAGCCGCCGGCGTTGGCGATGGCAACCATGGGGTTGCGGTTCTCATCGTCAGGATCCGACAACGAGGCGTGGAACGCGTTGAGCGCAACCAGGCGCTGCTCGTCGTCGAGTGACTCGGCATCGATGATCCGACCGACCGATGGCTCGAGATCGCGACGCTCGGTGACGATCGCGTGGGCGGCCTGTTCGACGTCGCTGAGATCTTCGATCTGGCCGACGCCGTCGTGCCAGCGTGTTGCTGCGACCTTCTTCTTGACCATGCTGGTCTCCCTCCGGTGGGACGGGCTCACCCGTCGTTGTCGATGACGGAGAACTCGAGCGCGCGTCAGAACGCGTGCGGATTCGGATTCCAGTCGCCGCAGGTTACGGCGAAAACGTCGCAGGGCACGCCGCGGCGCCGAGATGACCTCGTTTGCAGCGGCTCACAACCGCTCCTGAGCACAGAGCCCGCGGGACGTACGCTCGGGGTATGAGTGAAACGACGACGGATGTCGAACTCCTCCCGTCCGACTGGCGCGACCAGGTGCGAGCCCTCGCCGAGGAGAGGGACGCAGTGATCCTGGCGCACAACTACCAGCTCCCCGAGATCCAGGACATCGCCCACCACACCGGCGACTCGCTCGGGTTGTCGCGCGTGGCTGCGGAGGTCGATGCGTCGACGATCGTGTTCTGCGGCGTCCACTTCATGGCCGAGTCGGCAAAGATCCTCAGCTTCGACAAGACCGTGCTGATTCCCGACGAACGGGCCGGATGTTCGCTCGCTGAGACGATCAACGCCGAGCAGATGCGTGCCTGGAAGGCACAGCACCCAGGCGCTGTCGTGGTGAGCTACGTCAACACCACAGCGGCGGTGAAGGCGGAGACCGACATCTGCTGCACGTCGTCCAACGCCGTCGACGTCGTCAACTCGATTCCGGCCGAGACGGAGGTGCTGTTCGGGCCCGATCAGTTCCTCGGCGCCCATGTGCAACGCGAGACCGGCCGCGAGAACATGCACATCTGGATGGGGGAGTGCCACGTGCACGCGGGCATCAACGGTGCAGACCTCAAAGAGCAGGTCGAGTCGAAGCCCGAGGCCGAATTGTTCGTGCATCCCGAGTGCGGATGCGCCACGAGTGCGTTGTACCTGGTGGGTGCAGGTGTGGTTCCTCAGGAGCGCACGAAGATCTTGTCGACGGGCGGGATGATCACCGCCGCTCGCGAAACGCAGGCATCGACCGTGCTGGTAGCGACCGAAACGGGCATGATCCACCAGCTCGAGAAGGCGGCTCCGCACGTCGACTTCCAGCCGGTCAACCGTGCGGCGGTGTGCAAGTACATGAAGATGATCACGCCGGCGAAGCTGTTGCGGTCGCTGCGAGAGGGTCGCGACGAGGTCTCGCTCGATCGAGCGATCGCCGACCAGGCACGGCGGTCGCTCGAGCGGATGAACTCGATCGGCACCACCGCTCCGACGGCCAACTGATCCACATGGCGATTCCGACCCGTCTTCGCTGCCCGCAGCCGACGTGGCGCCACGACGTCGACGTCGTGGTGCTCGGCTCCGGTGCCGCGGGCTTGTCGGCTGCATTGGCGGCTCGGCCGGTTCGCAGCGTCCTCGTGGTCACCAAGGACGTCTTGGAGGCCGGGTCGACACAGTGGGCACAGGGAGGCCTCGCCGGCGTGCTCGATCCAGCGGACTCGACCGAGAACCATGTCCGCGACACGCTCGATGCGGGTGCCGGGCTCTGTGACGAATCCGTGGTGCGCGAACTGGTGGAACAGGCGCCGACCTCGATTCGCTACCTGATGCGCCTCGGGGCGGCCTTCGATCCCGATGTTCACCACGAACCCCGTCCCGGTTTCGATCTGGACATCGCGCTCACCCGCGAGGGTGGGCACAGCCATGACCGCATCGTGCACTCTGGTGGCGACCAGTCGGGGGCCGAGGTCCAACGGACACTCGACGAGTCCGCGATCGGTGCGGGTGTCGACGTGATGAACCACACGTTCGGGCTCGATCTGCTCATCGGCCGCGGTGCACGAGGCTCCCGTCAGGTCGCTGGTGTGCGGGTGGCGAGGCTTGACGCACACGGTGCCGTCACCTCGGTCGGCGACATCACCGCTCGTGCCGTCGTGATCGCTTGTGGGGGGTACGGACAGGTGTTCGCGTCGACGTCGAATCCGCCCGCGGTCACGGGCGACGGTGTCGCCATGGCGATGCGCGCCGGGCTCGACGTGCGCGACCTCGAGTTCGTCCAGTTCCACCCGACCGTCATGTGGCGCGGCCCGGCAGCGCGGGGCCAGCAGGCGCTCGTGTCCGAAGCCGTGAGAGGCGAAGGTGCGATCTTGTTCGACGCGGCGGGCGAGCGGATCATGGAGGGTGTGCATCCGCTGGAGGATCTCGCGCCCCGAGACGTCGTGTCAGCTGCAATCAGCGCACGAATGGCCGAGGCCCCGGGTGGAGTCGACGACCACGTGTACCTCGACGCGACGCACATGGGTGCGCGCTTCTCAGAGCGGTTCCCGACGATCTTTGCCGCGTGTCAGGACGTCGGCATCGATCCGTCCGTCGACCGGATTCCCGTCGCTCCGGCGGCGCACTACAGCTGCGGCGGCGCGATCGCCGCACTCGACGGCACCACGGTCGTGCCGGGATTGTTTGCTGTCGGTGAGGTCACTTCCACCGGCGTGCACGGCGCAAACCGACTGGCGTCGAACAGTCTGACGGAGTCGATCGTCGCCGGGACGCGCGCCGGCCGCGATCTCGCGTGGGAGCTCCCGAGTCGAGTCGAGCCCGACATCGAGTTCAGCGTCGCGGGCGCGATCGACTCCGGCTCGCTGTTCGACCCGGTGCGTCTGCGTGAGCTCCGAGCGGTCATGTCCCGCCACGTCGGTGTGATGCGCCACGAGGCGCAGCTGGCGATGGCCGTGGGAGCGATCGGGTCGCTCGCTCGAACGATGTCGTCGGAGGTGACGGCGAACCGTGACTCGTGGGAGGCAACGAATCTGCTCACGGTCGCCTCGGGCGTCGCGTCAGCCGCGCTCGCCCGCACAGAGTCGCGCGGCTGCCATCGCCGCGGTGACCATCCCGACCGCGATGACGCCTGGGTGCGGCACCTCGAGGTGACGCTCGATGCCGTCGGCAGCGTCACCGTCCACCCCGACTGACGCGCCGAACGTGTCGGAGCGGGTCAGACCCACTCCGACACGCTGCGTTCCCGTTCGCCCGAGGTGACACTGCTTCGTCGCAGGCCGCGTCGGAGTGGGTCTGACCCGCTCCGACACGTTTAGGGTCGATGCATGTTCGTGTTCCATCCGCTGTCGGAAGCGACTCGACGCCGGCTCGTCGATGCAGGCCTCGACCCCGATGCGCTGTCCGCACTCATCCGGATGACGGTCCAAGAGGACCTGATGGGCGGCGTCGATGTCACCTCGGTGGCGACCATCCCCGCTGGGCAACGCAGCGTCGCGACGTTCGGCGCCCGTCAAGCCGGCGTGGTCGCCGGACTCCCGGTCGTCGCCGCGGTGATCGAGGCTGTCTGTGGTGCCGAAGCGAGCGACTTCGAGTATCTGGTCGACGACGCGTCGCGAGTCGACGCCGGGACCGAGGTCGCGCGTGTGACGGCGCCAACCCGGTTCCTGCTCACTGCGGAACGAACAGCACTCAACCTGCTCTGCCATCTCTCCGGGGTGGCAAGTCTGACGCGTCGCTGGGCCGACCAGCTCGATGGCACCTCGGCAACCGTGCGCGACACGCGAAAGACCATGCCGGGGCTCCGAGCGTTGCAGAAGTACGCCGTGCGATGCGGCGGCGGCGCCAACCACCGAATGGGTCTGTCGGACATGGCATTGGTGAAGGACAACCACGTGGCCGCGGCCGGAGGCGTGGCCGCCGCATTCGCGCGCGTTCGGGCCCTCGAGGCAACGATTCCGGTCGAGATCGAAGTCGACACGCTCGAAGGCCTGCGCGAAGCCATCAGGGCAGGAGCAGACGAGGTGCTCGTCGACAACTTCACACCCGATCAGATGCGTGAAGCCGTCGCGATCCGTGACGAGATGAACCAGAGCGTCAGGATCGAAGCCAGCGGTGGCCTCACGCTCGACAACGCACGCTCCGTGGCCGAGACCGGCGTCGACCTGATCGCCGTCGGTGAACTCACCCACTCGGTCCGGGTCCTGGATCTCGGCCTCGACCTTCGCGAGATCGTCTGACGTCGTTGTCGACCGATCTCGTCAGCCGAGCGCGACGAGTTCGACCAGGAAGATGATGTCGGTCTCGGCGGGAAGACCACCCTGTGGATTTCCTTCGGGCCCGAAACCGTCTTCGGGCGGAATCGTGATGGCGCGGCGATCGCCCACCTGCATGCCGTCCATGCCCTCGAGCAGTCCCGGCAGCAGATCCTCGGTGAACGGCACGGGCAGTGGCTCGCCCCAGTTCGTCTCGAGGATCGCACCGTTGTCGGCGCGGAAGTTGACGTAGCGGATCAGCGCTGTGTCTCCCAGCGCGAGCTCGTCACCGTCGCCCTCGATGACGTCGACGAACTCCGTGTCGTCGACACCGACGTCGGACAGCGGGATACCCGGTTCGTTCGGGATGTCCGCAGGGTCCACGCCCTCGATGACGTCGCGCACGTCGATCACGAAGGTGAGCGCGGTGTTCGGTTCGATCACGTCACTGCGTGCCTGGTCGCCGTACGCCTGGTCAGACGGAATGTCGAGCTGGACGCGCTCGCCGGCGCGCGACCCGATGAGGCCATCTTCCCAGCCCGGGATCACCGTGCCAGCTCCGAGCGCCACCGTGAAGGGCTGTCCGCGGCCGTAGCTGTTGTCGAACTCCACACCGTCAGCGGAGCGCACACCGACGTAGTCGACGATCACCGAATCTCCGATGTCGGCCGGCTCGCCGTCGCCCTCCGACAGCACGGTTCGCACCAGCTCGGTCGGGATCTCGTCGGGCAGCTCGACCTCAGGCTTCTCCGGAGCGGGTTCGGCATCGGGTGGGGTCGTCGAATCGACGTCGTCGGCGCCGTCCTCGTCGTTCTCCGACTCGGTGTCGGCATCGTTCTGCGACCCGACGTCGGAATCGGACGCCGACTCCTCGGCGCTGGTCTCGACGGGTGCCTCGTCGGCAGCTTCGTCAGAGGATCCGCATGCCGCGAGCGACAGGGCGGCGATCGTCGTGATGGCGAGTGTCCGGCGCATTCGGGGCAACCTAGCGGCCACTTCGGGGTCCGCCCGGTCGGCCCGGCACCTGTTCAGCGGGTGTTCTCGGCGAGATCACGACGTTGCGCGATCCACGCAGCTTCGGCACGCCCGAGTTCGGTTGACGGCGCAGCGTCGACGAAGGGCCACAGCTCGCTGGCGATCCGGCGGTAGTTGCCCCGAGCCCCGAGCTCACCGAGCAGGGCGTACAGGCCGAGGTTGATGCGCTGAATGAACACGAACGCGCGTGGCACCGTGGCGTACTGGCTGATCGGGCTCGAGCGATCGAAGGTGTGGCGAACCACATCGTTCGCGTACTCGCGAGTCCAGGTCATCTCCCGGTCTTCACGCACCGTGTCGTAGAAGAGCGAGAAGTACTCGCCGACCTCGTCGGTGTCGACGGGGGCTCCGGCCAACAGCATCCCAGCGTCTTCGACGATCTGTCGGAACTGCGCGGCGTCGTGCTTGACGGCGGCGGCTTCGACCATCGACGCGAACATCGTCAGCTCGTCGTCGGTGAAGTGCTTCACGAGGCCGAAGTCGAGGAACGTCACGGTGCCGTCGTCGTGGAACAGATAGTTGCCGGGATGGGGGTCGCCGTTGAAGGCCCCGAAGCGGTACAGCGAACGGAACACGAACCGGAAGATGATCTCGCCCACCTGATCACGGACATCCTGGCCGCGTTCGAGCATCTCCGACCATCGGTGTCCGGTCGCGAGTTCCGTGGTGAGGATGCGCTTGGTCGAGTACTCGGGCACGACCTCGGGGATCCGCACGAACGGATGGCCTCGGTAGTAGTCGGCGAAGCGCTGCTGATTGGCGGCCTCGAGCTCGTAGTCGACCTCGTCAGCCAGGCGGACTTTGATCTCGTCGACCATCTCCGACGGGTCGAGGCCGCCGAAGCTCTGTTTGAGCAGCAGCCCCAGCATGTCTGCGTTGCGCAGGTCGGAAGCGATCGCTTCGCCGACACCCGGGTACTGGACCTTCACCGCGACGGCCTGCTCGGACGCGAGCCCCTCGGGGTCGACCGTCGAGATGATCGCTCGGTGGACCTGTCCGATCGAGGCCGCTGCGATCGGTTCGTCGTCGAATTCGACGAACAGCTCCTCGATGGTCGCACCGAGCTCTGCCTCGACGGTGGCGCGCGCGAGCTCGGTCGACATCGGTGGTGCGTCGGCCTGCAGCTGGGACAGTGCGATCCGGAGCGGCTCGGGGAGACCGTCGTCGAGATAGCTCGCCATCTGGCCGAGCTTCATGAGTGCGCCCTTCATCTGGCCGAGCTCCGCAGCGACCTGTTCGGAGGACTTGAACTCGCGTTCCCGGTCGAGCTCGTCGCGTCGCTCCGCCGAGGCAAAGGTCTTGCGCGCCGCAGTGCTTGCATACGTGCCGCCGACTCGGGCGCCCATGCGCACCAGGCGGGCGTTGCGTCCTGCCCAGGACCGTCCCATCCGGTTGTCGGCGTCTCGGCGGGACAGCGCGACGGTTCCGGCGCCGAGCAACGCGGTGATCGAGAGGATCGTGATGGGAAGGCGGCGGGTCATCTCAGTCGTTGCTCCACGGACGAGAGTGCTCGGAGCAGCGCCGGAACAAACCGACGGGCGCCCTCGACGACCGCGCCGTGGTCGCCATCGACGCGGAACACCGTCGCATCGTCGATCAGATCGAACAGCATCGTCTGGCGGCGGCGACTGACGACGGGGTCGCGCATGGTCATCACCAACGATGTCGGCACGTCGAGGTCGCCGATCCACGGGCGTGAGTCGAAGTTCCCGATTGCGTTCCCGGCTTCGAGCAGCATCCGCCAGTCGTGGCTCGAGGCCTGCTCGATGGCCCACGGTTCCCACTCGCTCGCCTTGCGCTGCAGGTAGAGCTGGTCGGTCAGCCAGGTACGCGCTTGCTCGGGGGTGATGCGGGCGAGCGCCGCGACCGCGCTCGCACCGAGGAACGACACACGCTCGACGCGTTTGCCGGAGAAGACCGGCGCGGTCGCGCACAGGACCATTGCTCGCACTCGTTCTGGGTGCCGTCGCCACACGAGCTGGGTGATCGGGCCACCCATCGAGTACCCGACCGGAATGAACTGATCGATGCCCATCGCGTCGGCCACCGCCACGGCATCATCGGCGCAGTCTTCGAGGCGGAAGCGCTTCTTGGAGCGCAGCCCGGTGCCGTGACCGCGGTGGTCGAACGCGATCACCCGGTAGCGCTCGGCGACCGGCCCGTAGCAGCGGAACCAGTTGAGGTCGGCCGTGGCGGTCCAGCCGTGGAGCAGGAACACCGTCTCGGCGGCATCTCGTGCTCCGAGATCGCGAACGACGATCGTGCCGCGATCGGGAAGTTCGACGAAGTGACCGGCAGGAAGGTCGGGCGTGCCTGCCGCGACGACATCGGGCAGGTCGTCGCCGGGAGCGAGCGACGTGTTCAGTTGGTCTCGACCTTGAGAACCTTCACCGTGAGCGAGCCGTTCGGCGCCTCGTAGGTGATGGTGTCGCCGGCTGATGCGCCATCGAGGGCGGCACCGAGTGGCGAGGTGGCGCTGATCACGTCGGCGTCCTCGACGACCTCTTCCATGTTGCCGATCAGGTATCGCTCGGCCATGTCGTCGGAGTCGCCGTCGTAGACGATCGTGTACACCTGCGATGCCTGGACGATCGTGGCGTTCTCGAGCAGGTGTTCGAGTTGGCGGATACGACCCTCCATGTGGCCCTGCTCGTCTTTCGCAGCGTGGTAGCCGGCGTTCTCTTTGAGGTCGCCTTCTTCGCGTGCGACTTCGATCTTGTTCGCGACCTCGATTCGCCCCCGAGTCGTCAGGTCGTCGAACTCGGCCTGCAACTTGTCGTAGGCGGCTTGGGAGAGCTGCGGTTTTGCCATCGGCGCAGGATACCGAGGTCGTAGCCTCCCCTCGATGAACGATCGTCGACCTCGCCGTCTCGGCGTGGCCGTGATCGTCGTCGCAGTGGTCGGCGTGGGTGCGATCGCGCTCGCCGCAGGCGACCGGGTCGAGCGGTCCGAGTCGAGCAGTCCGGGTCGAGCGTCCCAGGCGGCAGCTTCGGCCTCGGAGAGCGAGCCGACGGAGGAGCTGTTGCAGCCGAGGGCCGTCGACGACGTTCGCGACGAGACACCGCGAATCGGTGAGCCTCGAAGCGTTGAGATACCAGGTCCGCCTGCGACGACGGCGCCGTTGCCGTCGACCACGCTGCCCCCGGTGACGGCGCCGCCGCTCGCCGAGCAGCCGGCAGTGGTCGCTCGGCCGGTTCCGTCTGGGCCCCCACCGACGCCGCCGACCGCGCCGAGGGCACCGTGGGCCGACAGCGTGTTCACGACACTGGCTGGTCAGGTCTCGACCGACGTCGGTTGCGCCGCGGATCGGTCGGCGGAGGGCCTCGACGAGTTCTTTGCGGAACGTGTCGGACCCGTGCTCGGCTGGGCCTACCAGCATGTCT
>JBGCFW010000325.1:0-6837 GCA_045107155.1 Ilumatobacter sp. | reverse complement strand
GGCGGCCTCGATTCGTCCTTCACATTCGGGATGGCGAGGCAGAATCTGTGGGTCGATCGAGACGGCCTCATACGCATCACGGAGTGTGATGGTGCGAGGATCGCGCGCCAGCAGGCTGCCGCCGCTCGCACCTCGCCGCGTCTCGACGAGTCCGGCACGTTGCAGCTTGGCAAGCACGCGGCGCAACACCACGGGGCTGGTTCCGTACGTGCTCGCCATCACCTCCGAGGTGAGTGGCTCGCCATTGCGCGACGTGAGAAAGCCAAGGATGTGCAGCGCGATTGGCAGCTGGCTGTTCACGACAGAAAATGTAACCGGGGCAGTTTCAATATGCAACGGCAAACCGCGGAGTGACGACATGATCAGGCCGCTCGCGAACCGGACCACCGACACGCGGCGACCCGTCGCGAACGGGAAGCCCGGGATTCACGAGCTCGCCGGAGCGGTGCTTCGTCAACGCACCGTCGGCCGAGCGAGATGCGTGCGCTGCCCGACGCTGGATGCTGTCAGGACGGCATCACGAAGCCGTCGACGATGACGCCACGGCCGTTCTCCGTCGCGCCCAGACGAATACCGACGACCGCCTGGTAGTCGTCCGACTCGTAGGCCGCGAGCGCTGCTTCCTTCGTCGGGTACTCGATCACGACGGTTTGCGCGCCAGCGTCACCTTCCTTGGCGACGCTGGCACCGTCCAACACCAGCAGCTTGCCGCCGCCCGCCATGATCGGCATCGACTGCTTCTGGTACGAGCGGTAGGTGTCGGCGTCGACGACGTCGTAGTTGGCAATGAGGTAGGCAGTCATGGTGTTGGCTTTCTCGGTTGGTCTCGGTTGTGTCGTTCGGGGTAGCCACCTGGCGGAAGCGCACTGATCGGACCCTGCAGGACGTGGCCGCCGTCGACGAACAAGCACTCGCCCGTCACGTAGGCCGCTGCAGGTGATGCAAGAAAGACGACGGCGTTGGCGATGTCGGCCGGCCGCCCCGGGAACGGCATCGGCACGCCGGACATGTCGTTGCCGACCTCCTCGTCGTACGTCGACTCCCAGCCATCGGTGCGAAACGCACCAGGTGCGACACAGTTGATGCGCACACCCGGACCCCACTCGAACGCAAGCGTCTTGGCCAGTTCGACCACGCCGGCGCGAGCCGCTGCGCTGTGCGCGATCCCGGGAATCCCACGACCGACGATGGCGACGATCTGCACGATGTTCCCACCGTTCCCATCGAGCATCTGATTACCGAACACCTGGGTCATCGCCCAGGTGCCGTTGAGGTTCAAATCGATGACGCTGTTCCAGCCGTTCGGGCTGTAGTCCCGAGCCTTCTGTGGGAACTGCCCGCCCGCGTTGTTCACGAGGATGTCGACCTCGTGACGTCCCGCCAGCGCCTCGATCGTCGCTCGGTCACGGATGTCGACCAGGTCGACGTCGACCGGGTTGCCGGTGGCCGCGGTGATCTCCGCGGCAGCCTCGTCGAGCCGCTCTTTGCGCCGCGCCGCGATGACGACGTGCGCACCAGCGAACGACAAGCCCTCGGCGATGGCCCGACCAAGCCCCGACCCACCCCCGGTGACCAGCGCCGTCTTGCCCGAGAGGAGATCAGCGGAGAACGGATTGGTCATGCACGATCATATTCCGCGGGCGCCGCGCTTGGCCGCCTCGTAGAAGCCCAGACCGGTCAGCGCGAAACCGAACAGGAGGCTGACGTACACGCCGTAGCCCGGGTCGAAATCATTGCCCCACAACCCACTGACCGTCCACGCGAACGCCGGCGCCGTCGCGATGATCCCGAGTGCGATGTTGACGTGCGGCCACAACACGTAAGGCCCCATGTCGGCGTGCGCAGCCCCACCGACGATGCGCTGCGCACCGACGTAGATCGTGGCAGCTCCGACCAGCAACAGCAGGATGCCGATGCGGGGGGCACCCGGCTCGTAACCGGTGAGCGTTCGGGACCCGAGTTCGGTGTACGCGAGCGCCGGCGCCAATGCGATGAGCGCGCCGAGCACGACCGTGGCCACCCCGATGCGACGCACCTCGCCATCGTCGAGCGGCTCCGGCGTGTCCGGCTTGCTCGCGAACAGCCCGACGACACTGACATAGATCACCAAGTTCGAGGTGACGTAAATCCACTTCGGAGCGCCGCCGGTCCGAAACACCCACAAGAAGACGAGGTTCGAGAAGAACAGCGCAATCGCGAGGATCATCGTCATCTGGTTGGCGCCGATCAGCGATCGCTCGGAACTCTTGCCGCGCACGGCTTGCGCCGCCGCGTACAACGCGACCAACGCCGTGATCAACGCGAGGATGCCGAAGCCACCGCCGCCGTTCCCGGAGAGGCCGATGTTGCCGCCCTTCACCCATTCGAGGAACAACAGCAGGATCATGCCCAGCGATGCGATGATCTGCAGCGCCGCAGTGATGAGCACCACCTTCGACACGCCGTCGCCGACGCGCGACACAGGGGGCTCTGACCGGGTCGTCGGTTCTGCGAGATCGGTCATCAGCCTGCCTTCTCTCCGAGGTAGCTCGCTTCGAGCAGATCGCGCCGCTCGATCATCTCCGCCGCTGTTCCTGACATCGTGATCGCGCCGTGGCTGAGCACGTATGCCCGGTCGGCGACCGACAACGCCATCTGAATGTGCTGCTCGACGATCACCACGGCAGCACCCGTCTCGTCAGCGATCTGACGCACGAGCGGGAGGAGGCGCTCGACGATGATCGGAGCGAGGCCGAGGCTCATCTCGTCGACGAGGAGCAGCTTCGGGTTCGACACCATCGCTCGAGCGAGCGCCAGCATCTGTTGTTCGCCGCCTGACAGCAGCCCGGCTCGACGATCCATCAGCGGACTGAGTGCAGGCAGCATGTCGAGCGCCCGGTCGTACGCCTCCTGGCGAGTCTTGCGGTCACCGGAGACACCCAACCTGAGGTTGTCGCGAACCGACAGCTGGAAGAACAGCGACCGATCCTCGGCCACGTGCGCAAGCCCACGGCGAGCGTTGAGATGAGGGGCTCGCGAGTCGACGGGTGCGCCCAGCAACTCGACCGAGCCGCCGAGGACCGGGATCAGCCCGGACACCGTGAGCAGGGTCGTGGTCTTGCCCGCACCGTTCGGGCCGAGCAGCGCAACGACCTCGCCCGGGTTGATGTGCAGGTCGATGTCGCGCACGACGGGAACACCGTTGTACCCGGCCGACAGCTTCTTGATGTCCAATGTGGCGTTCATGCCTGGGCTCCCTCTCCGGCCTGCGACTCGACCTCGGCGTCGGCCAACTCCTGGCGGGCTGCCTCGCCGCCGGCCTCTTGCATCTCGCTGGCCTCCGCACCGAGATACGCCGCGATCACTGCGGGGTCCTCGCGGATGTCCTGCGGTGTTCCCTCAGCGATGATTCGACCGAAGTCGAGCACGTAGATGTAGTCGCACACCGACAGGACGAGGCCCATGTCGTGATCGATCAGGAAAACGGTCATGTCGTGATCGAGGAACGCTCGAAGCCGTCGGCCGAGCAGCTGACTCTCGGCGGTGTCGAGGCCGGCCGCCGGCTCGTCGAGCAGGATCAGTTTCGGGTTCGCGGCGAGCGCACGTGCGACACCGACCAGCTTGCGCTGACCGTGGGAGAGGTCCTGCGGGAGTGCGTCTCGGTGCTCCTCCAGTTCCATCACCTCGATCGCGCGTTCGACAGCGTCGTTCCGGCCGTTCCGAGTCGGCCAGACCATGTCGGCGAGAAAGCCCCACCAGGGCGGATCTTCGGCCGCAGCGTAGAGATTGTCCTCGACCGACAGATCCTCGAACAGTTCGAGCGACTGGAAGGTTCTGACCAAGCCGCGGTTCGCCCGCTTGTGCGGCGGCACACCATCGAGCGAGACCCCGTCGAAGACCGCCGACCCACGCGTCACCGACACGAACCCGGTGATCGCATCGATGAACGTCGTCTTGCCCGCACCGTTCGGGCCGATCAAGCCGACGAAGGAACCCGTCGGGACGACGATGTCGACGCTGTCGTTGGCATGCAGGCCGCCGAACGAAACGGTGAGCTCCTTCGTTTCGAGCATCGGTGGTGCGTCGTGTGAGTACGCCATGTCAGCTCCCGACCTTGATCGCAGGCTCGCTGGCCACGCTGGCCGCTGGGGCGGGTGGGTCGTCGCCACCCGACGCCGGTGGTGCGGCGCCGCCGAGGCCCTGCAGTTTCGGTTTGAGCACGTGGCCCCACAGCTCTCGGTTGCCCGAGGCGATGCCCTCCGGGTTCAAGATCGCGGTCAGCACGAGACCCACACCGCCGATCAGGGTGAAGTACTCGGGTCCCAGCGCATCGAGGTGGAGACCGTTGAGCGCGTCGATCAACCCGCCCGCGACGAGCAGACTGCCGACCAACGCACCGGACACCGAACTGATCCCGCCGAGGTAGACGAACGCGAGCAGCGCAAGACCGGCGAAGACGTTCCACGAGTCCGGCGCGATCGAGGTCAGCTTGTAACTGAGCAAGATGCCTCCGCATCCGGCGATGCCCGCGGCAATCCCGAACCCGAGCAACTTCGTCCGCGCAACATTGATTCCTGCAGCGGCCGCAGCACGCTCGTTGGCACGCACGGCAAGAAAGCGACGCCCGGTCGCACCGCGGCGCAAGTTCGCCACGCCCAGGGCGATCGCCACGACCCATGCGAGCAGGAAGACCGAGTACTGCCAGCGGTCGGTGGCACCACCCTCGATCGGCTGCACCGACACGTCAGCGCCGAACCAGACCGGGAACTCGATGCTCGAGATGCTTCGCGATCCATCCTGGGCCCAGTACGCGGTACGGCAGTGGAGGTCCTCGAAGGCGAGCACCGCAGTGATCGTGACGACGGCGAGTTGCACGCCGCGCACCCGCACGGCCGGCAAGCCGACCACGACACCGGCGATGACGGCGACGCCGACGCCGAGAACGAACGCGATCGGCGACGGAAGGTCGAGGCCGTCGATCGCGAACAGATCGAATGGCCGGATCTTCTCGCCGTTCGAGAAGAACCGGATGGCGGCATACGCCGCGACGCCGCCGAACGTGAGCTGAGCGAGCGAGATCTGGCCGAGGTACCCGACCACGACCACGAACGAGAGCATGAAGATCGCTGAGACCAACGTTGCGGTGAGGTTCGACTCCCACGAACCCGTGAAGACGTTGATGGCGACCATCACGGCGAAGACGGGTAACACTGCGGACCTCAGCGGGTTCTGCGACTTCGGGGCGCGAGGCTGTCGTCGCTCGACGATCGACCCGCGCACCGGCAGCTTGTCGCCACGTACGAACAGCACCACGATCACTGCGGCGAGCGGGAGCACTTGGCGCACTGCGGCTGACGGCAAGATGTCGCCGAGCAGCGACTCCTTCCACCAGCTCTGGCGTTCGGACACATCGGTGAGCCCGTTCTGCAACATGCCAAGACCGAGCCCGCCGAGCGTTGCGATCCAAATCGAACTGAGGTTGCCGATCAGGGCGGCGCCCAATGCGGGCACGATGAACAGCGACCACTGCTCCTGGTTCAGGCTCGGACCCTGGATGAAGAAGACAGCGGCGATACCTGCAGTCACCGTCGAGATCACCCAGTTCGCTCCAGCCAGCCGTTGCGCCGAGTAGCCGAGCAGCGTGGCGCCCTTCTCGTTCTCGTCGGCGGCGCGGGTGGCGATGCCGAAGCGGGTGAACTGGTACAGGGCGGTGAGTGCGCCCCCGACAGCGAGCGCGATGCCGGCAACGATGAAGTTGTCGATGCGGACGTCCGCGCCGAGTCCGAGAAAGTTCTTGACGGTCGACGTCGGGAGAATTCCCTCGTCGCGCCGGTTGACCGAGCCGAAGTTGAGCTGAGCGACGGCTTGGAGATAGATCATCACGCCGACCGAACCGATGACCTTGCCCAACGCCGGAGCGTTGCGCAGTGGCCGGAACACGAGGAAGTGCGCCATCAAGCCCAGTCCCGCTGCGACCAGCAGTGTGAGGATGACCGCAGGGACGGCGGACCATGCCGAGCCGAGGCTGATCCTGACCGGCACGTTCAACGTATCGGTCGGTAAGAAGTCGACCCACGGCAACACCAGCGTCGCCGTCGGTTCTTCGCCGTCCAGGCTGCCGGACGCGAGCCCGCCACGGAGTTCGTTGAACGTGTACGCCGCGTACATCGCGATCGCAGCATGCGAGAAGTTGATGACACCTGAACCCTTGAAGGCCGCCACGACACCGCTACCGAGCAGTGCGTAGAAGCCGCCGAATCCGAGTCCAATGATCAGTGCCGCGAGAAAAGAGTCCATGCGTCCTCAGGGTCGTGGAAGTGGTGCGAACGGTCCGAGCGCTCTGCCGGACGAGTCGTGTCCGACGGGAGCGGGGCATCGGTGTCGATGCCCCGCTCCACGTCGTCACAGGTCACGCGCTGTGTCGAGCGTCAGCCCTCACGTGGGGGCAACGACGACACGAAGTCGATGTTGTTCACGTGCGGCTGGGTGAGCTCGTACTCCGAGCCATTCCAGACGCCGAACGCAATCGTGTAGTCACAGATCGACTCGTAGTCCTCGGGTGCGGCACCACAGTCGATGGGCGGGGAACCGAACGCATGGTGCCCGGACCAGGTCTTGATCTGATCGAAGACGGCCGGTCCGTCGGCGGGGTCCCCACCTGCAGCCGCGACCTCGGTCAGCGCCATGTAGTAGTTCATGATGTAGCCGAAGCCTGCGTTCTTGAAGGTGCCGTCCGGGGCATCGCCGCCGTACGCGGCGATCGCGTTCTCACGCAGCTCGATCTGAGCGACGATGAGTTCGTTGTCCTCCCACAGCTCGGTCAGGCGGCCGGAGTAGCCGGTGAATCCGACCTGGACA
>JBGCFW010000324.1:0-3034 GCA_045107155.1 Ilumatobacter sp. | reverse complement strand
AGAAGGAGATCGGCGAGCTCGTCGAACTCGAGCCGGTCAACGTCAATCTTCAGGACGGCCACTACCTCCGCGTCGCCATCGCCCTCGAGAAGTACAAGAGCGAGGAAGCGGCGAGCGACAAGAAGAAGGACGCCGGCGACGCGCCCGCCTTCCCGACGGCGCCCGCTGCCGATCTCGTCCTGTCGACCTTCTCGGGCCGCGCGATGAGTGAGTTGTCGACGAACTCAGGTCGTGAAGCAGTGCGCACGGAGCTGTTCGAGGCGATCAAGGCCGTGTACGGCGACAAGGTCACGAGCGTGTATCTCACCGAGTTCGTCATGCAGTGACGCTCGGCGGCAAGAACGAATGACGAAGACGGAGTGGCCAGGACGGCCGGAACTCCGAACCACACACACGATCGATCACGACTCACGGAGGAGTCCGATGACCATCTCTTACGCCGACAACTCGGCACCCACGACAGCTCGACCGCCCGCCATCAAGATCGACGGGCGCATCTCGCCCTTCCGCAGTGATGCGGACCCGACGCCCGACTTCGAAGACCGGTGGAGTGACCGTCTCGAGCCCCACGCTCGTGGACAAGACTTCGACCACGCTCGACGTACAGCCGTCACCACGCTCGTCGGTGCGCTGCGCGGCGGCACCACGATCAACCGAGTCCTCACGGTCACCGCAGGGCTGACTGCCCAGGATCTCGCTGTCGCCTACGGCTACGTCGATCGCAAGCGCGCTGCATCTGTTGCGGCTTTCGACGAACTCGTCGCGGATCCCACCGCCGAGCGATTCGATGCCGTCGAGGAGCGTCTTGACGGACTGTTCTCCCAGGTCGCGAGCGTGCTGCGACCCTTTGCGACCGGCGACCCGGGCGTGTTTGCTGCCGCCGTGGCCGATATCGGCGAAGAAGCCGCTCGCCTCGACGATCGAGTCGACAACGTCCACGCTGAGCTGCGGACCGGGATGATGGACACCGATCGTCTCCTGACCCTTCTCGACGACGGGCACCAGAGTGGTCTCCACCATCACGCGTGTTACCGCCCTCGACGGGTCGGCGACATCGTCCCCGCGCGCCTCGCCGACCTGCTCGGTGAAACCGATCCGCGGGAGCGGACGTGAGCGCGATCACGCCCTCGGCCTTCTTCGATGCCGGCGGAGGCGTCCTGGCCGAGCAGACACTTCGATCCGTCGGCGCAGGCCTCGCGGTGTTCGACGCGGCCGCCCGGCTGCTCCAGGCTGACCAGCGGGCCGGCGAGCTCCTCGAGCTTCAGGGCCCGAGTCATGCGCCAGCGACGCTCGATCATCCGCGGTGGTCCGCAATCCGCCTCGATGGTGCTGCGCTCGACGCGCACACCGACCCGGTCCGACGCGCGCTGCACGGCGCGCCCGGGTCGTTCGCCGACGTGGTGGGAATCCTCCAGGCCGACGGTGAAACGCGTTGGCTTGCGGTCACCGCGTTGAAGGTCCCGGCAATCGACGACAACGGCGACGCCGCGTTGGCGTCATTCATCGACGTCACGGGGATCGTGCGAGATCGAGCGGCTGTCGACAGCGCCGAGCGCCTGGGACGCGCGACGTTCGACGAGGTGAGCATCCCGATGTGCGTGTGCGATGCCGTCGGATCGATCGTCGAGTGGAATCGAGCATTCGCGACACGGCTCGGCCGTCCTGACTTCGAGATCATGCGCACGGCCGTGGATCGTTGGCTTCCCGGTGCGTGGACGCTCTCCGAACGAGCCGAGCCACTCGCTGCCGTCGAGGTCGCATGGGCCAATGGCCATCCAACGATGCTTCGTCGGTGGCCGCATGACGGCCCGCATGGCGGTTGCTGGATGGTCGAACTCGCCTGACGTCAGCTCGCGGTCAAGACCCCGAGCATGTGGCCGAGCAGCGCCTCGCTCGCCGGGCGGAGCTCCTTGGGCGCCCGGAAGCTGAGGAGGAATGCGCCTCGCGGTCCCGCCGCTGGGCTCCCGTCGACGAGCGCCGAACCGGGCGCGACCGTGAACGCAACCGGGCGATCGCCCTCGGGGGCGACCGCGATGGTCGATGCAGCCGCTACCGGGTCGCCGGCCGACAGGGGGCGAGCGAGCCTCAGCGCCCCGACGTAGCCGCTGAATCCGGTCGTCGAGTCGACGACGATGATGTTCTTCGTGGGCGCCGTCTCGCCGGAGGAGCTTGCGATACCGAGCTCGACGAAGTGGTACGCCTCGTTTGTCAGAATCGGCGCAGTGACGTCGTTCAACCGGTCGCCGACCTTCGAGGGCGCGACCGATGAGCTCACGACCACGACGTCGGCGTCGTCGAGCATCGAGATGGTCGCCGGGGTGAGGTCGTCGTCGTCGATCGATGCGACGTCGAACCCATGCGACTCGATCGCGGCACGGAGTGCTCGATCCTGGCTGACGAGCGCGGCGCGTCCTGCAACCAGGACAGCCTGCGGCGTCTCGTCGACCTCGACGGCCCCGGCCTCGCACGCTGGCCCTTGAGGACGGGCCCCGCCCCGCTGATCGGGGTCCGCTGAGTCACACAGCGATCCCGAGACCGAGCCGCGGAGCGGACTTCCTGCGAGCGGGAGCCGCGTGGTCGTCGGCCCACCGTTGTCGGCGAGCGCTCCGAGCATCGGAGCGGGAGCGGGTGCGAGGTCGCCCGCACCCGTGAGCTGGCAACTGAGGTCGTCGCTCTGACTCTGCCCGTTGGACGTCACGGTTCCTGCGACCGCGCAGTTGTCGGCGCCCACGGCTTCGGCGATCACGGACGCGCCGATCGAGAGTGGTCCGTCGATGTCGAGGTTGCCTGCGGCCCCGACGCTCTCGTTCTCCACGAGCGTCACGAACGACAGCGTGACCGGTCCGGTGCCCGTTGCGGCGATCCCGCCGCCCGCCGAAGACGCCGTGTTCAGCGTGATGGTGCTGTGGGAGACGTCGAGCCCTGCGTCGGTGAGGTCGATGCCGCCGCCAGCGCCAGCGGACGCGGACTGGTTGCCGGCGACGGTCGAGCGAACGATGGACACCGTGGGGGTGACACCGTCCTGTGCGTCCAT
>JBGCFW010000323.1:0-13209 GCA_045107155.1 Ilumatobacter sp. | reverse complement strand
GCGAGCGATCCACCTCGTGGGAGGTCCACGACCGGCTGGTGATCGGTCGGGGCGACGACTGTGACGCCGTGCTCGATGTCGCCAACGTGTCGCGGCAGCATGCCGAGGTCGTCGATCGTGCCGGCCGCTGCGGGCTGCGCGATCTCGAGAGCAGCAACGGCACCACGCTCAACGGCGTCGACGTGGGCGACGGGGAGCATTGGCTCCGCTCGGGCGACGTGATCGTGCTCGGCGGCGCAGTCGCGCTGCGCTTCGACGACCCGAATGCGACGCCGATCGCGCCGCGGCTCGGCCGCCTCCACGGCGCGTGGATCGACCCCGACAGCGCTGCGGTGTGGGTCGACGCACGCCTCGTCGAGCCACCGCTGTCGAGCCGTCAGCTCGGGCTACTTCAGCTACTCCTCGAAGCCGACGGCGAGCTGGTCGAACGTCGACGAGTGGTCGACGAGGTGTGGGCTGACGTCGCCGCCGACGGCGTGTCCGACGAAGCGGTCGCGGCGCTCGTCAAGCGCCTTCGGGCCAGACTCGACCAAGCCGGTCGGTCGGGTGGTCTCGTCGAGACCGTTCGCGGGCGAGGGCTGCGACTGCGCAACCCCGCTGCCGATGGTGGGTGACCCGGCCGACAATCGGGCGTCTGCGGGCCGCCCGAAAGACGCCTGCACACACGTGGTGAACCGCGTCTCGGAAGAAATTTCGAGGATTTGTGAACCGATCGAGCGTGGCGTCCGTACTACAAAGCATGATCAACACGACCGAGTCGAAACCGACCACCACCGAAACGGAAGCGCCCGCCGCCATGGACAACACTCCCGACGCCGACGAGAAGACGAAGACTCCCGCATCGACGTGGATCAAGCGAGGGCTGATCGCTGCCGTCGCCGCCGTGGCCCTCGGCTACGGCGCGATCTTCTTCTACGCCAACGTCATCAACGACTCCCCGGACGCTCTCGACGCCGACGACCTGTCCGACGCGCTCAGCGCCGACCCCGATGAGGCCGCCGACGACACCGCAACCGACGAGGGCGACGCCGCCGCTGCGCCCGACGCCCCAGCGGCGACGGAACCCGCCGCCGAGGAGCCAGCGCCCGTCGAGGCAGCCGGATTCGACGGCACGTGGGTGCCGACCACCGCCTCGGAGTTCGGATACCGAGTCGATGAGGTGCTCGGCGGCGTGAACGTCACCGCCGTCGGCCGCAGCAACGAGATCGAGGGCACGTTGACGATCGACGGCACCACCGCCTCGATCGAAGCGATCGTGCAGGTCGAGAACATCGAGAGCGACGACAGCCGCCGCAACAATGCATTCCGCACGCAGATCATGGACACCGCCAACTTCCCGACGGCCACGTTCGCCACCACCGAGCCCATCGACTTCGGTGAGATCCCGGCGACGGGCGAGCAGGTCACCGCAACCGCCGTCGGCGAGCTGACGCTCAAGGGCACCACACTGCCCGTGACCGTCGAAGTCACCGCTCAGGCCGATGCCGACAGCATCGGTGTCCTCGGCAACATCCCGATCACCTTCACCGACTACGGCATCGACAACCCGTCGAACCCAGCCGTGAGCCTCGAAGACGAAGGCATCGTCGAGTTCATCCTCGTGTTCGAGCGCGGCGCCTGACCCCGGCCGGGCCACCGACCCCCCTCACTCCACACATCGCCCGCTCGCATCCGCGAGCGGGCGATGCCGCGTCCCGGCTCTATGGTGCGTTCGTGGCCGACATCACCTACGACCGGTACCCGAACTTCGACGAACTGACCGGCTGGTTGCGTGGGTTCGCCGACGACTTCCCGACACTGGTCGAGCTGTCGTCGGTCGGCACCTCGTACGAGGGGCGAGATCTCTGGTTGCTCACCGTCACGAACACCGCGACCGGTCCCGCAGCCGAGAAGCCCGCGGTGTGGATCGACGGCAACATTCATGCCACCGAGGTGACCGCCTCCATGGCGATCGTTCACCTGGTCGATCACCTGACCGCATCGTTCGGCGCCGACGCTGACATCACGCGTGCACTCGACACGCGCACCTTCTACCTGATGCCGCGAGTGAATCCCGACGGTGCGGAGGCGGCAGTGGCGGAGGTTCCACGTCAGGTGCGAGGCAGCGTGCACGTGTGGCCGCGCACCGAGCAGTTGTCCGGCCTCGTCGCCGAAGATCTGGACAAAGACGGTCGGATTCTGCAGATGCGCGTCGAGGACCCGAACGGCACCTGGAAGCCGTACGGCAACGACCCGCGCCTGATGATCGCCCGCGAACCCGACGAGGACGGCGACGGCCCGTACTACCGGCTGCTCGGCGAGGGAATGATCCATGACTACGACGGTGTGCAGGTGCCGAGCGCTCCGCTGCGCGAGGGCATCGACCCCAATCGCCAGTTCCCGTACAAGTGGTCGCGCAAGGTCGACGGACCGTGGGATGCCGGTGAGTTCCCAGGGAGCGAACCGGAGATCGGCGCATTGCTGAAGGCGGTGACCGACCGCAAGAACATCTGTGCCTACTTCGCCTATCACACGTTCTCGGGTGTCCACATCCGCGCGTACAGCGACCAGGCCGACGAGGCATTCGCCGCCGAGGATCTGTGGACCTACGAGTTCCTCGGCAAGATGGCGACCGACCTCACGGGCTATCCCTCCATCTCCGGCTTCCACGATTTCCGGTACCACCCGAAGAGCGTCATCACGGGAGTCGGTACCGACTGGGCATGGGATCACCTCGGCGTGTATGCCTGGACGACCGAGTTCTGGAATGCGCTGAGTGCGGCGGGCCTCGAAGATGCCCATCCGCTCGAGTGGTACCGGACCCACTCGCTCGACGACGAACTCCAGCTCCTCGCATGGGTCGATGACAACGTGCCCGGTGGTTACGTCGACTGGTATGCCTACGACCACCCGCAGCTCGGCCGGGTTGAGCTGGGTGGCTGGCACAGCGAGTTGGTGTTCAGGAACCCGCCGAGCCACCTGCTTCGAGACGAGATCGCTCCGCACAGCACCTTGGCGATCCGCTTGGCGCTCTCGTCGCCGATGCTCCGCCATCGCGACACGCTGGTCGAGCCGCTGGGTGACGACACATGGCGAGTGCGCGTGGTGGTCGAGAACGCTGGATGGATGAAGACCGCTGTCACCCAGCGCGGCATCGACAGCGGCTACGTCCAGCCTCTCGTGGCCAAGATCTCCGTGCCCGAAGGAGCCTCGCTGGTCACCGGCACCGATCGGCTCGACCTCGGCCAGCTCGCCGGTCGCGCGCTCCGGCAGAACGCGGTCCGCTCGTTCGCGCAGGGTTCCGACGGCACCGACGATCGAACGGTTGCGGAGTGGATCGTCCGCGCCCCATCGGGTACCGAGTGCCCGGTCGAGGTCAGCCACGACCGCGCCGGCGTCGTACGTACCACGGTCACACTCGGCTGACGTCGGTCGATCGAGTCGACGAGCCCACGGGTCGATCGAAGGATCGAGGTCGAAAGCGATCCATCGGGCGATGCAGGCGACACGCAGTCCGTTCACGATGTGTGTGGTTCCGACCACCTCACCGAGGAGACCTCCGTGCCCCGTCCAGCTTCCCTTCGTTCCATCGGTCAGCGCGTTGCGCTCGCGACCGGAGTGTGCGCCCTGCTCGTCGGCTGTGCCGACGTGACCGCACCTGACGCCACACCCAGCTCCGACGCTCCGCGGTCCACGACGACCGAGCCCAGCTCCGCCGCTCCGCGGCCCACGACGACCGAGCCCGCAGCCGGGTCGACGCATGCGATCCTCGTTCCCGATGCGACCACGCATCTCGGAGCCACGTGGTTCAGTCCACCGGAGCCGGCTGCAGCAGGGGTGATCGAACAACGATGGGTCGAGGTGCAGCAGGCATCGTCGGTCGGCCGTGTCATGTTCGACTGGATCGATGTCGAACCCGAGCAGGGCGACTACCGGTTCGACGAACTCGACGAGGCGCTCGGTGAGCTCGTCGATGGGGGTCTGTCGCCCATGGTCACGATCGCCGCGACCGACGTGTCCGGGACCGAGTTCCCCGATTGGCTCGGCGGCTTCGACCCCGAAACCGCCGCGAACGCGTACGTCTCGATGCTCGACGCCGCGCTCGAGATGCTGCGAGAGCACGGGGTGTGGACGCTGGCGATCGCCAACGAGCCACCTCTCGCGGGCGAAGAGCTGGACCTCGACGACTTCGCGACCTTCGTGGCCGCGGTCGAGGAACGCGCGGAAGTGCTCGCTCCCGATCTCCCAATCACCTTCACGTTTGCCGGAGCGGACCCGTTCATCGACTCGCCCGCCATCGACCGAATGATCGATGCGGTCGACGTCTTCAGCGTCAACCACTACTGCATCGAAGCTGATCTCCTCCGACGCCCGCTGAGCGAGGCGACGGAGCGGATCGACCGCCTCGTCGAACGAGCCGGTGACCTGCCGATCGTGTTCCAGGAGTTCGGTTGCCCGGCCGGCGAGGCCAACGGATCGTCCGATACCGATCAACTCGCATGGTTCGAAGTCGCCCTCGATCACGTGGACTCGATCGAGCAGGTGCGCGCCGCGTTCGTCTTCGAATTCCTCGATTGGTCGGCGTCGACGTTCGAGCTGGACTTCGGCGCCGACCTCGAAGGCCTCCGTGACGAACTCGGACCTGAGTTCGTCGAACGATTCGAATCGTGGTTGCTGACGTCCGGTCTCGTCCGATCCGACGGGTCCACGCGCCCGGCGTTCGACGCGTTCCTCGAGGCGTCGGCCACCTGAGCCGGCGGCGCCATTCGTGGACTCGGTCGCTCGCTGGTCGCTACGGTTCGGTGATGGCGCGACTCGCACCCTTGCTCGCCAGTGTTGTCCTCGTCGCCGCCGCCTGCGCCGGGTCCGAAGCCGCCGACGAAGCGGTCAGCGACACCACGGTCGAGACGCCCGTCGAATCCGAGCCGGTCGCGCCGGAACCCCCGGCCGACTCCGTGCCCGAAGCCGAAGCCGAAGCCGAACCGCCGGAATCGACGACGACCACGACGACGATCCCGCCGGGCCCACCGGTCGAGCAACGGCTCGTGCCGATCGGCCCAGAGGAGATGGTGTTCGATCACTCGGAGATGAGCTGCGGGGAGGACAACTACCCCGACATCGCGCCCCGGGCAGTCCGCAACATCGATGGGCTCGTCCAGCTCTACATCAGCAACAACACCGCCTATCGAATGACGGGCCCCGACCTGAACAACGTGGTGATCGACTGCTCGGCGACGGTGATGAGTTCCGACTTCGAACCCGAGCCGGGCTTGTACAACGACTGGGAGTGGATCTCTGGCACCTACACGCCCGATGGTCAGACCGTGTACGCGATCGTGCACAACGAGTACCTCGGCAGCACGCACACCGACGTTTTTCCCGGCCAGTGCCCGTCGGGCGTGTTGTTCGACTGCATCGACGTGTCGCTCACCCTCGCGGTGTCGAATGACGGCGGCGCGACGTTCGACCATGCGGCCGAGCCGCCGAATCACATGATCGCCACGATGCCGTACGTCTTCGACGACGAGGGGACCGCCACCGGCCTCTGGCAGAGCAGCAACGTGATCGAGGGCCCCGACGACGCGTTCTACCTGCTCGTCAACATCGCCACCACCGAGGAGACTCGGCGCGAGATGGGCGTGCAGTGGATCTGCGCGATGCGGACGACCGACCTCACCGACCCCGACTCCTGGCGATACTGGGACGGCGAAGCGTTCGCGGGCGTGTTCGTCGACCCCTACACCGAGGACGCATCGGACACTGAGGTGTGCGCTCCCGTCGACTTCCCGGCGCTTTCCGGGGAGATGAGCGAGTCCGTGCTGTGGGACGAGTCGATCGAGCGGTACGTGATCGTGGGCGGCACGCACGAGCAGGGCTTCCAGAGCACGTGGGGCACCTACTACTCCACGTCGGAGGACCTCATCGAGTGGACACCGCGCCAACTGCTCATCGCGAACGAGGTCCCGCGTACGGTCGCCGATCAGGCCGAGATGACGTTCATCGCCTACCCCACGATCCTCGACCCCGACAGCCAGTCGCTCAACTTCGACACCACCGACGGATCGATGTTCCTGTACCTCACTCGGTTCAACGCCGGCGGCGTCAGCCTCGACCGCGACCTCGTACGCATCCCCGTGGCGTGGCAGGACGTCACGTACGAACCGACCGACTGGACGTTCGACACCGACGGCGACACCGAGGGCTGGACACCGTTGATCGACATCGGTGATGACTTCGACGCAGCCGGCGGCGCACTCACGATGACGTCGACCGGCGACGACCCGTACATGGCGAACTACGCGCTGCGGATCCCGGCTGAGTTCGACACGATCAGCATCACCATGGCGGCCGATGCCGGTGGGCAGACGTTCGCCGAGGTGTTCTTCTGGACCGACGGCATCGACACGTTCGACGAGCGTCGCCTGCTGACGTTCGAGGTCGACGGCGACGGCGAGATGCACACCTACGACCTCGACATGGCGCAGCTCGACACCTGGGACGGTTTCATCACCGCGCTGCGCGTCGACCCGGTGGGGACCAGCAACACGCCGATCGCGATCGAGAGCATCACCGTCAGCTGACGCCTCGTCCGGAGCCGACTCAGCACGCGAGACTCGCTCGATGCAGTTCTTGGATCCCCGTGGCGTCCCGAGTCGAGCGATCGACCCCTACGACCTCACCGCCGAGCTGCGCGAAGGCGATGCCGTCGCGCTGTTCGCGAACGGGTTCCCTGACTCCGTCGAGTTCCTCGAACACCTCGAGAAATCGCTGTCACACGAGCTCCCCGGCGTCGAGTTCGTCCGGCTCAACAAGGGAAATGCGAGTGCGCTCGCGAGCGAGGAGCACCTCGAACAGATCGGCGACACGTGCGTGGCCGTGGTCACCGCCTACGGGCATTGAGGCAGTTGTACCTCCGGCACCGTGCGTGACGGAATCGAAGTCGCCCGACGAGGACGCGCCGCCGTGGCGCTCGTGACCGACATGTTCTGGCCGCAGGGCGAGTCCGTCGCGATGGCCGCAGGCATGCCCGACCTGCCACGTCTCCGGCTGCCGCACCCGGTTGCCGGAAGCGGGCACGCGGTGATGGAACGT
Organism: Ilumatobacter sp.; assembly: GCA_045107155.1. Classification (GTDB taxonomy): domain Bacteria; phylum Actinomycetota; class Acidimicrobiia; order Acidimicrobiales; family Ilumatobacteraceae; genus Ilumatobacter_A. The sequence goes on along the minus strand of JBGCFW010000323.1, from coordinate 6,138 downwards.
GTCGCCGACGACGTCGCGGCGCGCATCGTCGCGGTGCTCCGCGGCAACGCCGAGCCCGACAACGCCGTGGCATCGTGACCGGGCTGCTCACCGCGGCCGACGAGGTCGAGGCACTCGAACTGCTCCACCGGACCGGATGTACCGATGGGTTACCGGTCGTGATCCCGACCGTCGAGCGAGTCGAACGCCTCGTGCTCGCCTCGGGTCTCGACGCTGACATCGACCTCGGAACCGTCGGACCCGGCGGGGGAGCCGCGACCATCGAGAAGATCGCAACGAACGCCGTCATGGCGGGTTGCCTGCCCGATCACATGCCCGTCGTCGTCGCAGCGATGCGAGCCGTGCTCCAACCCGAGTTCGACCTCGGAGAGATGCAGTCGACCACCCACTGCACGACGCCGCTCATCATCGTCAACGGCCCCGTGACCCGACACTGCGACATCGCCGGCGGGTTCGGAGCGCTCGGCGCAGGGCACCGCGCAAACGCCTCGATCGGGCGCGCTGTACGCCTGGCGATGACGAACATCGGCGATGCCCGCCCGGGGGTGTCCGACATGGCGCTGCTCGGCCAGGCCGGCAAGTTCAGCGCCTGTCTCGCCGAAGACGAGGTCTCGTCACCGTGGGCGCCGCTCTCGACCACACAGGGTTACTCCGCCGACGAATCGGTGGTCACCGTTCTCGGCACCGAACCACCGCATTCCGTGTTGTTCCAGGACGACGGTGACGACCCCGACTCGCCGCATCGTTTGCTTCGGGCGTTGGCCGCAGTGATCGCCAACACCGGATCGAACAACGCCAACTTCTCGGGCGGAGCGGTCGCCGTCGCGATCAATCCGGAACATGCCCAGACCCTCGCTCGCGGCGGCCTCGATCGGGCCGACGTTCAGCGCGAGCTGCAGCGCCTGGCGGTCAACACCCGCGGACATCTGCGCTCGCTGAACCGCGGGTTCCTTCCCGACGGACCGGTCGACGACTCGGTGCCCGCAGTTCGGCGAGCCGCCGACATCGTGGTGTTCGTCGCCGGAGGCAGCGGCCTCTACTCGGCCGTGTTCCCGTCGTGGGCGGCTGGAGCGCACCGCAACCCGGTCGTGCACGAACCAGTCGTCACCGGCGAGGCATGCGAACTGCCCTGGGCCACCGCGGGGTGACGCGAGGCCTCGCTCAGTTCGGGACGTGCATCTCGGTGTCGATGCCACTCGACACGACGATCGCACGATGGTCGTCGGCCTTGGCCTGGTAGACCGCCACGTCGGCGGAGTGCAAGACCGCCTCAGGGTTTGCGCCGTCGGCGTCGCACAGCGCAATGCCGACGCTCGCGCCGACCGCGACGGCCCCCGCGTCGGTGTCCACCGGCTCGCGCGCCGCTTCCACCAGTCGCTCAGCAACACGCATCGACTCGGCAACATCGCGGACCGGGTCAGCGATGATCAGGAACTCGTCGCCGCCGAGACGTCCCACCACGTCTCCCTGGCGAAGGACACTCTGGAAGCGTCGTGCGACGGTCCGCAACACGGCGTCGCCGACGGCGTGGCCGTATTCGTCGTTGACGCCCTTGAACCCATCGAGGTCGAGGAACATCACGGCGACCTGGTGTCCGTTTCGCCGCGCCCGGGCGACTGCGTCGTCGAGACGACCGAGTACGGCGGTGCGGTTCGGCAGCCCGGTGAGCCCGTCGTGGGAGGCTTCGTGTGCGAGCTCATCGCGCAGCTGCTCGCGTTCGGAGATCGATCGGGCCAAGAACTCCATCGCGGACTGCAGCGACTCACCGAGCGGCCCGGGCGCGCCCTGCTTGACGTCGCTCGCGTCGAACTTGCCCGTTGCCATCTGATGGGCCTGGTCTTCGACCAGGTCGAGGGTGGCCGCTGCGCTGTTCAACGCCTTCGCGGCGTCGCGTAGTTCGGAGGTTCCTCGGACAGGGATCCGGTGTGTCGTGTCGCCGAGAGAGATCATCGCGGCGCCAGCAGACAGACGACGCGTCGGACGCACGAGAACGTAGGCGGCGAGGAGCATCACGGCGACCGTCGCCGCCAACAGGGCGACCAGCATCCACATCGTCGACATCACGTCGTCCTCGGCGGCATCGGTGAGTGCCCACGCTTCGGATCGGGTCTCGTCGGCGACCATGCGCAGCAGGTCCTGGTGGTCGTCGACGACCACACCGGCGTAGGCGAACGTCGCTGCCGAGTTCTCCAGGTCCGCGAGCGGATTGGGCGACTGGCTGCGTTGGCCAACCGTGATCTCCACGACGCGGTCGACCTCCGCGAAGAACGCGACGTACTCGGGGCTCGTCGTGACCTCGATCCATTCGGCCGACACTTCGGGCCCCGGTGACGACCGCGTGAACTCAGCAGCGGCCCGGTCGTATCCGATGACGTCCTCGAGGAGCTGGAGCCGGTTCAGCGGTGCAGCGTCGGAGCCGGGGACGTCTCCGAACTTTGCACCGAACGAGCTGATCAGGGCCGATGCGACCGATCGCTGTGCCTCGCCAGCGGCACGGAGTCGCTGGACCGACTCGAGGACCGCCTCACCATTCGGTGCGCCGGCGGCCGCCGAGCGAAGGGCGTCGAGGCGACGGTTCACTTCGCCGGACACCGTTCGTTCGAGGTTCTCGAACGCGTCGAGCGTGGCCGAGATACCGAGAGAGGTCGCCGTCCGGTACTGATCTGTCGCTCGCAGGAGCTGGCTGTCGTCGATGGTCGAGAGCGCGAGATCCGAGGCGGCCTTCGCCGCCTGGAGCTCGGCGTTCGGGTCAAGCCCGAGCATCTGGTCGATGAACTCCGGAGCCACGCCGAGCACGCCGACGCCACCCACGACGAGCTCCCAGTTCTTCTCTTCGAGCAGCACGGTCCGCAGCTCGATGAGGGCGAGCGCCTCGTCGATGTCCTCCTCCACGTCTTCCAGGCGCAACGCGGCGTCCTGGGCATCGCCGACATCGCTCGCGACGAAGCCAATCGACCCGATCACACGCGGCACAGCAAGAAGCAGCGTCAACAGGATCACCGGGGTCCCGCGGCGCCACCGAGGAACTTCAGACGTCATCGATATCTGTATCGGTCGATCTGCCTGGTGAGATGAGCAGCAATTGCGTGCGAATCTCTGACTTCTGCGGAGTCAGTCGACCAGCGGGCGCAACGCGACGGGAACCGAAGCGCCGGGAACCAATCCCTCGGCAACGCGAATGGCCTTCTTCACGGGAAGCACGTAGGTGGCCGCCTCGGTCGAGGGGAACAGCGAGGTCCTCCAGATCGATTTCCCGACCGTGACTTCGACACGAATCGACCCGAAACCCGCAGTCCGGCGGCCGAATCGTTCTTCGATGTCGTCGGCTTGATCCTCCGGAACGCTCACGAAGAACCACGAGGTCTTCGACTCCCACTCCCACAGGGGCGCATCGAACGCGTACGTCGTCACGGCCAGATCCTGTCATCTCGGCGCGGCCTTTCGAACAGCGTCCCCGAGCCGACCTACGCTGGCGCTGACCCGTCAGTGAGACGGCGTGAGCGAAGGAACTGCCATGAGCGACATGATCATCCACGAGAGTCCGCTGCCTGACGTCGAGATCCCGGACGTCACCATCACGGCGCACATCTTGCGCCACGCCGGTGCGATGCCTGACCGGGTCGCGATTCGCGACGCCGACGGCAGCAGTTCGTTCACCTACACCCAGCTCAGCGACGCGATCCACTCCCTGGCCGGTGGCCTCGCTGCGCGCGGGGTGGCGCCCGGCGTCGTCGTCGGGTTGATGGCACCCAACATGCCGGAATACGCCGTCGTCTTCCACGGCACCGCCGTCGCCGGGGGAGCGGTCACCACGATCAACCCGACCTACGGCTCCGCCGAGGTCCGCCATCAACTCCAAGACGCAGGTGCAACCATGTTGTTCGTCGTGCCGATGTTCCTCGACGTCGCCAAGGAGGCGATCGAGGGAACCGACGTCACCGAGATCATCGTGATGGGTCCTGCTGTCGAGGGTGCCACGGCGATGGCCGACGTGTTCGGCGACCGCATCGAGCAGGTGCCGGTCGACCTGATGAACCACACCGTCGTGCTGCCCTACTCGTCGGGGACGACGGGTCTCCCGAAGGGCGTCGAGCTGACGCATCACAACCTCGTGGCCAACATCGAGCAGGTGAAGCACTCGATTCTCTACGGCGATGACGAGGTCGGGCTCGCGGCCCTGCCGTTCTTCCACATCTACGGCATGCAGGTCCTCATGAACGGTCTGATCGCGAACGGTGTCACGACCGTGACCATGCCTCGCTTCGACATGGTCGAAGCGCTCACGGCGGTGCAGGAACTGAAGATCACCCGCTTCTTCGCCGTGCCGCCCATCATCCTCGGCCTCGCCAAGCATCCGGTGGTCGATCAGTTCGACATGTCGTCGGTCCGCCAGATCTTCTCGGGCGCCGCGCCGCTCGGCGCCGAGCTCGCTGCCGAGGCCGGCGCCCGGTTGGGTTGCGAGGTCGTCCAGGGCTTCGGCATGACCGAACTCAGTCCGGTGAGCCACTGCACGGTCGAAGGCGACTTTCGCGCCGGTACGAGCGGTGTCACCGTGTCGAACACTCAGAGCAGGCTCGTCGACCCGGAGACAGGTGACGACCAGCCGGTCGGCGGCCGCGGCGAGCTGTGGGTGAAGGGCCCACAGGTCATGAAGGGGTATCTCAACAACCCCACCGCGTCAGCCGACACCGTCGACCCCGACGGTTGGTTGCACACCGGCGACATCGCCGTGATCGACGAGCACGGCCACATGACGATCGTCGATCGCCTCAAGGAGCTCATCAAGTACAAGGGCTTCCAGGTGGCCCCGGCTGAACTCGAGGCACTGCTGATCACGCACCCCAAGGTTGCCGACGTCGCGGTGATCGGTGTGCCGGACGAGGAGGCGGGTGAGCTGCCCAAGGCGTTCGTCACGTGTGTCGAGGGAGAAACGGTGACCCTCGATGAGATCCAAGCACTCGTCAGCGACAATCTCGTCAGCTACAAGCAGGTGCGAATGCTCGAGATCCTCGAAGCGATCCCCAAGAGCGCGTCAGGCAAGATCCTTCGCAAGGATCTCCGGAACGCGTGACGGCGTCGGGCGGGGAGCCGAGCGCCCGAGAGGTGGTGGCCGAGGCTGCGCACGCGACACCCGAGGTGCTCGCGACGCTGCTGGCGCCATACCCCGACGAGGCGCTCACCACCCGCCCGGCCGAGGGGGAGTGGAGCGTGCACGAGATCATCGAGCACCTGGTGACGGGCGATGGACCCGCGTTCCGTGACCGGGTGTCGTCGATTGTGTCGGGCAACCCGTCGATCGCCGCGTTCGACCCCGCTGCGGTGATGGGCCGCCGGGACCCGAACGCCACCCCGCTCGCTCAACTGCTCGATGACCTGCGCAACGAGCGCTCCCGCTCGAGCGAGTTGATCCGGTCGCTGAGCGACGACGAGCTCTCGCGCACGGCAACGCACCGAGCGGGCGAGTTCCGCGCCGGGGACTTCGTCGACGAGTGGCCGTTCCACGACCACGATCACCTGCAGCAGATCCTCGAGGTGCTCAAGGCATGGCACGCCCGATCGATGTCGGCGACGATGCGCCGAGCGCTCGAGATCGACTGACGCGTCAGCGCTTGTTCTTGGCGGCCTGCTTCGCGAGGCGCTTCGCAGTGCGGCCCGTGGGCTCGATGTTGCGGTGGTCGAGGTCGCCCATCTCGACGCCGTTCTCGAACAACACGCGGTAACGCTGCCAGTTGAATCCGTTGGCCAGGAGGATCTTGCCTTCGGTGCCGATCGGCACGCCGTGGAGCTCGGCGGTGGTGACCACGCGGTCGTTCATCTTGAGCGAGAGCTGGCCCTCGTGTGGGGTCGCCAACTTGTGAGGCTTCCAGTACTCCGTCGTTGCCATGTCGACAGTCTGCCCGATCCTCTGCGGAGAGACGCAACCATCTCGCAGTCGACGGGTTCGGCCCCGATTCCGGGAAGCGAGGGTCAGCCGACGCCGAGCAGACGCGCCACGATGTTGCGCTGGATGTCGGACGTGCCCGAATAGACCAGCCCGCCGATCGCATCGCGGAGATCTCGCTCCACTTCGCACGACGTGACGTAACCCTTGGCTCCGTGAACGAGCAGCGCCGAGGTCGCAGCCTCGATGCCCACTTC
>JBGCFW010000322.1:0-5832 GCA_045107155.1 Ilumatobacter sp. | reverse complement strand
CAGATCTACCTCCTTCGCCGATTTTGGACTGAGGAGTTGGTGACCTTCGACAGCGAATGGCACCAACTCGACCGGGTCGGGATCAACCCCCGACCGGTTCAACAGCCCATCCCGATCTGGCTGGGTTCGTATTCGGGGTCGGTCAACGAGAAGGTCATCGAGCGCGTCGGCAGGATGGCCGATGGCTGGCTCCCGCAGTACCCGCCGGAGATGTTCGCGCCAGCACTCGAACGCGTCCGTCAGTACGCGGTCGACGCCGGTCGCGACCCCGACGACCTCGGCGTCGAGTGCGTGCAGTGGGCCAAGCCCGACGACGATCCCCAGTCGTGGATCGATCTCGCACTCACGTACAAGGAGTTGGGGGCAACCGGCCTGAAGGTGATGACCGAAGGTCCGTGCACGCCCCAGGAGCATCTCGATCTGTTGCTCCGCTGGTACGGGGCGGTCCGGCCCGCCGTCAGCTGACCTCGGCGGCAACGTCGAGTCAGCACCGCTTCTCTCACGCGGCAACCACTGCGCCGAAACGTCACCCGGAAATGCCCGACCCCGAAAGCCCGACCCTGAAAGTCCGACAAGGAACCCCGATGACCACTACCTTTCCCGTGCCCCTCGCAGTTCGCCTCACCGAGCAGGAGTCGGCGTTCGGCGCATGGCTGTTTCTCCGTGAACCCGTTGCGGCCCACATGGCATCGCATGCTGGCTACGACTACGTGTGTGTCGACATGCAGCACGGCCTCGCGGACTTCGACACATTGATCGAGATGTTGACGGCGATCGAGACCGGAACGTCGGTTCCGGTCGTGCGCGCCACAGCGCTCGATCCGGGCCTTCTGGGTCGGGTCATCGACGCCGGCGCGCTGGGCGTGATCATCCCGATGGTCAACACCGTCGAGCAGGCTGAGGCGGCGGTCCGGGCGTGCCGATACGCGCCCGTTGGCGATCGCAGCGTCGGGCCGATTGGCGCACGCACGCGGTACGGCGGCGGCTACGTCGCCGCGGCCAACGACGTCGTCACGGTGATGCCGATGATCGAAACCGTCGAAGCCGTCGAGAATGTCGAGGCCATCGCAGCTGTCCCCGGAGTCGGAGCGTTGTACGTCGGTCCCGCCGACCTCTCGGTGAGCCTGGGTCTACCGATGGGAATGGACCAGACCGATCCGGCATTCGACGCCGCCCTGCTCCGGATCGTCGCGGCATGTGAAGCCAACGGCGTGATCCCCGGTGTTCATGCGGCACCCGGGTTGGTCGCGAAGCGCCGAGCTCAAGGCTTCACGATGATCACCGTCGGCTTCGACTATCAACCGATGGCCGCTGCGTTCAGCGCTGACCTCGCTGCGTCGCGGGCGGCCGTCGACGCCTGATTCGACGCAGAAGGGTCTGTTTTCACGATCCGTCGATTGCCAGCGTCGGCCAGGGCGAACTCCCCGCGCTTCGGCGTACGCCTGCGGTTTCGCCCCGGCGGCGGCGGACGTGGACGCGGTTGACTCTCTCGCTCGCGAGACGTTCGGCGTGCCGCTGTTCGTCAACCGCGGACGCGATGGGCGTGCTCGAGTCTTTTGTAACTCGTGCCGTCACCGCGGCGCCGCCGTGGTCGATGGTCAGGGCTGCGCGCAGACCCTCGTGTGCCAGTTCCACGGCTGGTCGTATCGACTCGATGGTTCGATCGCACACATTCCGCACGCGGATGGATTCCCCGCCGACATTGCCAGCGAGCGTGCGCTGGTCGAGGTGGCCAGCGTCGAAGCCAACGGCCTGATCGTTGCCGCCGGTCCAGACGGAATCGATGCTCCCGACTCGACGGGTATCGACGCCCCGGAGCTACTCCTTGCCGACACGCTCGCTGATCATCGACTCGTGAACGTCACCCGCGAGGAGCAGCCGATCAACTGGAAGGTGCTGGTTGAGCAGACCCTCGAGGGCTATCACATCCGCTCGGCGCACCGCTCGACCTTCTACCCCGTTCAGTACGACAACCTGAACGTGATCGAGTTCTCGGGAAGACACAGTCGCGTCACCTACCCGTATCGAAACATCGAACGCCAGGCGACGCGTGCTCCCGAAGCGCGCAGGCTCCGCGGGTGTTCGACGACGGTCACCCATCTGTTTCCGAACACGATCGTGTCGACGTTCCCCGAACTGACGCTCGTGTCGATCATCGACCCGCTCGCAATCGACCGCAGCCGGATCACCACGTTCTTGCTGACCGTCGCTGAATCGAACGCAGACGGCACCGAGCCGATCAGTAGCGGCACAGCGCTCGCTGCCGAAGGAGCGGTCGAAGACACCAAGATGTCGAGCAACGAACAGAATCTACATAGCAACCTTGCGGTCGGTAGTTAGGTTTGCCTAACATCTATCAGGTGGCTCGCCAAACGAAACGACATGGACTGATGGCCGCCCTCGCGGTGCTGATCGCTCTTCCGGCGTGCGGGGTGGACGCGGGCGCCGCGAACTCGGTCGAGCCGATGCCGCTCGTCACGATGGTTGAACCTCCGCAACTGGAATCGGCGGACGCCGACGGCGACCTCCCTCGGCCGGCGCCCGAGGCGAGGATCGTTCCCGTCGATGGCGACCTCGCGGAGATCGTTTTCGCACTCGGTCTCGGCGGCTTCGTGGTCGCCTCCGACCTTTCCGCCACGTATCCACCGGCCGCTGATGCGCTTCCTCAGATCGGCTACCAGCGAGCGCTCGCTCCCGAGCCGATCCTGGCGCACGAGCCGAGCATCGTCCTCGCCACCGACATCGCCGGCCCGACCGAGACACTCGAGGACCTCGAACGGCTCGGAGTCGAGGTCGCGATGATCGATGTGCCCAGTTCCGCCGCCGGCCCCGGGGAGAAGATCCGGGCGGTTGCCGAGGCACTCGACGTGGCCGAGGTTGGAGCCGAGCTCGCTGCGGTCGTCGATGCGCAGATCGCCGATGCCGCAAGCCGTGTCGTCGGTGCATCACAAACGCCGCGAGTCGCCGCGCTCTACGTCCGCGGTCAGAACGTCCAACTCCTCCTCGGCGAGGGCTCCGGCATCGATTGGTTGATCGACGCCGCCGGTGGGATCGACATCGCCGACGAACTCGGGGTCGTTGAGAACGCGCCGATCAACGCCGAGGCACTGGTACTGGCTGCACCCGACGTGGTGATCCTCCCGCAGGGCGGGCTCGATTCGGTCGGAGGTCTCGACGGGCTTCTCGGGGTGGCCGGGATCGCCGAGACACCAGCGGGCCAGCAGCTGCGCATCTTCGCCTACGACGACCAATACATGCTCGGCAACGGTCCGCGGACCGGCGCATTTCTCGACGACCTGATCACCGACCTGCATGGAGACATCTGATGACCCCGTCCACCGACCCCGCCACCCGTGACGCGAGTTCGCACGAGAGATCGGGCCCGCCCGGCTTGGGAGACCCCGCGAGCTTCCCGTCGAACTCCGAACTCGCGCGAACCCTCACCGCGTCGCTACCGATCGCCACGCTCGGCACGCTGACTCACTCGGGGCATCCGTACTCATCGATCGCTCCGTTCTCGACGTTGACGGGAGGTGCGCCGCTCGTGTGCATCTCCGACCTTGCCGAGCACACCCAGAACCTCCAGCGCGATCCGCGCGCGAGCGTGCTCGTGCGATGCGAGCCCGTCGCGGGTGTCGACCCACTCGCGCGTCCGAGGGTCACCCTGACCGGATCGTTCGTACCGCACGACGTCACGTCCGAGGAGATCGCCGCCCCTCTCGAACGCCACCCCAGCGCCCGTCCGTACATCGGTTTCGGCGACTTCTCGTGGTGGCGGTTCGAGGTGGTGAACGCTCGCTACGTCGGCGGCTTTGGCGTCATGGGCTGGTGCGACTCATCGGAGTACGCGGCCGCGACACCCGACCCGATCATTCCGGTCGCGATGCCGATGATCGAGCACCTGAATCAGGACCATCCGGACGCATGCCGAGACATCGTCCGGGTTCTGGCGGGCTGCGCGGACGTCGTAGCCGCCGACGTGACCGACCTCGATCGGTACGGCGTGACGTTCGCCGTGCGAAACGGTCCGGCGTCGCCGGACATGCACGCCATCGCACGCGTCGCCTTTCCTGAACCGCTCGTCGCTCCCGACGACGTGCGTGCCGCCACGGTCGAGCTCGTCCGGCGGGCCCGCTGAGTCGCGCTCGCGCCTCGCTCGCCGTTCACGCCAGCCCAACCCCACACCCAACCAACCGTTCACTCGAGGAGACCCCCATGACCCCCCACGACCGTTTGCACATCACGACCGCGATCGGGCACACCGTGCCCGGCGCCGAACTGCAGGTGAGATCTCGCAGCGGCGAGTCACTGACAGTGCATCGCCACCCGGCGGCTGACGTCGACCCGTGTGTCTTTCGGCGGATGGTCGTGGCCAGCTGCCGACCAGGCCAGCCGGACATCACACGCCACATCGCGTCGATCGATGTCGGAGGAACCCTGACCGACCTGGGCGGCGGCCTTTTCGCGTCGCACATCGAACAGCGGGAGCAGCGCTGGCTCGCCACACTCGTGCCGCCCGAACGCGTCGCCGAACTCCTCGATGACGTCGGGGTGGGTGGCGTACCGAGCGAAGCCATGCAGGCGTGCCTCAAGCCGGATGGAGCACTCGGTGTCACCGTGGTGGTGATCACGGCGAACGATGCGAACTACCTCGAGTTCCTCGATGAGGTGGCCATGTCGGTCGCAGCCGCCTGCTTCGTCGAAGAGGTGAGCGCCGACCTCGCTGTCCCGGCGCTCGATCTCGCCGACGAGCGAATCGGCGGTGGATCATGAAGCGGCTCGTTTCAGTCGCACTGCTGCTCGCCGTGGTCGCGGCAGCCTGTGGCTCGGACGGGGAGGCGATGCCCCTCAGCGACTCGGCGTCGGGGCCCGATGCGACGGTCTCGACCGAGATCAGCTCGTCGGGAGAGTCGGCTGGCGACACTCCGTCGACCCTCGCCGACGAGGACCAAGACGATGCTGCCGACGGCGCGGACGAAGTGACTGACGAAACTGTGACGGCGTCGTTCCCGACGACCATCACTCACAAGTTCGGTGCGACGACGATCGAGGACGAACCCGAACGCGTCGTGTCGGTCGGCTACAACGAGCACGACTTCCTGCTCGCCCTCGATGTGGTGCCGGTCGGATTGCGCGACTGGTACGGCGATCAGCCGAACAGCGTCTGGCCGTGGGCGCAAGAAGCGCTCGGTGGGGCCACCCCGGAGGTGCTCCCGGCTGGAGATCTGAACTTCGAGCAGATCGCGGCGCTCGACCCAGATCTGATCGTCGGAGTCTGGTCGGGTATGACCGAAGCCGACTACGAGTTGCTCGCTGCAATCGCGCCGACAGTGGCTCAGCCCGACACCTATGACGACTACGGCACGCCGTGGCAGGAGCAGACCATGATCCTCGGCCAGGCCACCGGTCGCAGCGAGCAAGCTGCTGCCGCGGTCGATGCTGTCGAGCAACAGGTCGACGCAATTCGTGCTGAGTACCCGGAGTGGGAGGGGCTTTCGAGCTCGGTCGCCTTCGTCACCGAGTCGGGCCCGGGCGCCTACACCTCGCAGGACACGCGCAGTCGAGTCATGGTCGACCTCGGCTTCGAGATTCCCGAGATCAACGACTCGGGTGGTGACAACTCCTTCTTCCTTCAGCTGAGCGCCGAGGACATCACTCCGCTCGACGTCGATGTGCTCGTGTGGGTCATCGGGTCCGACGAGGCCCTCGACGGCATCCTCACTCAGTTGCCGACCCGCGGGAGCCTCGATGCATACAACGAGGGTCGCGAGGTGTTCGCCGACTTCTTGTTGACAGGGGCCTTCTCGCACGGCAGCCCGCTGAGCCTCGGGT
>JBGCFW010000321.1:0-32568 GCA_045107155.1 Ilumatobacter sp. | reverse complement strand
TGGCTTGGTCATGTAGTCATCGGCGCCGAGGCGGAAGCCCACAAGCTTGTCGACCTCGTCGTCGCGACCTGTGAGCACGAGGACGAATGCATCGGAGTCGCGCCGGATCTCCTGGCAGAGATCGAGACCATCGCCGTCTGGCAGCGTGAGGTCGAGCACCACCAGGTCGGGAGAAACGGCATAGAACCGCTCGCGGGCATCTGCGAGCGTGGCCGCTGTCGTGACCTCGTGCTCGGCGCGCAGCGCAGCGGTGACGAGTTGCGCGAACTCAGGCGCATCTTCCACGACGAGCACATGCGTTCCGGCCACGCAGAGATGATCGCACAACCACTCGCCGCGTCCGGCGACTTGTTGGATGATCGCCGACTCGTCGGGCGATCACCCTGCTGCCCACGGTGGCCGCCTTCGGTCATCGCTCGCCTGACCCACCATGTCGACGTGACGGGATCGCGCTCGAGCAACTCACTGTTTGAGCGCGAGCGATCGGGGCACGCCCAGCGGACAGTGCCTCACTCGCCCGGCGATCTCCGGAACAGCCATGGCCCCGAACGACTAGGTGACATGCACATGAACAAAACCATCGGTCAACTCGCTCAGACCGGAGCAGCGCTCTGGATCCTCAACGTCTGGTTTCTCCGCTTCGACAAGAACACCGGCTACCGCGGCGGCGACGCCGACAACATGACCGAAGAGTTCGCGAACTACGGACTCCCGCCCGAATCCGTCTGGGTCGTCGGATCCGCCAAGGTCGGGCTCGCACTGCTGATGCTGATCGGGCTCAGGGTGCCGAAGCTGGCCCGCCCGGCCTCACTCGGTCTGGCTGCCTTCATGGTCGGCGCGCTCGCGATGCACGCCAAGGTCGGCGATCCGCTCAAGCGCTCGATCCCTGCGATCAGCACGCTCGCAGCATCGCTCACGGCCGCCGCTCTCGCCGACGGAGGATCCTGAGGCCGGCCTGCGCCGCCTCACCCCGACTCGGTTCCTTCTGGACCCGCTCCGCCCGGCACGCAGCTCCCGTCACTGCGAACGCCGGCGGGGCGGGTCCACTCCCACTGTGACCCGTCGCCGTGTGCATGCGACCCCACACTGACACCTCGTGCTCTCGCGCATCGTCCTCGCCGCCGCGGCGCTCATGTCGGCGAGCGCGTTCACGTACTACGGGCTGACGTGCATGTACTCGACGAGCGTTCGCCGCGAGTACCTCAGGTACGGCATACCCGGGCTACGCGTCTTGAACGGATCACTCATGCTCTGCGGAGCAGGTGGCCTGATGCTCGGACTGCTCGTGTGGCCGTTGGGAATGTTCGCCGCGGCGGGACTCACCACGATGATGCTGCTGGGCTTGCTCACACGGGTTCGGCTCGGCGATCACCCGAGGTTGATGATTCCCGCCGCCTTGCTCGCTGTGATCAACGGAGCACTGCTCCTGGCGTTCCCGCTCACATGAGCGCGGTGCGCCTGGCCGACCGGAGGTGGCACCGATCGCCATGAAGCCGAGCAACGGAGCGCTGCGCGTTCACGCCGGATCGAGAGTCGCGGCGAGCACCTGGACCGGATGCGTGATCGTGAACCCGAACCGTTCCGCTTGCGATCGGCACGAGAACCCGCTCGCGCAGCGGTGGGCGTGTTCGCCCTCGGCGAGTCGTGGGCGCCAGCCCAGGTCGAACAGGTCGCTCGACATCGCCTGGTGCTCGAGCTCGTGGCCGAACACTCCCGCCATTCCGCAGCAGCTGGTGGACTCGACCACGATGTCGAGGCCGGCCGCCGTCAGCATCGTCCGATAGGCCGCCGTTCGCTCGGGTGCGAGGCTGCTCTCGGTGCAGTGCCCGAAGAGCTGAGCCGTCGACGCCGAGTGCGGTGCTCGTGGCAATCGATCAGCGTTCGCGGTGATGAAGTCGGCGAGCGGCGTCACCAGGTCGACCGGATAGCTCGGATCGATCGCGGGATACTCGTGCGTCTCGAGCAGCGACACCGCCGGCTCGACAACGACGAGCGGCACGCCCCGTCGTGCCAGCGTCTCGAGCATTCGTCGCCGCTTCGCCACGGCAACGGCGAATCGACGCCGACGACCCGCGACATGGTCGAGTTTGCCCGACGGAACGAACGGGGCGAGCGCAACGCTCTCGCCCATCGCGACGAGGACTCGAACGGTGGCGTCGAGCACCTCGGGTTCGAGGTACGCCGTGAACGCGTCGGGCACGACGATGACCGTGGCGGCTTCCGGCTCGACGAGGCACGCTTCGACCTGCGACGCCGGACGGATCGAAGGAAGGTCGACCACGCCGAGCAGGCGGCGAAGCAGGGGCGCTGCCAAGCGCTGCGCGGTTCGACCGGGTGCACCTGCGACGCGGGCGATGGGCAGCAACGCCTCGAATCGAGTGAGGGCGGCATACCGCACTCGACGGCGCCGATCGCGGTCTCGGTGTGCGTCCAGAAACCTCGACTTCATCTCCGGGATGTCCACGCTCACCGGGCAGCGACCGGTGCACGCCCCGCACGAGAGGCACTGTCGCATCGAGTCGGCCACGGCCTCACCCAACGCAACATCGTCAGGATCGGCGGTCCACGCACGGACCAGGTCGGCCCGACCCTTCGGTGAGAGCCTCGGGTCGGAGGTGACCTTGAACGATGGGCACATGACCTCGGCATCGCCCCAGTGATGGCAGATGCCGTTTCCGTTGCACGAGAAGGCCGTCGAGAACTCGACGCGCTGCGATGCGTTGACGGTGCGATCTCGATGGACACGCAACGGCACCTCGTCGATCTTGAGCAGCGGCGCGTCGACGGCGGCAGGCCGGTAGAGCTTGCCCGGGTTGAGGACGTCGTGCGGATCGAACGCCGACTTGATCCGACGCATCCGATCGATCGTGTCGTCGTCCAGGTCGAGGTACTCGCCGCGGACACCGCGACCGTGTTCTCCCCAGAGCACTCCACCGAAGCGCACGACCAGATCGTGGACCTCGTCCGAGATCGTCCGGAGCAAGGTCTCGTGGGCGGGAAGCGAAAGGTCGAGGGCGGGCCGCACGTGCAAGCAGCCGACGTCGGCGTGTCCGAACATCCCGTACCCGAGCCCGTGACGGTCGAGGATCTCGCGGAACTCCACGACGAACTCCGCAAGGCGGTGAGGAGGCACCGCGCAGTCCTCGACGAACGCGACCGAGCGACGCCCCTCAACCGCCTGCGCCAGGAGTCCGACCGCATCGGCGCGCACCTTCCACACCGCGGCGACGTCCGCCGGGTCGGCGGTATCGGCGACCGCCCTGACCGACGGCTCCTGATCGATCACTTGTCGGAGCCGCTCGATGCCGCGCGGGCCGTCGTATTCGAGCAGCAGGAGCGCGGCACGATCGTCGGCGGCGTCGAACGAGGCAGCGTCGGCCAGCAAGCGTTCGAGGCGTTCGAACGCCGGCGAGGTGGTGGCCAGTGACAGGGTGCGTTCGTCGAGGCACTCGATCGCGATGGGTTCGGTCGCCACGAGTCGGCCGGCGACGGAGATGGCGTCGGCGAACCGGCCGAACACGACGATCGCCAAGCGCGGGTCGCTCGGCACGGGCTCCAGGCGCACCGTGATCTCGCCGATGAGCGCGAGCGTGCCTTCCGATCCCGCCACAAGCTTCGACAGATCGATCCCGACGTCAGGAGGCTCGCCGATCGCTCCGGTGAGGTTGTAGCCGGTGAAGCCGCGAGCGAGCTCCGGAAAAGCCGCCGGATCGAGACCCCGCAGTGCATCGGCGACCGAGCGGTGGAGATCGCTCAGTCGCCCGCTGCCGCTCGTCGCTCGATCGAGCTCGTCGGGGCCGAGCGCTCGCGCCGAGAACCTCGTGCCATCGGCGAGAACGGCCTCGACCGACTCGACATGGCGATTCGTCCGCCCGTGCACCAACGACCCCTTGCCGGCCGCGTCGGTGGCCACCATGCCGCCGATGGTCGCTCTCGACCCGGTCGAGACATGCGGCGCGAAGAACAGCCCGTGTTCTCCCAGCACGTGGTTGAGCCGCGCCAACACGACTCCGGGTTGCACCACCGCCGTGCGTGCGTCGGGGTCGATCGAGACGATTCGGTCCATCGCGCGCCGGGTGTCGACCACGAGACCGTCGGTCAGTGACTGTGCGTTGGTTCCGGTACCGCCGCCCCGAGCGACCAGCGAGAACGGGCGACCGAGTTCGTGGTTCGTTCGTGCAACGGTCGCCAAGTCGTCGACGTCGACGGGGACGACCGCCCCGAGTGGACGGAGCTGATACACCGAGTTGTCGGTCCCGTAGACGACCGGCGCGGCCGCATCGTGTTCGACCTCGCCGCGAAAGCCGCGCTCGGTGAGTCGGAGTGCGAAGTCGGCGACGTCCATGCCGTTCGCATCGTCCCACATGTCATGGGTCGAGACCGGTCTGGATCGGTCCGACCCGTTCCTCAGTTGCGGAGAGCGCTGAGTCCGCTGAGCCGGCGGGTGATCGAGCGCGGTATCAGGTCCGATGCGGTCGTGATGCCCTTGTTGACGAGGCCCGGCACGACGATCGCCCGGTTCTTCGCGACGCCGTCGAGACCGGCGCGTGCAACCGACTCTGCCGATGTCCACATCGCGTCGGGGAAAGCGCCTTCGAGGTTGGAGGTGTTCGACTTCTCCTGGAACTCGGTCTTGGTCAGGCCCGGGCACAGCGCTGTGACGTGGACACCGGTGCCGCGCATCTCCTCGTGCAGCGCTTCGCTCAGGCTGGTGACGTAGGCCTTCGTCGCGGCGTAGACCGCGAGTCCCGGCGCCGCCTGGAAGCTGGCGATGCTCGACACGTTCAACAGATAGCCGCCTTGGCGGGCCGCCATCGTGCCGAGCGCGACGTTCGAGATCTTGGTGAGTGCTTTCACGTTCAGCTCGACCTCGTCGCCGAGCCGTTCGGCGTCGAGCTCCCAGAAGGTGCCCCCGGTCCCGAAGCCAGCATTGTTAACCACGAGGTCGATCGGATCGTCGACCGAGGCGACCCGATCCATCACCGCCTGCTGGCCCTCGTCACTGAGGAGGTCGGCGGCCAGGATCTCGAAGCCGTCGTACTCGGCAGCCAGCTCCACCAATCGATCTTCACGTCGAGCCACCACGACGGTCGGTACTCCGGCGTCGCCGAGCTGGCGGGCCATCTCGGCCCCGATACCGGCTGAGGCACCGGTGACGAGCGCGGAACGGAACGGGTACACGGCCATTGATCGACCGTACCCGAGGTCCGCGGTCCGCGAACCCGAGTCAGCCCTTGGCCGTGCGCGCGTATCGGCGCACGCTCAACGGCGCGAAGATGGCAACGATCACCGCAGCCCAGATCAAGGTGTAGAGCACGGGATTGGCGAGCGGCCAAGCGGTCGGTTCGGGCGTACCGGCCGGGATGTTGCCGAAGAGCTCACGTGATGCCTGGGTCACCGACGACACCGGATTCCACTCCGCGAACGCCTTCAACGGACCCGGAAGGTCATCGGACGGCACGAACGTGTTGGCGATGAACGTGAGCGGGAAGATCACGATGAACGACGCGTTGTTGATCACCTCGACACTCGGGACGTTCAACGCGACGTATGCCATCACCCACGACAGCGCATAGGCGAACACGAGCAGCAGCAGGAATCCACCGATCGCCTCGAGGATCGAACCGCGGATGCGCCAGCCGACCAGCAACCCGGTCGCCGACATGATCGCGAGTGACAGCACGTTGTAGATCACGTCGCTGATCGTGCGGCCGGCGAGCACCGCGGCGCGCGACATCGGCAACGACCGGAACCGGTCGATGATCCCCTTCTGCATGTCCTCGGCGATGCCTGCGCCTGTGAACGTCGCACCGAAGGCAACGGTCTGAGCGAAGATCCCAGCGATCAGGAACTCCCGGTAGCTCACGCCGGGGATGTCGATCGAGTTGCCGAACACATACGCGAACAACAACACGAACATGATCGGTGAGATCAGGACGAACACGAGAACCTCGGGGACACGCGTGATCTTGATGACGTTGCGGTGAGCGATCACCACGGTGTCGTTCATCGTGCGCGACACGGTGTGTCCGAGTCCATCGGTGATGGTCATGAGGCGTCCTTTCCGCCGGTCGATGTCGCCGGTTCGTTCGGGCCGTCGTCGGCACCGTGGCCGGTCAGGGTGAGAAACACATCGTCGAGCGTCGGTCGGCGTAGACCGATGTCGGAGACAGCGATCGCGTCGGCCCTGAGCGCTTCGACGACGGCGGCCAGCGATTCGATGCCTCGGTCGATGGGAGCGAGCAGCGACCTCGTCGACCGGTTCACCTCGACGTCGTCGGCCGCACCCGAGGGCGTGTGGACGCTGAGGAGCTTTTGCGCCCGTTCGAGATCGTCGACCGACGCGACGACGAGTTCGATCCGTTCGCCACCGACCTGTGACTTCAGCTCGTCGGCCGTCCCTCGGGCGATGTCTCGGCCCTGATCGATCACCACGATGTCGTCGGCGAGCTGATCGGCTTCTTCGAGGTACTGGGTGGTGAGGAGGAGCGTGGACCCGTCGGACACCAGCTCACGAATCACCGCCCACAGCTCGAGACGGCTACGTGGGTCGAGGCCCGTGGTCGGCTCGTCGAGGAACAGCACGGGCGGCGAGGCCACCAGCGCACCAGCGAGGTCGAGACGTCGACGCATACCGCCGGAGTAGCCCTTGACGGGGCGATCGCCTGCGTCCGAGAGCGCGAAACGATCGAGGAGTTCCGACGCGCGCTGCTTCGCCACTTTCTTGCCGAGGTGGTACAGGCGCCCGATCATCTCGAGGTTCTCGCGTCCGGTGAGGACTTCGTCGACCGCTGCGTATTGGCCGGACAGACCGATTCGCTCTCGGACGATCTCCGGCCGGCTGCCCAGGTCGACTCCGGCGATCTTGGCCGAGCCGGCGTCGGCACGCAGGAGCGTCGTGAGAATCGAGACCGCTGTCGTCTTGCCCGCACCGTTCGGCCCGAGCAGGCCGAGTACCGTGCCCGCCTCGACGCGCAGGTCGAGACCGTCGAGCGCGAGCACGTCGCCGAAGCGCTTCGTGAGCCCGTGCGCTTCGATCGCCGGAGAGTTCGTGACGTTCATCTGGACGACGCTAGGGAACCGCTCGTGCAGAACGTGTCCTCGATTCTTCGACGACGCGGGCTCCCGGCGTGAGCGTCGCGAGCACGCTGAGACGTCGGACACGTCGGCCGACTACGTTCTCTCGTGAGAACCACCCGGTTCGAGAACCGTCGTGTCGAGATCGGCACGCACCGACAAAGGGAGTCCACGTGGCAGGTGCCAGCATCCTGGGGACACGAGTCCAGCGTAAGGAAGATCCGAAGTTCCTCACCACTGGCGGCGTCTACACCGACGACATCACCGACCCCCGGATCGAGGGCGCAGCGCATGCGGTCTACGTCCGGTCGATGGTCGCGCACGGCACGATCGAATCGATCGACGTCGACGATGCACTGGCCATGCCCGGCGTGCTGGCGATTCACACCGCGGAGACTCTCGGCCTCGAGCCGGTCCCGTCACCTTTCAACCCGGCGTCGGCCCGCACGCTGCTCGCCAGCGACAAGGTTCGTCACGTCGGTGAGCCGGTCGCCGTGGTCGTCGCCGAGACCTACCAGCAGGCCACCGACGCCGCCGAGCTGGTGTTCGTCGACATCGAGTTCCTCCCGACGCTCGTCGACATGGAAGAGGCGATCGCCTCCGAGACGCACCTCTACGAAGCCGCTGGCTCGAACGTCGTCTTCGACACCACCGCACTCGGCATTCCCGAGAATTCAGCCACCGACGACTTCTTCGCCGACTGCGAAGTCACGGTCTCGGGCCGCTTCCTCAACCAGCGTGTGGCCCCGTGCCCGCTCGAGGTTCGCGCCTCTGCGGCCGTGTGGGACGGCGACACGCTCGTCCAGTGGATCCCCACCCAGGGCGCCCAGGGAGCCAAGGCGGCGTTCGTCGCTGCCAACGGCGGCGACGAGGCCAAGGTCCACTTGATCACGCCGGACATCGGCGGCGGTTTCGGCGCCAAGATCGACGCGTACGCCGAAGAGCTGCTGCTCGGATCGCTCGCAAAGGAACTCGGGCGCCCGGTGCGCTACGTCGAGACTCGCAGCGAGTCGATGATGACCCTCGGCCACGGCCGCGCCCAGCTCCAGTACGCCACGATCGGCGGCACCAAGGACGGCAAGGTCACCCACTACCAGCTCCATGCGATCCAAGATTGCGGAGCCTTCGCCGGAATGGGCACGATCCTCGCGCCGTTCATGACCCGACCGATGTCGTCGGGTGTCTACGACATCGGGAACATCGAGTGCCGGACCACCTCCGTGGTGACCAACACGACCCCCACCACCGCATACCGCGGCGCCGGCCGCCCCGAGGCGACCGCTGCGATCGAGCGGGCGATGGACCTCTTCGCAGCAGAGATCGGCAAGGATCCGGCCGAGGTCCGGCGCATGAACCTCATCGCGAAGTTCGACACGCCACACACGACCGCTGTCGACCAGGCCTACGACGTCGGCGACTACGAGGAGTCACTGAACCGCGTGCTCGAGGCGTCCGGTTACGCCGACCTGCGAGCCGAGCAGCAGGCCCGCCGCGACGCTGGTGACGTCAAGCAGCTCGGCATCGGCGTGTGCGTGTACGTCGAGATCACGGGCGGCGTCGACCCGAAGCAAGAAGACGCGAAGATCGAGGTGCACGACGACGGCACCGCCACCGTGTACACGGGCACCACACCTCAGGGTCAGGGTCACGACACGGCGTGGTCGATGATCACCCAGGCCGAGACCGGCATCCCGATGGACCAGATCACCCTGGTGTTCGGTGACACCGAGCGCGTCAAGTCCGGCGGCGGCACGATGGGGTCGCGCTCGCTGCAGCAGGGCGGCGCAGCCGTCAACAAGGCAGCGGTCGAACTCGTCGAGAAGGCGAAGTCCACGGCGGCGAAGCTGCTCGAAGCCGACGAAGCCGACGTCGTGATCGACGTCGACAAGGGCGTGTTCCACGTCGCCGGCACCCCGGCCCTGTCGAAGACCTGGGCCGACGTCGCCATCGCTGCGAAGGCAGGCGGTGACGAGATGACGGTGGGCACGACGTTCTTCGCCGACATGGCCACGTTCCCGTTCGGGGCGCACATCGCGCTCGTCGAGGTCGACACAGGGACCGGCCAAGTGAAGCTGCTGCGCCAGGTCGCCTGCGACGACGCCGGCACGGTGCTGAACCCACTGCTGATCGACGGCCAACGCCACGGAGGCATCGCTCAAGGCGCCGCCCAAGCGCTCCTCGAAGAGGTGCGATACGACGAGGACGGCAACCCGGTCACGTCGAACCTGGCCGACTACGGGATGATCTCGGCGACCGAGCTCCCGAGCTTCGAGGTCATCAACATGGAGACCCCGACGTTCGTCAACCCGCTGGGCGCCAAAGGCATCGGCGAGTCGGGCACGATCGGGTCGACGCCAGCGATCCAGTCCGCCGTTTGCGATGCCCTGAGCCACCTCGGCATCACCCACATCGACATGCCGGCGACGAGCGAACGCGTGTGGCAGGCAATCCAGCAGGCCGGGAACTGATTCCATCGACTTCCACGAGGAGACACCCATGACCGATACCGCCCACGACACCGCCCCGACCGACGAGCATCCCCGCGCGTCGTTCACCTCGTTCGAGGAGTCGACCGCCGACGACTGGGCGAAGATCATCCCGCAGCTGGAGGTCACCCAATCACTGGTCGCGGACCGCGTGATCGGGCTGCTCCGAGACCTGCAGACCGATCACGGCGGCTTCCCCGTCGATCGGTTGGAGCACAGCCTCCAGACCGCCACGCGCGCCGAGAAGGCCGGCAAGGACGACGAGTACGTGTTCTGCGCCCTGATCCACGACATCGGTGACACGCTGAGCCCGTACGCGCACCCAGACATCGCCGCAGGCATCGTGAAGCCGTTCGTTTCCGAGGCGAACCACTTCATGGTGCAGCACCACGGCGAGTTCCAGGGCTACTACTTCTGGGACTACATCGGCATGGACGGCCAGGCCCGCGAGAAGTACCGGGACAGTCCCCACTTCGATCGCACCGTCGAGTTCTGCGCCGACTACGACCAGGCTGCGTTCGATGCCAACTATGCGAGCAACCCGCTCGAACACTACGAACCCCTGATCAGGCAGATCCTTCGCGGCGCCTGACGTGTCGGAGCGGGTCAGACCCACTCCGACACATCAGAAGCGCTCACACTGACACGGGCGTTGGGTCGATCCTCGGCTCCGACGTGGCCGCGGGTTCGCCGCCCTCGCCGATGTCGATGTGTGGCAGGAGTCGGTCGAGCCACGCGGGCAGCCACCAGTTGGCGTCGCCGAGCAGCTTCATCGTCGCGGGCACCAACACGATGCGCACGATCGTCGCGTCGACGAAGATCGCCGTCGCGAGACCCAACCCGAACATCTTCGTGGTCGGATCGCTGCCCAGCACGAAGCCACCGAAGACGGAGATCATGATCAGCGCCGCCGACGTGATCACCCGTGCCGTGGTCGCGAGTCCGTGCACGACAGCGCGGTCGTTGTCACCTGTGCGCACATACTCCTCCCGTACTCGAGAGAGCAGGAAGACCTCGTAGTCCATCGAGAGTCCGAAGAGGATCGCGAACATGAACATCGGCACGAACGACACGACCGGGATCGTCGCTTCGAGGCCGATCAGGTCCTTGCCCCACCCCCACTGGAAGACCGCCACGAGCACGCCGTAGGCCGCTCCGATGCTCAACAAGTTGAGCAATGCGGCCTTCAGCGGGACGAGCACCGACCGGAACACCAGTGTCAACAGCACGAACGACAGCGCGATGACCGCAGCGATGAACACCGGGAGCCGATCGGTCACGCGGCCCGACACGTCACCGAACGTCGCGGTCGCGCCGCCGACGTGCACCTTGGCGTCCGTGCCATCGGTGACCACCGGGATGACCGCGGCTCGGAGCCGCTCGACGGTCGCAAAGGTGGCCTCGTCCTGGGGCGCAGTCGTCGGGACGGCGATCACCGTTGCGACGTCCTCGTCGAGATCGATATCGACCACCGACGCTGTCGCGACGCCCTCGTCAGCGCTCACCGCATCCGCGACCGATGCGGCCACCTGCGCGTCGCCCGCCATGTCGACCGCGATCACCAGCGGGCCGTTGATCCCGGGGCCGAAGCCCTCTGCGACGAGGTCGTAGGCACGTCGCTGCGTCGTCGACTCGGGCAGCGTGCCGTCATCGGGGAAGCCGAGGTCGAGCGAGAGCACCGGCGCGGTCGCGACGAGCAGTGCCGCGGTGACGCCCACCGCGTACTTCCAGGCATGACGGGAAACATGAGCACCCCACCGGGTCCAGCCGTCGCCGACGGCACCCGCACGATGGCGATGAATGCCGAACCGATCGATCCACGGCCCGGCGATGCCCAAGAAGGCCGGCAGCAACGTGATGGACGCGACGACCATGACCAGCACGACCACGGAGATCGCGACGCCGGCGGCGGTCATGAAGGGCACGCCTGCAACGGCGAGACCCAAGATCGCGATCACCACGGTGCCGCCGGCGAAGACCACGGCCTGTCCCGCCGTTGCCGTTGCGGTGCCGACAGCGTGTGCGACGTCGACACCGCCGTGCAACAACTCGCGGTGCCGAGTGACGAGGAAGAGGGCGTAGTCGATGCCGACGCCGAGACCGATCATGGCGGCGATCTGAGGCGCCCAACTCGGCACGTCGATCACTCGGGCGACGAGCGAGATCGAACTGATTCCGAGCGCGAGTCCGAAGAGCGCCGTCCCGATCGGCAACCCCATCGCGATCACCGACCCGAAGGCCAACAGCAGGACCACGACCGCGACGAGGATCCCGACGAGCTCCGTCGCCCCGCTCTCGGCCTCGTCGAATGCGAAGAAGAGGTCACCGCCGGCCTCGACCTGCATCGACGTCGACGATCGAGCGTCCTCGATCGTGGCTTCGAGCGCGGCGAGGTCGTCGACCGTCAGCTCCTCGATCACCGGATACTGCATCGTCACGAGCGCGATGCGTTCGTCGGGCGAGATTCCGCCGTCGAAGGGATCCGTCACGGCGATCACCTCGTCGAGCTCCGCCAGATCGGCAGCGATGCTCGCGATCTCGGCGCGTGCACCGGCGGTCGCGAGCGTCGAGTCGCCGTCGGCCGCGAACACCACTCGGGCGGTGAGTCCCGCCCGATCGGAGTCCGAGTCGGTGAGGAGCTGCGTTGCCAGTTCGCTGTCAGTGCCGGGAACGGAGAACGAGTCCTCGAACTCCCCGCCGAGCGCCGACGATCCCGACACGACGGCGGCAGCGACGACGAGCCATGCCATCACCATGCGCCACGGATGCCGAGCTGCGGCGTGGCCGATTCGATACAGGACTGACGACATGGGTGACCTCCGAATGCTGCGACACCGTTCGATGCCGACGGATCCCACTGTGAGCGCTCCTCGCAACCGCCACATCGGCGCATCGGGCACGTCGTGGCCGTCCGATCGTGCGAGGACGTGTCGTCCTTTCGGCCGATACCGCAGCGGCTGTCGCTCTCTACGCTGAAGCTGTGGCCCATTCACTCGTCGCGGCGATCCTGGCCGAGCCCGCCGTTGCGGATCCTCCGAAACGGCGACACCGCGACTTCTGGCTCGCGGCCCTGTTGATCGCCGTCGCGGTCGTCGAGGGGTTCGTCAACGAGCAACAGGCCTGGCGCGCCGCCGCCGCCGGGGTCGCCGTGACCGCAAGCGTGGTGACCCTGTGGCGGAGAAGCCACCCGCTGCTCACGACCGTGACCGCGTTCGCAGTCGTCGAAATCCTCGATCAGGCGTTACGCCTGTCTGCTGGTGCGCGGCTCGAGTTCTACAGCATCGCCGTCGTCTTGCTGTTCCCGTACTCGCTCTTCCGGTGGGCCTCGGGCCGCCACTGCGTGATCGGTGCCACGCTGCTCCTGGTCTCGCTCGTCGTCGAGTTGGCTGCTGACTGGACCGGGCTCGGCGATGCGATCGGTGGCACGATCATCCTCGCATTCCCGGCCGTGCTCGGCGTCGAGGTCCGTCACTTCGTCGGGCTCCGCGAGCGGCGCGTCGACGAGGCTCGGGCGCACGAACGAGCGACGTTGGCTCGCGAGCTCCACGACACCGTCGCACATCACGTGTCGGCGATCGCCGTTCGCGCTCAGGCCGGGCGCATCGTCGGCGCCAACGACCCCGAGGCATCGCTGGCTGCTCTGTCGGTGATCGAGGCCGAGGCCTCTCGGACACTCGCTGAGATGCGCAACATCGTGGGCGCCCTGCGTGGACACGGTGAAGCCCAGTACGCCCCGGCGCCCGGCTTGGGCGAGATCCAAGCACTCTCAGACCCTGCCGGGACACCAGCCGTCTCCGTAAGCATCGACGCTTCCGACGATCGGGTGAGCCCGGCTGTCGGTGCCGCACTGTTCCGGATCGCCCAAGAGGCGGTGACCAACGCTCGTCGGCACGCAATCGGCGCGACGAGCGTCGGCGTCGAGCTCGCCATCGACGACGAGCTCGCACACCTGGTCGTCGACGACAACGGGCAGGTGACGGCCAACGGCGAACGATCCTCCGGTTTCGGCCTGATCGGGATGGCTGAGCGCGCTGAGCTGCTCGGCGGCTCGATGCACGCCGGGCCCGCAGGGTCTCGCGGTTGGCGCGTCGACGCGTCGCTGCCTGTCGGACGGCGTTCATGACACTGCGCGTCCTCGTCGCCGACGATCAGGATCTGGTGCGGACCGGCCTCGCGATGATCCTGAACGCGCAGCCCGACGTCGAAGTGGTCGCCGAAGTCGCCACCGGGCGCGATGCGGTCGAGGCAGCTCACCGGCTGCGTCCAGACGTGTGCCTGCTCGACATCCGGATGCCGGCGATGAACGGGATCGAAGCGACGCGCGCGCTCGCGGGACCGGACGTGGACGCGCCGATGGCTGTCGTCGTCATCACGACGTTCGATCTCGACGAGTACGTCCACGAGGCGCTCAAGGCGGGCGCTCGGGGCTTTCTTCTCAAGGACGCCGGACCCGAGTTGTTGCTCCAAGCGGTGCGCGCCGCGGCGTCGGGGGACGCGCTGATCGCGCCCAGCGTCACTCGGCGGCTGCTCCAGGCCTTCGCAGACCAGGCCACGAACCGGCGCCCCGCCGACCCCGCCGAACCACTCACCGCGCGCGAGGAAGATGTGTTGGCAACCGTCGCGCGAGGTCACACGAACGCCGAGATCGCGGTCGCCCTGCACATCAGTGTGAGCACCGTGAAGACCCACCTCGCGAGTCTGATGACCAAGCTCGCGGCACGAAATCGCGTCGAACTCGCGATGTGGGCCTACGAGACCGGCCGGGCTCACGGCGGCATCGACAGCTGACCGTGTCGGAGTGCGCCTGTGTCGGAGTGGGTCTGACCCGCTCCGACACGGGATCGATCAGCCGTCGTCGTCCATCTCCATCTCCATGTCGCCGTCCGAGTGGTCCATCTCGTCGTCGGAGTGGTCCATCTCGTCCATGTCGCTCATCGCGTCGTCACCGATGGCTTCGACCGGCGCGATGAACGTGATCGGATCGCCCTCGCTCAGCGTGAGGGTCACCTCGAACTCGTCGTCGGGGAACGTGGCCGAGTCGACGTCGAGCAACATGATGTGCGGCCCGCCCGGTTCGAACACGAACTCGCCGCCCGCCGGCACGGAGAAGCCCTCTTCGACCTCGAACATCGACATCGTGCCCTCATCGGTCATCTCGACGTTGTGGAGCTCGACACGGGCATCGATCGAGGCACTCGCTGACTCGATCTGGATCGCCTCGTCGTTCGGGTTCGACACCGTGGCGTACACGACGCCGGTCGTGGCGCCGTCGGCGACTTCGCGCGAGCGCGCATCGGACACGCCGAGGTCCTCGATCGAGTCGTCACCGCACGCAACCGCGCCGACCGACAGGCCGGCAACAGCAACCACGGACAGGACTGTGTTTCGCTTCATGGTCATCAAGTCGCCTCGTTCCGCCGTTCGGTTCCCGCGAGCGACGAGTCAGGACCTTCGTCACATCGGAACCCGGACATGCACCGACCGAGCACAATGGCACGATGTCCAGGGAGCTGCCGATCGTCGCCGAAGGGCTCCAACGCCACTTCGGTTCAGGTGATGACCTCGTCAAGGCGGTCGACGGCGTCGACCTGAAGATCGAGCCCGGCGAGATCTTCGGATTCCTCGGGCCAAACGGTGCCGGCAAGTCAACCACCGTGCGCATGCTCACCACGCTGCTCCGACCGACCGGCGGCACCGGACGAGTCGCCGGTTTCGACGTGGTCACGCAGGCCAACGACGTACGCCGCAACATCGGCGTCGCACTGCAGGACGCCGCCATCGATCCGTTGATGACCGGAGCCGAACTCCTCCGCCTGCAAGCTGTGCTCTACGGGCTCCCGAAATCCCAACACGCCAACAAGACCGGCGAACTCCTCGAACGCGTCGGGCTGACCGCAGCCGGCGATCGTCGAGTGGGCACCTATTCGGGCGGCATGCGCCGACGCCTCGACCTCGCCCTGTCACTCATTCACGAGCCATCGGTGCTGTTCCTCGACGAACCGACCACCGGGCTCGATCCGATGAGCCGAATCTCGCTCTGGGAGGAGATCCGCCGCCTCAACGACGACGGGACCACCGTGCTGCTCACCACGCAGTACCTCGAGGAGGCGGATCAACTTGCGCGACGCATCGCGATCATCGACCACGGTCAGATCGTCCGAAAGGGCAACCCGAACGAGCTCAAGGCCGAGGTCGGAAGCCCCACCCTCTTCGTGAGCGTCGATGCATCGGCGACCGAGCACGCGGGCGGATTGCTCGCCGGTTTCGGCGACCTGCGCCCGAGCCCCGAGGGAACACTCGGCGTCGGCCTCGTCGACGGTCCGAGCGCGGTGTCGAACGTCGTGCGCACTCTCGACGACGCCGGCATCACCGTCCGCAATCTGGAGCTGCGCGAACCCAGCCTCGACGATGTCTTCGCCGAAGCGACCGGCTATCGCCTCGAAGGCGCCGACGCATGACGACATCGCATCGCTCGCACGCCGAGCAGGCAGATCACGACGCCACCGCCTCGCCGGCGATCGCACCCATGTCGGCGCGGTTGCACCCGTCGAACGCGGCACAGACCTGGGCGATGTCCAAGCGATCCGTCATCGCACTCTGGCGCCAGCCGTCGCTGGTGATCCCGTCACTGATCTTCCCGCTGTTCTTCGCCGCACTCGGCACCTCGTCGTTCTCACGCGCGACGGCGCTCCCAGGGTTTCCCGAAGTCGACTCGTACCTCGACTTCGCGCTCGCCGGCGCCGTCGTGCAGGGGATTCTCTTCGGTTCCACCGTCGGGGCGACCGCCTTGGCCACCGACATCGAAAACGGCTTCTTCGACCGATTGCTCTCGTCGCCGTCGACTCGGTCTGGAATCATCATCGGGCGGATGGCGGGCGGGATGCTCTACGGCGGGCTCCAGACGTTGTTCTTCATCGTGATCCTGTTGCCGTTCGGACTCACGGTCCGGGGCGGCGTGGCCGGGGTACTCGCCATGGCGATCGGTGGCACCGTGCTGGCCCTGGCGATCGGTGCGTTGATGTGCGCCATGGCGATCAAGACCGGCTCGTCCGAAGCGGTCCAGGGAGCGTTCCCGCTGCTCTTCATCGCACTGTTCTTCTCCTCGGCGTTCTTCCCACGGGAGACGATGGACGGGATCTACGGCGACCTCGCCGACCTCAACCCGATCTCCCATCTCGTCGAGGGGTTCCGCGACCTCACCATCGAGGGCTTCACGCTGTCGGCCGCCGTCCGAGCGATCGTGATTCCGGCGGCACTTGCGGTGGTCACGGTCGCGATCGCGCTGCGTGCCCTGCGCAGCAGGTTGGGGGCGCGATGACCGCCGTCGAGCGCACCACGCACTCCGCACCCGCCCGCTCGGTCGCGCGTACTCGCATGCTCCCCGCCTCGGTCGGGCTGATGCGGCGCAGCCTCGTCAACATCAGTCGACTCCCGTCGGCGTTCCTGCCGGCGATCCTGATGCCCGTGTTCCAGGCGATCGCGTTCTCGGGCACGTTCTTCGCGATCACCCAGATCCCCGGCTTCCCGACCGATCGGTCGATCAACTGGTTCTTGCCGCTCGGCGTCGTGATGGGTTCGGGCTTCGCGGGGATCGGCATCGGCTTCTCGACCATCCGCGACCTCGAGGTCGGCTTCTACGACCGACTCCGACTCACACCGGCACCTCGGCTGTCGCTCATCGTCGGGCCGTTGATGGCAGCCATTGCCCGTTCGATGCTCGTGACCACCGTGGTGTTCGCAGTCGGATCCCTGTTCGGCGCGCGACTCACCCACGGACCGCTCGGGCTGCTCCCGCTCTACGTCGCCGGTGTGGGCATCGCCGTGATCGGTACCGGGTGGGGCCTCGGCCTCGCGTACACATTCCGGGACATGCGCGCGGCTGCGATCATGCAGCTCACCTTCTTCCTGTTGGTCTTCCTGACCGAAGCACAGACGCCACTGTTCATCATGGAGGGTTGGCTCGAGGGCGTCACCAGGATCAACCCGTTCAACAACGTGATCCGATTGAGCCGACTCGGATTCCTCGACGAGCCGATCACCTGGGACGACACCTGGGGCGGCCTCCTCGCACTCATCGCCTTCAGCGCCGCCACGTTGCTGTTCGCGTACCGAAAGCTCGACCGCCTGTCCGACGGCTGAGGCGTCCGCCCGGTCACGCTCGCCGGACAGACCTTTTTCCGTCGGATGTGGACGCGAGACGCCCTTCGTGCGTTGATGTGGGCATGGAGTCAGCCGCCCGATCGAGCGAAGCCGTCGGGCCACCCGACCGCCCCCGGTCTCGCCGGCAGACGATCGGGACCGCCGTCGACCTCGACCAGTTCGTCGCGAGCGTCCGACCACAACTCGTCGGCGTCCTCACGATCCGGACCGGCGACCGGCACGTCGCAGAGGACCTCGCTCAAGAAGCACTCGCCCGAGCGATCGCCGACTGGGCCACGGTGGGATCGATGGCATCCCCGATCGGTTGGGTCCACCGCGTTGCTCTCAATCTCGCAGCGTCTCATTGGCGACGACTCGCTGCTCGCCGGCGCGCCGAGCGTCGCACCGATCGGAACGAGGCAGCTCCGCCGCTGCTCACGGCCGAAGCCATCGCCCTGCGGGCGGCGCTCGAGCACCTCAGCGAACGCCAGCGCCAGGTGATCCTGCTGCGGTACTACGTCGGTTTCGACGTCGCCGACACCGCACTGGCGCTCGAGATCGCCCCGAGCACCGTCACCACACTCACCGCTCGAGCTGTTGCGAGTCTCCGGCGTGGTCTCGAGGACGATGATGGACGCTGACCGACTGCGCACCGATCTTCGACGTCTGGCGCTCAACGTCCACGAGCAACACGATGCCCGCGAATTCTCGCGCGAGGTGATGCGACGCGCTCGTCGACGCCGCAGACGGCGCAACGCACAGCTCGTCGCGACGGGCGCTGCCTCGGCGCTGGCACTGGTCGGTGGACTCGTCGTGGTGACCGGCGTGCGCTCCGAACCCTCGCCCACCCTCGACCGGCTCCCCCCGTCGACCTCGACGACGCTCATCAATCCGGACTCGCTGCTCACGGCGATCCGCGCCGACGACGCCGACCTCGTCGATCTGCTCCTCGCCGCTGGCGCCGACCCGAACGCGACAACCACCCGGGGATTCACGCCGCTCATGGTCGCCACGTTCCGCGGAGACCTCGGCATCGTCGTCGCACTGATCGAAGCCGGCGCCGCGATCGACGAGGAGAACGGTAACGACCAACGGGCGCTCCACATCGCCGCGATTGCGGACGCGCCAGAGATCATCCGCGCGCTGACCGCCGCCGGCGCCGACCCGGACGCCACGGGCGGGGCGCGTGTCGAGCTCGGCGAGATGTCGCCGCTGATGGCCGCCGCGAGGGCCGGGAGCGCGGAGTCGGTGGCGGCGCTGCTCGGGGCCGGAGCGGACGCAACCGTCACCGATGCGACCGGCCGCCCCACGGTCTTCTACGCACTCGACGCACTCGATCACAACGACCGTGACGCCGTGCTGCGAGCGTTCCAGCGCGCCGATGTGGTCATCCCCGATCCGAGCCGGCGGTCCACCGGACTCCGCCTCGACGACGCCGAACTCACGGACCTCATCGACCTGCTCGACACGCTCGATCAGCCGCGGGGACCCGAGTGAACAACGACGCAACCGGCGCCGCGAAGCTTCGTACTCCAAGCCGCCTGTCGATTCGGGCCGGCGAAGCATGGCGATGGTGGTCACGGCCGTGGCGGACGCCGTCACAACTCCTCGCGCTCATCGTTGCCTTCGCAGCGCCTCCACTCATGGTTGCCAGCGCAGGGATGTACGCGGGGGCTGCAGGTGATCGCGTCGTCGCAGAGCTCGTCACGGAACGACCCGATCGTCTCGACGTCACCGTGACGGCGAGCGGGCGACTCACCGGCGACGCCGTCGACCCGCTCGATACAGCGCTCGCTGAGCGGATTTCCGCGATCGAGCGCGCCGGCACGCCTCAGCCGACGTGGTTCACCGAGCCGCTCGGCCTGGTGGACCCTCCGCCCGACGAGCGCTCCCCGGCGCCCGTCCGCCCCGGATCAGGCGTGCGACTGTTCGTGCGCGACGGTGCGGTCGATGCGCTCGACCTCATCGACGGCTCGCACGACCGTCCGGGACTGTTCGTCTCGCGCGGCTACGCCGAGAAGTTCACGATCCAGCCGGGCGACGAGATCAGGTTGGAGGGCGCCGTCGAGACCATCCGGGTCGCCGGCGTGGTCGAGAACCTGTGGGAACTCGACGAGCGTGCGCCGTACTGGGATGCGGTGCCACCGGTACTCGTGCCGCGCTTCTCCCCCGTCTTCGGTGCGCCGCTGTTCGAGATCGCCGTCCTCGACACCGAGTCCGCGTCGTCGCTCGCGACCGACGGGACCGTCCGCTGGGACATCGAGATCGAGGATCCACCACGGACCGCAGGAGCGCTCGACCGGCTCTCGGGCCAGGTCCGCGCCACCGAACGCGACCTCACCGAATCACCGGCACTTGCTTCCGCGATCGCCCAGTTCAGCGGCATCGGTGGCCCAGTCCCGTCGATCACGACCGACCTCTTCGACCTGCGTGCGGAAGCCGCCGAACTCGCCGCCGAACTCGACCAACCGATCTCTACCACTGCGTTCGCCGGTGTGGTCCTCGGCGTTGCCATCGCCGGCGCCGGCGCCGGCTTCGTGGCGCGCCGACGGCGCGCCGAATTCGCGCTGTTGTGGTCCGATGGCGAACCACGCCGCCGATTCGCCCTTCGCGCGATCGGTGAATATCTGGCACCTGCGTTCATCGGAGCCGTCGTCGGTATCGGGGTCGCGTTCGTCGTCGTCGAACAGCTCGGCCCGTCCGGGTCGGCGCGCCTCGTCGACATCCCGATTCGTGCGACGTGGGCGTCGAGCCTCGCTGGTGTCGCGGTCGCTGCCGTCGTCACCGCTGCGATGGCGGGGCGTCACCCGTCCGACACACCGGCGACGCCGAGCGGTCGTTGGTGGCTGGCGGCAGGCGGGCTGGCGGCCGCATCCTGGATCCAAGTGGGCAACGCCGATGCTCGCGCCGACGTCGACCTCCTCGTTGTCATGTTCCCGATCGTGGGCATCTTGGTCAGTGTCGGTGCGGTGATCATCGCGATGCGGTGGCTGTTGGGCCGCTTCGCCCGGTCTGGAGGCCGTCTGCCACCGGAGCTGCTGTTGGCGTGGCGTCGCGTCACCTCCTCCGCACCTGGAGCGGGCGCTCTGGCGATCGTCGTCGGGTCGGCGATGGGTTTGGTCGTGTTCCCGCAGCTCCTCGTCGACTCGTTGGACGATGCAGCACTCGCAAAGGCCGTCACAACCGTCGGCGGCGAGAGTCGAGTCCAGCTCGTCGACCGGACCAGCAATGTTCCGCCGCAGTCGACGATCATTCGCCTCGAACGGACCCGCGCGACCGTCGGGTCGCAGAGCGTCACGATCCTCGCGATCGATCCAGCGACCTACGCCGATGGGGTCACCTGGGACCCGCAGTTCGGCGATGGGCCCGAGTCGCTCGTGGCTGCGCTCGGTACCGCCGTGAGTGACGGTCTGGCGGCTGTGCTCGTCGGCGACGGGCAGCTTCCGGAGGCGGCCGGATTCGGGACCCAGATCGTGAACGAGTACACGGTCGTCGCCACTCGCCGCTCGGCCCCGCTCGCCAGTTCCGTGTCGCCGACGTTGATCGTCGATGCAACCGAGATGGAGGCGATCGGTCGCGAACGCCACGAACTCACGCGTCCGTCCGGCGTCATGGCGGCCGACTGGGCCGAGGAGTACACGTCGCCGCTGGCCTCGTATCGACGCGAGGTGGTGAGTCAGCTGGCACTCGACGAACTCGTGGCCGACTTCGACGACCGAGCGGTGCGGACACGCTCCCCCCTGTCGATCGACAGCGAGCTCCAGAGCCTCGACGGACGCTCGGCTCGTTGGGCGTTCGCATACTTCCGTCTGCTGTCAGCGATCGCCGCGATCATGGCGGCCGGTGGTTTGATGCTGTACCTCGGCGAACGACGCGAAGCACGCGCGCTCGCCGATGCGATGGCGCTCCGGATGGGGTTTCGACGTCGAGGCGTCATGGCGGCATCGCTGTTCGAGGTCATCGCACTTGTCGCGATCGCATTCGGCGCCGGCATTCTCGGCGGTGCGCTCGTTGCACGGCGCGTGTTCGATCGTTTCGAACCCGACCCCGCCAGACTTCCCGATGCGTCGCTGCTCATCGACTGGTGGTCGGTGGGCCAACTGATCGCTTTCGGCCTGCTCATGACGGTGGTGGTCGTCGTCGGTGTCCAGCTCGTCGGACGCCGCCGCACGCTCGCGGAGGTTCTCGATGGACGCTGACCGATCCAGAGCAAACGAACCGGGACGTGTAGACGTTGCCGCAGTCGAGTGTCGCGGTCTGGTGCGCGTCTATGACACTCCGGGCGGCCGAGTGCAGGCCGTGCGAGGCGCCGATCTCTTGGTACGAGCCGGCCGCTCGGTCGCGATCGTCGGACCGTCCGGGAGCGGCAAGTCGTCGCTCCTGCGGATGATCGCAGGGCTCGACGAGCCGACTGCCGGTGAGGTGTTGATCAACGGCATCGTCGTCGGATCGAGTTCACGACGTCGGCGGCGACAGATGCGAGCGAGCGCCGTGCGTCACGTGTACCAGCGTCCGAGCGACAACCTGCTCGCACACCTCACCATGCGACAGCAGCTCAACCGCACGGCCCGGAGCCACGCGCAATCGGCGGCCGACGTCGACGAGATCCTGACGCGACTCGGTTTGCGACATCGTGAGCACCACCTCCCCACCCAGCTGTCTGGCGGCGAGCAGCAGCGTTTCGCGTTCGCCCGATCCGCGGTGTCGCGACCCTCGATCATCATCGCCGACGAACCGACCGCCGAGCTCGACTCGGAGAACACGGGGCGCGTGCTCGACGCGATCGACGCGCTGACCGACAACGGCATCAGCGTGCTCCTGGCGACGCACGATCCGCAGGTACTCGACCACATCGACGAGGTCGTGCTGTTGCGCGACGGCGCGATCGCCTCGGTGACTGATCGACGCGGCGAGCTCGCCGTGATCGACGAAGCCGGCCGCCTTCCGCTCCCCGCTGCCGCTCGTCTCGCGTTCTCGCAGCGCCGTGTTCGCACGGCCTGGGACCCGGTCACCGAGACGCTCACCGTCACACGACCGAACGACGAGACGCCATGACGTCGCCAACACGGTCCGAGCGGATCGTCGTCACCGGGATCTCCCGGACGCACCGTCGGGGCCCAGAGCGCGTTCTCGCTGTCGACGACATCTCCTTCGAGCTGGAGCCAGGCCGGATCACGGCGCTCGTCGGCCCATCCGGGTCGGGGAAGACCACCGTGGTGAACATCGTGGTCGGTGCTGATCGCCCCGAGGCCGGCACGGTCATCGGCGTGCCCGATCCCCCCACGTGGGATCGTCTGGCATTCGTCCCCCAACAGCTCGGGCTGCTCGAGGAGTTGTCGCTGCGCGAAAACGTCGAGATGCCGCTTCGCCGCCTCTCGGCCACCACGTTCGGCGATCTCTCCGACACGATCGATGCGCAACTCGGCCGCCTGGGCCTCACCGAGGTCGCCCATCGGCGCCCGCCGGAGACATCGCTCGGGCAGCAGCAGCGTGCGGCGATCGCCCGCGCGCTCGTCGGAGCTGCTGGCATCGTCGTCGCCGACGAGCCGACGAGCCATCAAGACGAAGCGAACGTCACCTCGATCGGCGAGGCTCTTCGAAGCGCTGCCCGCACGGGAGCGATCGTGTTCGTGGCCACGCACGATCAGCGCTTGGTCGAGCAGTGCGATGCGGTGATCTCGCTTCGCGACGGGCGGCGCGTGGCTCTGTGACCGCAGTCAGGCGACGGCAGAACGCTTCGACAGGTTCTTCGCCAGACCCTTCATGCCCTGCTTGAAGCCTGCGGCAGCGAGCTTGTTCACGACGGGAGCCAGGAACTGGGGGACGAACTTCACGGTGACGTCCTCGAACCACGTCATCGTCGAACCGTCGCCGTCGGGTGTGACGGTGAACCCGGCACGTCCACGCAGCACCGGGCCGAGCTTCTCGACCTCGCAGTCGCCGGCCGCCGATTCATCGTCCCAGTCGCACAACGTGACCCGCATCCGGTCTTCGAGTGAGAGCGGACCGATGCCGGTCCACGCAGTGAACTCATGCCCGGCGGCGTTCATCGGACCCTCGCCGACCTTCACCCGGGTCATCGGGATCCACTCCTCGTGGCCTTTCCAGTCGACCAACTCGTCCCACACCTCACGGGCAGGTCGTTCGAACTGCTGCACGACGGTGAACTCGATCTTGGCCATGCCTCAGCGTGCCACCGCCACCACCCGGGTCAAACACCTGACGGCCAGGTTCACACGCCCCAAGCCCGGGTCGACCCCACCGGTAGTGTCGTGCTTCGATGAGATCCACGCGCGACCGGTTGCGACTGGCGCTCGGCATGGTCGCCGCCGTCACCGTGTTCGGCACGGTCGGCTATCTGTCGTTCGGCTTCACACTGCTCGACGCGCTGTATCAGACCGTGACCACCATCACGACGGTCGGCTTCGAGGAGCTCGTCGACTTCGACACCGGGCTCAAGCTGTTCACGATCGTGCTGATCGTGGTGGGCGTGTCGACCGTGCTCTATTCCTTCACCCTCGTCGTCCAGGTCGTCGTCGAAGGACAGTTCTTCGAGTTCGTCGGGAGGCGGCGCATGGACAGACAAATCAACCAGATGTCGGGACACACGATCGTGTGTGGGTGGGGGCGGGTCGGGACCGCCGTCGCCGACGATCTCGCGCGAGCCGGCCATCGGGTGGTGGTCGTCGATCAGCTGACCGACCGGATTCAGGACATCCCCTACCCGACCGTGGTCGGCGACGCGACCCGCGACGACACGCTGCGCGCTGCGGGAATCGAGCGGGCGAGAGCTCTCATCGCTGCCCTCGACGGCGACGCGGCCAACCTCTTCGTCACCCTGTCTGGCCGCGACCTCGTTCCCGACCTGTTCATCGTCGCCCGCGCTCGCGCCGACGAGAGCATCACCAAGCTCCAGCACGCCGGCGCCGACCGAGTCGTCAATCCGCAAGAACTCGGTGCTGCGCGCATGGCTTCGTTCGTGTCGAGCCCGAACGTCGCCGAGTTCATCGACGTGGTGATGCACGACCGCGGGGTCGAGTTCAAGATGCGCGAGTTCGCCGTGGCGCCGGAGTCACGACTCGCCGGCCGAACGTTGCGCGAGGCGAACCTCCGTGAGGAATCCGGTGCGCTCGTGCTCGCGCTGCGCGCACCCGACGGAGCGTTCACGACCAACCCCACCGGCGACACGGTGATCGAGATCCACCATGTGATCATCGCCGTCGGCACCGATCAGGACTTCGAGCGACTCTCAGAGTTCGCCACACCATTGCGTTGATCGCAACCCACGACCCCACAGTGGCGTTCGCCCCGACGGCGCGCTGACTCGCATCACCACGAATCGAGCCCCTGCAACCATGACACCCACCACCCACGTCCTGCTCGACCTGGACGGCACACTCACCAACTCCGAGCCCGGCATCGGCGCGTCACTGAAGCACGCGTTCAACGAGTGCGGCTACGCAGAGCCCGACGACGACATGATCCGCTCGATGATCGGACCGCCCTTCGAGCTCAGCTTTCCGCGCCACGGCATCCACGTCGACGACATTCAGCGAGTGATCGACGCATACGGCGTGCGCTATCGCTCTGTCGGTCTGTTCGAGAATTCGCTCTACGACGGTGTGCTCGAGATGATGAACGCTCTGACGGAGGCGGGCCACACGCTCACTCTCGCCACGGCGAAGCCCGAGGACACCGCCTTTCGGATCTGCGACCACTTCGGCCTCAGCGAGTACTTCACACGTCGCGCCGGGGCCACGAACGACGTCGGCGGTCGCCGTACGAAGGGCGAGGTCATCACACATGCGCTCCAGCTGCTCGGTGTAAGCCCGCACGACCGCATCGCTCTCGACCATGTGATCATGGTCGGTGACCGCGACCACGACGTCGAGGGGGCACACCTCAACGCGATCGATTGCGTCGGTGTCACCTGGGGTTTCGGATCCCTCGACGAACTGACCGACGAAGGAGCTGCCGCGGTGGTCGACCATCCGCGCGACGTTGTGGCGGCAGTCGCAGCCGTCTACCGTTCTCACGAGGGATGAGCAGCACCGTCGAACCACTCGCCGTACCGGCCGAGCACGAGCCCTCGCGGTCCTCGGCCGATCGTTTCATGCGCCGGCTGCTGCGTCTGTCTGATGAGCCGCGAATGTCGGCTGCCGATGCTCGGTCGTCGTTCCAGAAGTCGCTCGCGTTCACCGCGTGCCGATGCATCCTGCTCTACCTGGTCTTCCCGTTCGTGCTGCCACCGCTCGGCGTCGCCGTCGGGGTCGGACCTGTCATCGGCATCGCCATCGGCCTCATCGCGATGGCGTCGATCGTCTATTCCATCCGCCGTTTCTGGCGCGCGGATCACTCGAAACGGTGGCACTACACGGTGTTCGGCACCGTGATCATCGGCTTCTTGATCTACCTCACGATCAAGGACCTCGCCGAGCTCTTCGGCTGACACACCACCGGTCGGGGTGTTGGCCCCGGTAGCACATCCAGCCAGCGTGGCTGATGACATCTCGGGGGGTTGCCAGACCCGCCCGATGGGAACCTTCGGCGATGATGACCGCTCCCCGACTCGTCGCGCTCGACACCCCCATCGACCCCGGACTCCTCGCCCGCCCCGTCGCCGGACTCCACATCCCGGCGGGCGCATCGCTCGCCGCCGCACTCGCGTCCCCAGACGACCGCGCAACGCTCCTCGTCTTCCTGCGTCACTACGGTTGACTCTTCTACCGCGAACTGGTCGGCGAGTTCGCCGACGCCCGCGACGCCCATCCCGGCAAGACGGCCCGTGTCGTGTTCGTCTACCAAGGCCGACCAGAACAGGGCGAGCTGTTCTTCGGCAAGCTCGACGCGAATGCCGTCGCCATCGCCGACCCCGAGGCCGAGCTGTATCAAGCGTTCGGCATCGAGCGAGGGGGCCTGCGAGAGATGTTCGGCCTCCAGGCATGGAAAGCCGGCGTTCGCGCCACGTTGAAAGGCAACATGATCAATCGAAAAATCGGTGACCCCTGGACCATGCCGACCGTGTTCGCTGTGCGAGACGGGTACATCACCGGCGCCTTCCGCGGCACCCACGCCGGTGACCATCCGGACGTGCCGGCCATGCTCCGCGAGCTGACCACCGAGGACGCCACGTGAGCGTGAACATCATCGCCGTCCACGGCAATGGCGGCGGAAGCACCCGGTTCGCCCGTGTCGCCGAGCATCTCGACGCCGCGACCCGTTTCGTCGCGATCGACCTGCCGGGGTTCAACGGTGTCCCCGTCGATCCCACGCTCGGGGACGTCGCGGGCTACGCCGATCGCCTCGCCGACATCATCGACGAGCACCGAGACGCGTCGCCCGTCGTGGTGCTCGGCCACGGCATCGGCGGATCGATCGCCCTCGACCTGGCGAGTCGACGACCCGACACCATGGATGCCCTGCTCCTGCACGCCCCGGTGGGCGCCGACCTCGACACGCGCCTGTTCCCGAGGATCATGTCGACGCCACCCGTACGCGAATTCATTCGCCGGATGATCCCGGCAAAGCCGCTGCGGCCCATCTGGCGCAAGCTGTTCTTTCCGATCGGCGCTCCCAGGTCTGACACCGACACGTTCTTCGAGGGGTATCGAGACTGCGCGTCGTTCGGGCAAATGTTCGAGATCATCGACTTCGAGTGGTTCGACGCCCTCGACCCGATCACCGAGTTGCCCGTCGTGCTGCTGTGGGGTGAACACGACCGCGTGCTGAAGTCGGGCCAGACCGAAGGAGTCGCTGCAAAGGCTCCCGGCGCAGCCCGTGTGATCCAACCCGGCTGGGATCACTTCCCCATGCTCGAACAACCCGAGGAGTACGCACGTGTCGTTGCGCAGTTGGCCGCCGACCTGGCTTCGCCGGCTCAGCCCTGATCGTGCGCCGAGCGCGCCCGACGGGTGCGTGGCGCTCGGCTCAGGGTCTGCAGCGGCGATCGGGGCCGCGCCGAAGGGCCAGCTGGTCGACCGCGCCTCGGCCGCCGGGATCGACGTGCCGCGAGGCTTCGTGGTTCCCCACGGTGTGCACGCTCCCGGCCCTGATGCCGTCACGCGGTGGGCGGGCGGCCCCACAGTCGGGCTTGCCGTGCGTTCGGCGTTCGGCGCCGAAGACGGCTCGGAGTCGAGCCTCGCGGGTTGGTTCACCTCGCGCCTCGACGTGCGGCCGCACGAGTTCGCAGAAGCGCTGACGGAGGTTCGCAGCTCCGCTCGGCGACGCACGGGAGAGTTCCGCCTCGACGTTCTGGTGATGGCGATGGTCGAGGCACGACACGCCGGCGTCGCCTTCTCCGAGCCGGGCACCTACGACGACGTCGCGAACGTCACCGCCGGTCTCGCGGACCGCCTGGTGAGCGGCGTGGTCGAAGGTGAGCGGGTGTTGATCCCCCGGCTCGAACACGCGCCCGACGGATGGCCCGAGCGCCTTCGTACGCTCCTCGCCGACGTCCGTTCCGAGTTCGGCGACGCCGCGTGGGACATCGAGTGGGCCGACGATGGCAAGGTCTGCTGGCTCGTCCAGATCCGTCCGATCACGCGACCCACCGTTCGCAACGAGACGCTCACGGCCGCGAACCATGCGGAGATCCTGCCCCGGTTGCCGTCGCAGCTCATGACGAGCATCGTCGCTGAGGCGGGGCCCGACCTGTTCGAGTGGTACCGACAACGGGTGCCGGGGCTGCCCGCGGAGCGTGACTTCCTCCACGTGGTCGAAGGCCGACCGATGATCAACCTGTCGCTACTCGAGGACATGATGCGCCACCTCGGTCTTCCGACGGCGATGGTCGCCGAGTCGATCGGCGGTGAATCCGCCTCCACAACTGGCGGCGACGATCGTGCGCTCGCACCGCTGCGAGTCGTTCGCCGCTCGCCGTCGCTCGTGCGACTCGGCGTCGCGCAGATCGTCGCGGTCGCTCGCTCCGGATCGAACCGACGACGTGCTGCTGCGATCGGCGCCGACGGCGCAGCGTCGTTCACCGAGGCGGTCGATGACCTGCACCGCTCGTACGTCGCGCTGGTCACCGGCATGTTCCCGCTGTCATCGGCGATCGGCCCACCGCTCGGAGCGCTCCGAGCGGCCGGCACGCTGTTCGAGCATGCTGCGCGCAACCGGACGGTCACGGTCGAACTCGCCGAGCGCCGCGCGACGCTCCGACGTGCCCAGCCCGGAGAGCGTGATGCGGCACTCGCCGCGTTCCTGAACGACTTCGGCCACCGCGGCGTGTACGAGAGCGACATCGCTCGCCCCCGCTATGGCGACGACCCGGCCACGCTGACCGATGTCGCCGA
This sequence comes from Ilumatobacter sp., assembly GCA_045107155.1. Classification (GTDB taxonomy): domain Bacteria; phylum Actinomycetota; class Acidimicrobiia; order Acidimicrobiales; family Ilumatobacteraceae; genus Ilumatobacter_A. Next base: position 3,572 of record JBGCFW010000321.1, on the reverse strand, counting down.
ACGCGACGACCCGGTTGGCCGCTCACCACGACCGCCCGCACGCACATGGCGCGGCCGTCTGACGATCCCCGTGTGGCTCGCCGCCCAGGGTCCGATGCGCGCTCGCGAACTCCTCCGCCACGATGCGATGCGGAGCTTCCACTCGATCCGACAGTCGCTCGTCCGGTTGGGTGAACGCGCGGTCACCGAGGGCCGCCTTCGCTCCGTCGACGACCTGTGGATGCTCGACGCGGACGAGGTCCGAGCACTCGACACCGGATGGACACCGGGAGACGGCTTCTGGGAGCGGCGAGCGGATGAGCGTGCGCGGCTCGAACGACTCGATGTCCCACACGTCGTGCGACGCTTCGACGATCCGGCCGACTGGCGACACGACGACGGCGATGGCCCACTCCGCGGGCTTCCCCTCACGGAAGGACGCGTGTCCGGGGTCGCCTGGGTCTGCGACGAGCCGCCAACGACCATGCCCGAGGGGTTCGAGCCGTCTTCCACGATCCTGGTGGCTCGCTCGATCGACGCCGGCTGGATCTCCACGATCTCGCTGGTCGCCGCCGTCATCGTCGAGATCGGCGGAGACCTCTCGCACGGATCGATCCTGGTCCGTGAGCTCGGCCTGCCAGCGATCACCAACGTGCGGGGTGCGACGCGTCGGATCGCGACCGGTGACGAACTCGTCATCGATGCCGCTGCAGGCACCGTTCGATCCGTCTGACCGTCAGGTCGACGCAGCCACGCTGGCGGCGCCGACCGCCACGATCACCGCCGCTTGCGCGGCCTCGACGGCATCGCGGAGCGCCTCGCTCCCCCACGCGCCTTCACCGATGGCCTTCGCGCGCTTCCTCAGTTCTCGGCTCTTCATGCCGTCGATCTCCATGACGGATGCGATCACCTCGTACGCGGAGAGCAATGCGATCACGGCTGCGGTCCGATCGTCGACCGCTCGCTCGGCGAGCAGCGACTCGCGGATCTTGGAGCGCACCGTCTCCTCGTGGCTGCTGTCCTCGGCGGGCCAACGCGTCCGAGGGAACAGCCCGAGGACCTTGTCCTTCTCGGCCCGGATCATCCCGCGATCGACGAGTCGTGCGAGCACCTCCTCCTTGCGATCCTTTCCGAGCCGCTGAACGAGCGACGCAGCGGTTCGTTCCTTCTCGAGGACGTCGTCCAGCGCCGCTCGGAGGATCGGTGGAAGTGAGGTCGGCGCGGTCGCTGCGACCACCTTCGGCGACCGAAAGCGTTCCTTCTCGCCGAGCTCGACGGTGCCGAGGAGCGAGAGTTCGACGAGCAGAGCCCCGCCGATCGCGGTCTCGACCCCGACGAGTGAGTTCCGATTGAGCTTGCCGCTCTCGTCATCGAGCAGGAGCAGGAGGAGGTCGTCGGCGAGCAGCGTGTCACTCATGATGTGAGCATGCCCCGGATCATGCCGCCGATGGTGTCACCGGACTCGCCTGACCGCAGGGTGCGCGCCGTCCACGAGATCCGGGTGGAGGATGGCGGCCAGCGCCTCGACACCGTCGACGAGCCTCGGGCCAGGGCGGACGACGAGCCCATCGGCGTCGATCGCCCACACCTGCCCATGCGCCGGAAGTCGGTCGAGGACCTGTCGAGCCTGGTCAGCGGCATCGTCGAGCCCGAAACCGCATGGCGCGACCACCACGACATCAGGACGTTGCTCGGCGATCGTTGCCCAGTCGGTCGGCACCGACCGTCCGCCCGCCTCGGCGAGCACTGGCTCGCCGCCGGCGGCGACCACCAGATCGGGCACCCAGTGACCGGACAGAAATGGAGGATCCGACCACTCGAGCACGAACACCTTCGGCCGGGGCGACTCGCCGACGCTCGCGGCGACGTCAGCGAGCCGGCTCCGTAGGACAGCGACGACCTGATCACCGCGCTCGTCGACGCCCAAGAAGCGCGCTGTGTCGGCGATGGTCTCGAGGACCTCGTGGAGCGTATGTGGGTCGAGGGTCAACGCTTCGGCCGAGCACCCGATGTGGTCGAGCGCGTCCTGCGCGTCGCCGGCCGGGAGCGCGCAGACGCGGCACAGATCCTGTGTCAGGACGTGCGTCGGATCGCAGGAACGGAACCCTTCGGCGTCGAGCTCGTAGAGTTGATCGCCTGCCGCGATCTTCGATCGCACCAGGTCGTCGATCTCGGCTGGCGTCCGCCCAGCGGCGTCGAGCCCGCCGACGACCACCGCATTCGCCGTTCGAGGATCAGGCGGGAAGTCGCACTCGAACGTGACACCGACGAGATGATCCTCCATCCCGAGCGCGTGCACGATCTCGGTGGCCGACGGGGTGAGCGACACGATCCGCATGGTCGTCACGGTACGACCCAGCCGAGCGAGAATCGACATGGATCGCTTCCCGCCCCGTGATGGAAGAATCTCGGTGTGCGCGCCTCGATCGACGACCTGCGACGACGTCTCGAGTCGCTGGCGGACCCGGTCAACGCCGCCCCGATGGCGGCGTACATGCGTGACCGATTCGAATTCCTCGGCGTGAAGACCCCGGAGCGTCGCGCGACGTCGAGAGAGATGATCCGGGACTCGCGACAGTGGGACGTCGACGACGTCGTCGACGGCGCGGTCGAGCTTCGATCGCTCCCGCAACGCGAGTTCCACTACGTCGCGAGCGACCTCCTCGCCCGCAACGCGTCCCGGCTCCGGGCAACCGATCTCGCCGCGATGCAACGGCTCGTCACCCTCGACGCGTGGTGGGACACCGTCGACGCGCTCGCATCACCGACGATTGGCGAGATGGTCCTCACGCATGATGCGGTGTCGGAGGCGATGGACGAATGGATCGGGAGCGACGACATCTGGGTCGCTCGGGTCGCTCTCATCCACCAACTCCGTTTCAAGGAGCGCACAGACGTCGACCGGTTGTTCGCGTACTCGCTGCGCCGCGCCGACGACACGGAGCTCTTCATCCGCAAGGCGATCGGCTGGGCACTGCGACAGTACGCACGAACCGAACCCGGCGCCGTCCGCTCATTCATCGACGAACACACCGACCGATTCTCCGGGCTCACGATTCGAGAAGCCACGAAGCACCTCTGAGCACCACTCGGCCCGGTGGCGACGACCGCCTGCCGAACCCGCCCGGCCCGCTGCGTTCGTTTGCGGGCTCGCAATACGCGAGGATGGACCGGCCGTCACATCGACGACGCATCTCAATCCATCCACGACAACAACTCTGGGGGTCTCCGTGGAAGTCTCAGTCACCATCAATGGTGCCGAACACACCTACGACGTCGAGCCGCGCACGCTGCTCGTCCACTACATCCGCGAACACGCCGGACTCACCGGAACGAACATCGGGTGCGACACCTCGTCGTGCGGTGCGTGCTCGATTCACCTCAACGGTGAAGCCGTCAAGAGCTGCACACTGCTCGCCGCGCAGGCCGACGGCATGGACGTGCGCACGATCGAGGGCATGGCCGCTTCCGACGGCACGTTGCATCCAATGCAGCAGGCGTTCATGGAGAACCACGGCCTGCAGTGCGGCTACTGCACGCCCGGCATGGTGATGGCGGCGACGAGCCTCCTCGAGGAGAACGCCACCCCGACC
>JBGCFW010000320.1:0-16548 GCA_045107155.1 Ilumatobacter sp. | reverse complement strand
CGGATCAGTTCTGATGCATCTTGACGGAGTTCGCGAAGTCCAACGGTGTCCATAGATCGAAGTGTAGCACAAGTGCTACCGGATTCCAGCCGTCGCACATTCAGCAGCGGGCAACCGAGCGCGGACGTGCCTGATTGAGACTTGGGGGTGCGTTGCGGCGGTTGTCGTAGCGTCGATGGGTGCCGTACTGCTCGGTCACCAGCGAGTGGATCCGAGGGCGATATCGAGCACACTTGCTGGTCGAGTAGTTGTCGGCTTCCGGCTCAGCGGAGGCGCTCTTGTGTCTCGTCGATCAGGGCCTCGAGACTCGCGCACGCAGAGTCAAGTTGCTTAGCCGTTCGGCCTGTGAGATCGAACGCTGTCGAAACACGGTCGGCGAATGCCTCTGGCGCCGAGGACAGTCTGTTGGATGCCGACACGGCTCCCTTCTCGTTGAGCAGCCACCGACGTTCAAACCCGTGGAGTGAGTGTGTGAGAACGCCAACTGCCCGAAACATGCAGCCGACGACGTAAGCGACATCTTGGCGGTCGACGGCCTTGCGAGCATTCGACATTGAAAACGACGCTTCCCATGACGCAGCAACGAGCGACTGCGCAAGCGGTTGTGGATATTCCCTGGTCTCGTCTTGGAGCGAGCGAAGGCGTCCGTCCGTGTCGGCCAAGACAACACCCAGCGCCACCTCTCCGGCGTAGGCGTGACTCCAGAACCCAAGCGGATGACCTGCTTGGACCTCGTTGCGATACACCCCCTCCACGCACTCCGCCCAGACAGTCTGAACTCGGTTGACGTCTCGGTAGATCAAGTCGATCGGCGTTCCGTCGACAGTCAGCCAGCCACCTCCGTCGACCCATGGTCCCCAGCCGCCGGCGGCCGACATGGCGCAAGGCGTACTGCTGTATTCGTCTGCGAGAGACTGGACGGCTCCGACGTCAAGGCTGCCGTCGTAGTAGACGCCGAGGTCATAGTCCGAGTCCGGCGCATGATCGCCGCGAGCACGACTCCCACCGAGATCGACACCGATCACACCGTCGACGGAGGTCAGCCTCTCGACCAATCCAGGGGCGAGTGACTCAAGCACCTCAGCATGGCTATCCATATACAGATCCTCGCACGCACCACCCAAGCCAGCTCCTTCGGATTTTGTAGCCTGACCCCAGTCGGCCACGCATATTGACGAGCTACCGATAACACCGACCAGCGAGAGATCCGGCAGTATTTTTCGACCGGAGTGCTCGATAACGCGCGGTCAATCGCGGCCGTCCGACACGCGTCTTGCCAATCCGTTTGCCAATCTACGGAGTGGCACGGGCCGATACGGGGTGACACGCAATTGCACGGCAGGTAGCATTGTCCCTGCTCAGACCACACGCAACGACATCGGATAGCACGAGTCGGACGCACCCGATCGCCCTCTCAAGGTGGCAACACGGGTTCGAATCCCGTACGGGATGCCAATACGCACTGCGAGGCCCTCCGATGGGGCCCTCGTTTCGCGTCCGGGCCATGGACCGTTCGACTCCGGAGCGAATCACTCGTTCCCTGACCTTGCCGGGGCGGCGTCACCGAACGTTCACTCGCCCGTGAACCAGCGGTTCGGCAGGCGCACTACGGTCGTGAGCGGGAGGGATGGCCTCATTGGCCGCCCATGAGCATGGAGGCGCACATGACAGGCACGGAAACCACACGGGGTCGACGACGTCGACTCACCGGCGGGCTCGCCGCATTCGGGCTCGGCGCCGGGTTGTTGACGACAGCAGCGGCCAGCAGCACGGCGGGTGCGATCGACAACACGATCCCGTTCCGTCCGATCCCCGCGATTCAGGGGCCGGGTCACATCTCGCCGTACAACGGCCAGGAAGTGCGCTTCGATGGTGTCATCACTGCGATCGCCTTCAACGGCTTCTACGTGCAGGACAACGTCGGCGACGGCGACAATCGCACCTCTGACGGGATCTTCGTCTCGACGTTCCGCAGCGACTTCGACACGCGTGACCTGAAGGAGCTCCGCAAGGTGCGGGTCACCGGAACCGTGTCGGAGTTCATCCCGGGAGGCTCCGGCACCGGCAATTTGTCGATCACGCAGATCATCGGCGCCGAGGTCCTGCAGTTCCGCCAGGGCGGGCGCTTCGTGCGCGAGTTCGTGAACCCGGAGAAGCTCGGCGGGCCGGACGGCCGGATCATGCCCAAGGAGTTCGTGATCACCGACGACGAACTCCCGGTCAACATGCAGTTCGACGAGCCTTCGAACTTCGACCCCTTCGAGGACGGCATCGACTTCTACGAGAGTCTCGAAGGCATGCTCGTGCGGGCCAACGATCCCCAGGTCGTGGGCGCCACGCGCCGGTTCAACAGCTTCAGCGCCGAAGCGTTCACCGTGCTCGACGGCGGCGACGCCGTGGCGCCGGCTGATGCGCTCACCGCCCGCGGCGGCATCGCACTGCAGGCAGACCCGGACAACCTCGGCGATCAGAACCCCGAGCGCGTGCAGATCCAGTTCGACGGCACGATCTACCCGGGCGATGTCCCGCTGCTCAGCGTCGGCGACCAACTCGACGACGTTTGGGGCGTGGTCGGCTACAGCTTCGGCAACTTCGAGGTGAATGCGACCCGTGTGGTCGAAGTCGTGGAACCGACCGACATCGAAGCGGAGACCACATCGCTCGTCGGCGGCGGCGATCAGCTGAGCGTGGGCAGCTACAACGTGCTGAACCTCGACCCGAGCGACGGCGTGCAGTTCGACATCGTCGGCGGACACATCGCGAACAACATGGGTTCGCCCGACGTCGTGGCGCTCCAGGAGATCCAGGACGACAACGGCACCGTTGACGACGACGTCATCACCGCCGAGACGACACTCGCGCTGCTCGTCGACGCGATCGCAGCGGCCGGCGGCCCGACCTACGTCGCGGTCGACGCCCCGCCCCCGGTGCCCAACGAGTTCGGTGGTGCGCCCGGCGGCAACATCCGCAATGCGTTCCTCTACAACCCTGAGCGGGTGTCGGCGACGAGCTTCGAGTCGCTCGACGTCGAAGCGTTCCCGACCGGCTCGCGTGACCCGCTGATCGGGACGTTCGACTTCGGTGGCAACGAGGTCGTGGTGTTGAACAACCACTTCTCGTCACGTTTCGGCTCCACACCGGTCTTCGGTGGGGTTCAGCCGTTCGTGCAGGCGGGTGAAGCCGAACGTGCGGCGCAGGCGCAGGCGAACAACGACGTCGTCGATGCACTGCTCGCCGAGAACCCCGATGCACTCGTCATGGTGGCCGGTGACCTCAACACATTCGAGTTCGCCGACGAACTCACCGACGTGCTGCCCGGACCCGAGCCGGTGCTGACGAACCTCGTGACCGAGCGTCCCGATGCATCCGATGACGATGCGTCGTACACGTTCATCTTCGAGGGCAACAGCCAGGTGCTCGACCACGTGTTCGTCACCGACGCACTGCTCGCCGCGGCTGCCGAGTTCGACATCGTGCACGTGAACGTCGACTTCCCCCGAGACCTGGGAGATGTCGGCACGGGTTCCGACCACGAGCCACTGGTGGCGCGGTTCACGCTCCCGCCCGTCGAGGGCTGATCCGGTACGGCCTCTCCGACCTGATCGAGCGTCGCTCGGTCAGGTCGGACGTGGGTCGAGGTGGACCCCCGCGAGCATGCACCGCACGGAGCCGCCTGCCAGTTCGATCGTCGACACATCCACGTCGACGATCTCGCACGATGCCTCGATCGCGATGATCTGATCGACGTCGAGTGTCTCACGTGCCCTCGCCGACATCGCCAAGATCGGGCCGTGATGGCCGGTCAGCTCGAACGCATTCCCGGCGAAATCGTGCAGTTGCGCAAACGAGATCGGGATCACCGTGCGACCGGTCTCTTCGAGCCGGTCGACGACCTCGGCGCGACGAGCTTCGTCCGGGAGTGCATCGAGGCAGATGAGTGCGAACTCCGTGCCGACGCACATCAGCACGTTGGTGTGGTAGATCGCCGCGCCGGACTCGTCGGCGGCGTCGAACACCATCGGCTCGAATCCGTTGTGGGTGCAGAATCGTTCGAGGATCACAGCGTTCGCTCGATTGGAGCGGGCAACGTAGGCGACGCGTCCCACGTGGTCGAGCACCATCGCCCCGGTGCCTTCGAGGAACAGGCCGTCGTGTTCGAGGCCGGAGTAGTCGATCACGTCCTGGACGCGATACGTGGCCTTGAGGAATTCGACGATGTCGTGGCGCCGCTCCGCCCGCCGGTTGGGCGTGAACATCGGGTACGTGACGATGCGACCGCCTCGGTGGGTCGACAACCAGTTGTTGGGAAACACGGCGTCGGGGCGGTCGTTGCGGAGGTCGTCGAAGAGATGCACGTCGACGCCACGGGCTCGGAGTGTGCTCGCCAGTGACTCGACCTCGCGACGGGCCCGGCGTGCGATCACCTCCTGATCCGTTTCCGTCGGGCCGACCTGGAAGACGTTGTCGGCAGCGGTCTGCGGGTTGACCGAGAAATGGTGGGGGAGGACCATCACCACGGCACTCGGTGACTGCGTCGACGAGGCTCGACGTACGCGACGGGCTCCGGTCGGTGCGCTGTCGATGTCGTCGAGTGTCGTCATCAGCCGACGCCGAGGGTTCGGCGGGATTCCACCAGGTCGTACAGATTCTTCGGATTCGCGGGCTCGGCGATCAGGTCGATGTCGCTGTAGTGATCGGTACCGATGACGGCGTCGGCGACGTAGCGGAGCGCGCACACGTCCTCGATCGCGAAGCCGACCGAGGCGAAGATGGTGAGTTCGTGGTCATCGCGGCGTCCGGGCGCGGCGCCGGTGAGGACCTGCCAGAGCTCGGTGATCGGCCAGTCGCGTGGGAGCGCCTGGATCTCACCTTCGACGAAGGTCTGTTCGGGGTATTCGACGAAGATCGATCCGCGCTTCACGAGCTCCACGTCCAGCTCGGTCTTGCCCGGGCAGTCGCCGCCGATCGCATTGAGATGGATGCCCGTGACGCCGGCTGCGGCCTGGGCTCTGCGGACCATCTCGTCGGTGAGGATCGTCGCATTGCGCTTGTCCGCAGTGCACGTGGTGATGATCTGTGCGCCCGCGATCGCGTCGTCCGCGTCGGCACACAGTGTCACATCGAAGCCGAGACGGGTGGCGTTGCGCTCGAACTTCTCCATCGCATCGGGGTCGACATCGAAGACACGAAGCGTCTCGATGTCGAGCACGGTGCGAAACGCCAGCGCCTGGAATTCGGCCTGTGCGCCGGAGCCGATCATCGCCATCGTGTGGGCGCCGTCGGGAGCCAGGAACTTGGCGGCCATCGCCGAGGTCGCCGCGGTGCGTAGCGCGGTGAGCAGTGTCATCTCGGCGAGGAACGTCGGGTAGCCGGTGTCGACGTCGGCGAGGGCGCCGAATGCCGTGACGGTCTGGAGCCCGCGTTGGGCATTGATCGGGTGACCGTTCACGTACTTGAAGCCGTAGGTGGTGCCATCGCTCGTGGGCATCAGTTCGATCACGCCGTGTGTGGAGTGGGCGGCGACTCGTGCTGTCGTGTCGAAATCGGGCCAACGACGAAAGTCGTGCTCGAGGGACTCGACGATGCCGAGCACGATCGGCTCGACGCCGACCTCGGCAACCCATTGGGCCATGTCATCAACGCTCACGAACCGGACCATGTCGACCTCCTGGTAGTGGATGTGATCGACGGTACGACTGATCGGTGTGCATACTCAATCCTCACTTCGTGGAGTTCTTGTGCATCGATCAAACAAGATGCAAAGCAGAGATGTACATTCTGTTTGGTGGAGGAGATCGACGAACTCGACCGGCAGCTGATCGCGCTGCTTCGAACCGATGGGCGAGCACCCGTCACCGTGCTCGCACGAAGGTTGGGGGTGTCCCGGGCGACGGTGAACAGTCGCCTCGAGCGGCTGATCGAGTCCGGCCGCGTGCTCGGCTTCACCGTTCGGACCCGAGACGCAGGCGTCGACGACGACGTTCGCGCGGTCAGCCTCGTCGAGGTCGAGGGGCGGACGACCGACCAGGTCATCAGGGCGATGCGCGGATTCCCCGAGATCGAGTCGTTGCACACGACGAATGGCGGGTGGGATCTTGTGGCCGAGATCCGTGCGCCGTCGCTTCGTGCCTTCGACGCGGTTCTGGGCCGGATCCGCTCGGTCGACGGTGTGATCAACTCCGAGACGAGCTTGCTGCTGAACTCGGTTCTTCGCGACTGACCGAACGCGAGCACACGGTCGGAATCGACGTGCGCGGCACCCGACCCTCGTCACCGAGTTGCCGACAGTGTGCGCGAATCGTCGGCGGACCACGGGCGACGGACCTGGGAGACTCGGACCGTGACGGAACCGATCCACGATGACGAGCCCGACACGGGCGAGGCGGTCGTACGAGCGTTGCTCCGTTCGGAGCTGCCGCAGTGGGCGAACCGGCCGATCGAGTACCTCCGGAACTCCGGCACCGACAACGCGATGTGGCGAGTCCGGCTTGAGCAGGCGAGCGACGTGGTGATTCGGCTTCCGCGTCGGAGCGAAGCCGCAGAGGGCGTGCTGCACGAGGTGTCGATCCTGGAGCAACTCGGTGGATCAGCAACCCGCGCCGGCTTCCGCACGCCGACGGTGCGTCACGTCGGTGCACCGCACGAGTGCTTCGCCCACCACTGGTCGGTGCTCGACTGGATCGACGGCTCCGATGCGTGGACCGCTCGTGATGAGATCGAAGGCGGCGGCGCGAAGCGGCTCGGTACTGACCTCGCCGAGGCCGTCGTCGCAATCGGCCGACTGGAGATCGACGGGGCTCGCCCGCGTCGTGTCGGGAGCCGAGGCGGACCGCTCGGACCGCTCCTCGAACGGCTCGACGGGTGGCTGACCTCACCCGAGTGGAACGCCGCCGCACTGATCGATGTCGCCGCGGCGCGTCGCCTCGCCGCCGAAGCGGCTGAGCTCGTCGATGAACCGGTCGAGCAGTACTTCGTCCACGGTGATCTCATCCCCGGGAACCTGCTGGTTGAGCGCGGCCGCCTCACAGCGGTCATCGATTGGGGTGGGGCTGGCCACGGCGATCGCGCACAGGATCTCGCGCCGGCCTGGGCCGTGCTGACCGGGACCGAACGTGCTGCATTCCGAGATGCGGTCGTTGTGAGCGACGCGACCTGGATCCGCGGGCGGACCTTCGAACTCGAGCACGCGGTCGGCGGCGTCCTCTACTACGGGCCCAGAGGGCACCCGCTCGGTGACGTGATGGCGCGCACGCTCGAACGAATCATCGACGCTCGCTGAGGCCATCGTGGCGAAAGATGGGCCATGCTGAGGGTCCGATGGACGAGGTGTACGAGTTCGACGACTGTGTGGTCGATGGTGCGCGCTACGAGGTGACGCGGCGCGGCGAGGTGATCCACGTCGAGCCCCAGGTGTTCGATGTGATCATGCATCTGATCCGCCACCGCGATCAGGTGGTGTCCAAGCACGAACTCCTCGACGCGGTCTGGGGCGACCGGTTCGTGTCCGAGTCGGCATTGGCGACCAGGATCAACGCTGCCCGTCGAGCGCTGGGAGATGACGGGACGCGCCAAGAGGTCATCAAGACCGCATTCGGGCGCGGCTACCAGTTCGTCGCGGACGTCACGTCGCCTCGCCGGACTCAGCCGATGTCGACCCCGCTGGCCGCGCCTGCGGGCCATGACGTCGTGCGATTCGTCGAAGCCGCTGGTGGCGATCGACTCGCCTATGCGGTGTCGGGGAGCGGTCCGCCGCTCGTGAAGGCCGCGAACTGGATGACCCACATCGAGTTCGACCGTGAGAGCAGCGTGTGGCGGCATTGGATCGAAGGGCTCGGCGCAGGCCGCTCGCTGGTGCGCTACGACGAGCGCGGTTGTGGCCTGTCCGACTGGGACATCGACGACTTCGGTTTCGACACGTGGGTCGAGGATCTCCGAGCGGTGGTCGACGACGTCGGACTGGAACGGTTCCCGCTCATCGGGATCTCGCAGGGCGCGGCGGTCGCGATCTCGTTCGCGGCGAGATATCCGGAGCGAGTGAGCGCGCTCGTGCTCGTCGGCGCCTACCCGAGAGGCCGACTCGTCCGGGCGAGCTCCGAGGACGAACTCCGCGCCGCGGCGCTCGACCTCGAACTGGCCCGCGCCGGCTGGGGAATCGAGGACTCGTCCTTCATGCAGGTGTTCGCGTCCCAGTTCATCCCGGATGGGGACCGCTCGCAGTGGCGCGACTTCACGGCGCTGCAAGCACGCACCACGTCACCGGCCAACGCCGTGCGGTTCCTCGAGACATTCGCTCACATCGACGTCACCGACGTGGCGCCATCCGTGTCCTGCCCCACGCTGTTGCTCCACTCGCGTGAGGAGCTGCGTGTACCGGCCGAGAACGCTCGAGAGATCGCCGGCCTGATCCCTGGCGCCGAGATGGTGTCCTTGCCGTCGAGAAATCACATCCTGCAGGCTGATGAGCCGGCTTGGCCGGTGTTCCTCGACACGATCGATCGGTTCCTCGATCGGCCAGCCACGATGCCGTGATGCGGCTCACGCGGGATCGGCCCCAGGGCGGCGGACCTCGTCGAGTGCTGACTGCAACCGCCGGTGGGCGCGGTGTGAGCGGGACTTCACCGTTCCGACACTGATGCCGAGTCGTGTGGCGATCTCCTCGTGGCGAAGGCCGCTCAGGTGCTGGAGTCGAACGACGTCGCGCTCGCCCTCGGGTAGGTCGTCGATCGCCGCTCGTACCGCCCACTGCACCTCCAGTGCATCGGTCGCGGCCTGAGGATCGGTCGCCTCGTCGTTGTCGGTGAGCTCGTCGAGCGTGACGGTCGGGTCACCCCACTGTGCTTGCGGTCGTCGCGAACGCGTGCGTCCCATGTCGTAGGCCACGTTGCGAGCGATCCGGAACAGCCACGGATCGAGCTCGCACGTCGGATCGAACGTCGTGGCGTGGCGCCACACGCGCAGGATCGTCTCCTGCACGACCTCTTCGGCGAGCTGACGGTCGTGGAGCACGCGCAGCGCCAACCCGAGGATCCGCCCGCCGTAGGTCGTGAACAGCTCGGGGAGAACTCGCTCATCTTCGGCTGCGAGTCGGACGCCGAGGTCGTGCTCGAGTGGTCGACCCGTCGACCGAGGATGCTCTTGGTGCGACGACGAACGTCGTGTCGTGCGGGTCGGAGCAGAGGCGGAGGACATGCGAAGCGGTCGGGGTCGTGGGGCACAGACGGCACACGAGCGATGTCATCGAGTGTGAGCGAACGAGCGGGACGAGTCATGAAGACCGCCTTGAGATGGTCTTCAGATCGCCTGACGGCACCGGGTTCGGCATCGAGTCGGAGCCCGAACGACGAACGGCGGGTGAGGCGCCGAAGCGCCCCACCCGCCGTTCGAGTGTTCAGGAATTCAGGGGTTCGTGATCAGTCGTCGGCGGGCCGGAACGCCCCCACGGGCGGCAACGCCGCCGTGAGGTCCATCACGTAGTCCGTGGCCTGCGACGAGAACACGCACACGCTGCCGTCGTCGCTCAGCGGGACGAACATCGAATTCGCCACGGTGTCGTCACCGGCGTAGTTCACGTTCGACGCCAGCGGCACCTCCTCGGTGCACGGGAACACGGTGAAGAAGCCAGCGGCGTCGGGGAACACGGTGGCCACGTTGAGGCTCACTGCTGCCGTGTCAGCCGGGATTTCGCCGCGACCGGCCACCTGGATCTCGCTCACTGTCTCCGCATCGAGGCGCCCGATGCCCTGGAACTCGCCGTCGAAGGTCACGAAGTCGTCGCCGATCCGAGTCTCCGCCAGACGCTGAGGCGTCACGGGATCGGGCGACTGCCCGGCACCCACGTACCCCGACACGTCAGCCACCAGATTGGTGGTCTGTGACGTGAAGATGCAGACGTTGCCGTCGTCTCCGATTCCGACCGTGGCACCGTTGGCGATGTCGCTGTCGGCCACGTAGTTGACGTTCGATGCCAAGGGTGGATCCTCACCCTCTCGGCATGGGTACACCGTGAGGAACCCGTCGTCGGCGGGCTGTACGGCCACCAAGTTGAGGATGACGGCCTTTGCGTCGGCGGGTACCCCACCGCGACCGGCGACGGTCAACTCGAGCACCTCGCCGCCAGCAAGCGGTCCGCCGCCGACGAACAGGTCGTCGACGGTGCCGTCATTGGCATCACCGTCGCGGTCGTCGAGGAGCCGTGCGCTCACCACTGCGGTCGGCGAGCCGCCCGGTGCCGAGAACCCGGCAGCATCGGCGTACAGGTCGGTGTCCTGCGATGTGAAGATGCACACCGTGCCGTCGTCTCCGACCAGCGAGGTGACCGCGTTCGAGACGACGTCGCCTCCGTTGTAGTTGATGCTCGACGAGAGGGGTCGATCCTCCGAGCACGGGTAGAGCGTGAGGAACCCCGCGTTCGCCGGATCGATCGCGCCCACGTTCAGCGTGACCGACTCGGCGTCGGAACTCACGCCACCGCGATCGTGCACCTCGAGGGCCAGCGTTTCGCCGGCAGCAAGCACGCCGCCACCTTCGAACTCGCCGTCGACGGTCGACTCGCCCTCGCGGGTGTCGAGCAGGCGGGCGCCGGTCAGTGCGCTCGGCGGCGCCGGGAGCACCGTGAAGTCCTCGCTCACCCGGTCGGTGCCCGGAGGTGTCACCGAACCCTGATCCTCGAAGTAGCTGATGAGGCCAGCTACATCGACAGGCCCCGGCAGGCGATCCTCCGGCCCGATCTCGGCGAAGGTGTCGAAGTTGTCGCCGCCGTCGGCCAAGAAGTTGTTGACCGCCACCGAGTACGTGGTGCCGGCGATGATGTCGACGCCGTTCAGCTGCAGGTTCGTGATCTCGATCGCCGTGCAGACGCCGCCCTGCGTGGTGATCGCGAGGTCGTAGGTGATGCCGTCGGACACGCCGAGATGCAGAACCGGGCGGCTGCTGTCGCTCGGCTGGCACTGCTCGGTGAGCACTGCTTCGATCTGAGAACCCGTCATCTCCAGCACCGAGATGGAGTTGTTGAACGGCTGGAAGGTGAAGGTCTCCCCGAACGTGACGACGCCGTCCTCGGTCTCGGGATCGGATGCTTCGAACGTGAGATCGGAGCGAACGCCGCCAGGGTTCATGAACGCCATGTCGGCGGCGATCCCCGCATCGTTCACGGCGAACAGCTGAGCGTCGGCGACGAGGTTGCCCGCGTCGGACTCGACGCCTCGGTCGCTGCCCGTCGGGTCACCACCACGGGTGATGTCGGCGGTGATTCGGCCGACCTCGTCGTTGCCTCGCTCCTCGGCGAGCGGCTTCCACTTGTCGATCACGGCGGTCACGTCGGCGTCGGCGGTGAGCTCACTCTGGATCACCGCGTGGTTGACGACCGTGATCGTGTCGCGGTCGACGTCGCCATCGGCATCGAGCGTGAAGTTCATCTCGGTGACGACCTTGCCGTGCTCCCACGCGCTCACGACCGGACGGCCTTCGAGCATGCAGTTGTATGGCTGCTGGGTGTGGCCGGAGATGACGGCGTCGATTTCGTCGTCGAGGCCCTGATTGATGGCCACGATCGGCCCGGAGATGCCGTCGCACCCATCAATCGCGAACTCGGCGGGGAGGCCACCTTCGTGCAGGAGCACGAAGATCGCTTCGGCGCCAACGGCCTGGATCTCCGGGATCAGCGCATTTGCGGTGGCCACCTCGTCCTCGAAGGTGTACCCGGTGACGCCGGCTGCGGCGACCAACGCGTCGGTGCCGTCGAGGGTCATGCCGATGAACGCGATGTTCGTGCCGTTGACGTCTCGCAGCGTGTAGCCGCCGGCATCGGTCCCGCCCAGGTCGAGCGGATCGCCCGTTGCGGTCTCGATGACGTTGGCGGCGAGCCACTGGAAGTCGGCACCCTGATATGGGGCGTCGGGGAAGAAGCAGTCGTCTTCGGCTTCGTCGGTGCCCGCGTCGCCGACGCCGGCGATCACGCCGTCATCGTCGGTGTCGAAGCATCCGCCGTTCTGCATGCGGAGCAATTCGTCGATGCCATCGTCGAATTCGTGGTTCCCGACGCCGGAGATGTCGAGGCCCATCTCGTTCAGCGACTCGACCGAGGGCTCGTCACGGAACAGGCCGGAGAAGAACGGAGACCCGCCGATGTTGTCGCCGGCTGCGACCGTGAACTTGCCGGTCGCAGAACTGGCATCACGCAACTCGGTGAGCTTGGCGGCGAGGAACTCGCCACCACCCGCCGCGGGGCCGCCGAAGCTGCCGTCGATGGAGCCGGCGGTGTCGGCTTCGACGTGACCGTGGTAGTCGTTGAACGAAAGGATCTGGACGGTGTCGCCGGGAGCTGCTGTGGCACCTCCTGGGAGACCGACAGCGGCCATGGTGGCGCCGAGCGCGCCAGCGAGCGCGAGAGCACCCGCTGTTCGTCGCGGTGCACCTCGTGGCGTTCGGGGTGGGGAATGGCTCATCGATCCTCCGTGGAGTTCGTGGGATGGTCGGTTCCGCCCGGCTCGCCCACCCACGGGTCTAACACGCTGCGCCACGCTGATCTGCACAACCCCCGACTACGGCGTGTGAACCGTCCGTGTGATTGCCGCTGCGTGTGCTCGTTCAGATCGTGGGCACCTCGACGTGACGCCCGAACACGTTGGCCATCGTGGACATCATCTCGCCCAGGGTCGCGTATGCCCGTGACGCCTCGATCAACGTCGGCATGAGGTTGATCTCGGGGTCCGCCGCTTCGGCGGCGAGCTTGGCAAGCACGGCTTCGACGGACTCGGCGTCGCGGGTCTCTCGCACGGTGTTCAACCGCTTGCGCTGGCGCTGTTCGTCTTCGTTCGTGATCTGGAGGATCTCGAGCGAGTCGTCGTTGCCCTCGGTGAAGTCGCTGACCCCGACGATCACACGCTCGCCTGCGTTGAACTTTCGTTCCAACTCGTACGCCGAGTCGGCGATGCGACCCTGGAACCAGTTCTCGTCGATGCCCTCGATGCAGCCCTCGAGGATCGAGCCCTTCCCGAGATCATCGAGGTGCGAGAAGATCTCCTCGGCCTGCCGCTCCATCTCATCGGTGAGCGCCTCGACGTAGTGCGACCCACCCAGAGGGTCGGCGACATGAGCGACGTTGGTCTCGTGCGCGATCACCTGCTGGGTGCGCAACGCGATCCTGGCCGCTTTCTCGGTGGGGAGGGCGAGCGCCTCGTCCATCGAGTTGGTGTGCAGCGATTGGGTCCCGCCGAGCACACCGGCGAGTGCTTCGATCGCCGTCCGCACGATGTTGACCTCGGGCTGTTGCGCGGTGAGCGACACGCCGGCGGTCTGGGTGTGGAACCGCAGCTGCATCGACTTGGCGGCCTCCGCCCCGTAGCGCTCCTTCATCCAACGCGCCCAGATCCGGCGCGCAGCGCGGAGCTTCGCGATCTCTTCGAAGAAATCGATGTGCGCATTGAAGAAGAAGCTGAGCCGAGGCGCGAAAGCATCGATCGGCAGTCCAGCCTGCATCGCGAGCTCGACGTACGCAAAGCCGTTGGCAAGCGTGAACGCGAGCTCTTCGGCGGCGGTCGAGCCTGCTTCGCGGATGTGGTAGCCCGAGATCGAGACCGAATTCCATCTCGGCATCTCTGCTGCCGTGAACGAGATCGTGTCGCGCACCAGCCGCATCGATTGGCGCGGCGGGAAGACGAACTCCTTCTGTGCCTGGTACTCCTTCAAGATGTCGTTCTGGAGCGTGCCGCCGAGCGCGGCACGCGAGACGCCGGCCTTCTCGGCCTGGGCGATGAACATCGCGAAGATCGGCGCCGCCGGTGAATTGATGGTCATCGACGTGGTGATTCCGCCGAGGTCGATCCCGGAGTAGAGGTCCTCCATGTCGGCGAGCGAGTCGACCGCCACGCCGCAGCGCCCGACTTCGCCCAGTGACATCACGTCGTCGGAGTCGAGGCCGAGCAAGGTCGGCATGTCGAATGCGGTCGACAGCCCGTTCCCGCCTGCGCTGAGGATCTCCTTGAATCGCCAGTTGGTGTCCTCGGCGGTGCCGAAGCCGGCGAACATCCGCATCGTCCAGAGCTTCGAGCGGTACATCGACGCATGCGGCCCGCGGGTGTATGGGTACTGACCGGGAAACTCTCCGTCGTCGGGCCCGTAGACCGGCTCGACTGGAATGCCCGACATCGTCGCGAAGTCGGCGTCGCGCAGCTTGGACTCGCCGAACGCCTCCTCCCACACCTCACGGTTGGTACGCGACGGTTCGTTCGTGCTCATCGGGCCACCGTACGCAAGGCCTCCTGGAACGGTCGAAGGCTGCGCGAGAAGGTCGGGGCGAGCGCGGCGTGGCGACGGAGCGGGCAGACTCCGTGGATGACCGGATTCCGAGCCCATGACGTGACCGACCAGACAGGAAGGACGTTTCTCGTCACCGGCGCCAACACGGGCCTCGGATTCGAAGCGACGAAGGTGATCGCGCAACGCGGTGCGAAGGTGCTGCTCGGCTGTCGGTCGGAATCCAAGGCGAACGATGCGATCGAGCGGATCGTGGCCGAGGTCCCAGATGCCGACCTCGGGTTCGTTCCGCTCGACCAGAACGATCTCTCCAGCGTCCGCGCTGCTGCCGACATCGTGAACGCCGGGCCGCGCCTCGACGTGCTGGTGAACAACGCTGGGATCATGATGACCCCGTTGGAGTTCACCGCCGATGGCTTCGAGTCGCAGTTCGGTGTCAACCACCTGGGGACGTTCGCCCTGACGTCGCTGCTGTTGCCGAAGCTGGCCGAGCAGCCCGATGCTCGCGTGGTCGTGACGAGCAGCATCGCTCACAAGCCCGGCCGCATCGACTTCGACGACCTCGGTGCCGAGCACGGCTACGACCCCCAGACCCGCTACCAGCAGAGCAAGCTCGCCAACCTGCTGTTCATGTACGAACTCGAGCGCCGTCTCCGAGCATCGGGCTCGACCACGATCGCCGTGGCGTGCCACCCGGGTATCGCAGCGACCGAACTCGGCCGTCATCTTCCCAAGTTCGTCTCCTTCGCGATGCCGCTCGCGAAGATCGTCTTCAACTCGGCGGCCGAGGGTGCCTGGCCGACCCTGATGGCGGCGACGTCGGGCGAGGTGACGGGCGGGTCGTACTGGGGCCCCTCCAAACGAGGCGAGACCTCGGGCCCGGCGGGTCCGGCGATGTCGACCTCGCGTGCCCGCGACCCGCAGCTCGCCGCTCGGTTGTGGGACGTATCGATCGAGATGACAGGCATCGATCCCGAGATCTGATCCGCGGCCCAGGCGGTTCAGCGACGAGTGGCGTCGGTCAGCATCGGCCACGGGACGAAGCCGAGGCGCGGAATGCGGCCCTGATGGGTCACGTCGAATCCGCCGTCGTCGAGCAGCCGCTTGAGTCGTCGCTTGGGGATCGGACGGACCGGTCGCCCGGCGAGGGTGGTCGCCCGCTGGATCGCGTCATCGGCGAGACCCGTTACGGCGGCGATCGACGCGATCACGAGCCGACCGCCGGGACGGAGAAGGCGGGCGAGCTCTGCGACCGCTGCCTCCTGGTCGTCGTACCAGTGGAACGACTCGGTGCACGTGACGACGTCGAGCGTGCGCGCAGCGAGTGGTAACGCCTGCGCATTGCCTCGGATGAATCCGGTGGCGTGCGTGCGGTCGGCGGCCTTCTCGAGCATGCCGTCGGACAGGTCGACGCCGACGAGCTCACTGCTCGGAAACTTCTCACGGAGGCGCTCGGTGAGCTGTCCGGTCCCGCACCCGAGATCGAGGATTCGACTGGGTGTGAGGCCGTCGAGGCGTTCCAGCACCGCATCGTGCACCGGCCGGTACGTGGTCGCCTGCAAGCCAGGTCGGTCGTAGCTCGCCGACCAGAGGTCGAAGAAGATCGATTCGGCCGGTACCGACATGGCCCGAGTGTTGCAGATCGTCGGACGCTTCGATGACCGCAGGTCGCTTGCGGCGGCACCGGCGACTCGACACACCCCGTCACGCCGCGTTCCGGCGTGCATACTGAGGCGGTGAGTGCCGACGATCGCCCCGCTGCCCTGAATTCCGTCCGCGAGGTCATCCTCGTCGACAACCAGGAAGGCACCTACAGCGGACGGGTGCAGACCCGGTTTCCGCCGGAGCCGAACGGTTTCCTCCACATCGGCCATGCCAAGGCGATCACGGTCGACTTCGAGGTCGCCAAGGAGTTCGACGGCGTCTGCAACCTGCGCTTCGACGACACGAACCCTGACACCGAGGACACGAGCTATGTCGACGCGATCGTGCGAGACCTCGCATGGCTCGGCTACGAGGCAGGTCGCGACTATTCCGCACCGCTGTATGCGAGCGACTACTTCGAGACGCTCTATGACTGGGCGGTGGTGCTGATCGAGCGCGGGCAGGCCTACGTCGACGACCAGGATGGCGAGACCATCCGAGAACAGCGCGGTGGGTACGGCAAGCCGGGGATCGAGAGCCCGCACCGCGACCGGCCGATCGCCGAGAACCTCGAGTTGTTCGCGAAGATGCGCGCCGGTGAGTTCGCCGACGCGTCGCACGTGTTGCGCGCCAAGATCGACATGCAGCACG
>JBGCFW010000032.1:0-8692 GCA_045107155.1 Ilumatobacter sp. | reverse complement strand
CGATTCGGCGGCCTCGACATCCTCGTGAACAATGCCGCCACCAATCCGTACTTCGGTGCGACGATGGAGGTCGATCGGCCCCGCTACGACAAGACCTTCCAGGTGAACCTCGACGCCCCGATCTTCTGGAGCCAGGCCGCGTATGAGCACGCATTCAAAGAGTCGCCTGGCGTCATCTTGAACGTGGCGTCGGTCGGCGGGATGCGCGCCGAGTTTGGGCTCGGTGTCTACAACCTCACCAAGGCCGCGCTGATCCACTACACCCGCCAGCTGGCCAACGAGATCGGTCCCAACCGAGTCGTCGGCATCGCTCCCGGCCTCGTCCAGACCGATTTCGCGCAGCACCTCGTCGACAACTTCGGCGAGACGCTCGCAGCGCGGCTGCCCACCGGACGGCTCGGCGTGCCCCAGGACATCGCGAACCTCGCAACCTTCCTCGTGAGCGACGCAGCCAACTGGATCACCGGTGAGACCTACGTGATCGACGGAGGAGCGGGCGTCGCGAGTTCGGGCGGCGCCTGAGCCGCCTGAAACCCATTGCTCGGCGCGACTTCGGCGCTGAGAAGATGTGTCGATGCCGGACGCCGTACCGCTCCACGATTCGATCTCCGCCGCCGACCTGGCAGCCGTGGCGGCGCCGCTCCAGGCGCGCCCGGACCGCTTCCAGGCCTACTTCGGTGACGATGCCGCCGAGATCACCGCGGAAATCGAGAAGGTTCCCGAGTGGCGCACCCACACGGTCGTCGCGTTCGAGGGTGACGCGCTGATCGGTTGGCTGATCGCCGAACATGACGCCGAGATCGGGCGGGTCTGGTGGTGGGGGCCGGTGGTCGCCGCAGAACACCACTGGTCGACGGTCGCGGAAACGTTGCTCGATGACGCGATCGAACGGCTCGACGGCCGCTTCGAACAGTTCGAATTCGCCGTCGACGGCCGCCATGTCGACGCGATCGAACTCGCCCAGCGCCGCGGACATCGGCGTGACATCGGATCGGTCCTCCTCGAGCTGACCCTCAGCGATGTCCAGCGGCCGGTTGCGTCAGCGGTCGTCGACATCGCTGAACTCGCCGATGCCGATGCCGATGCCGTCGCGAGATTGCATGACGCCCTCTTCCCCGACTCCCATCTGACCGGCCGACAGCTGGTTGCCGAGCACGACGGACTCGTCCTCGTCGCACGACTCGACGAACGCCCGCTCGGCTACCTCCGGGCCGAGGTTCAACCAGGCGGCGACGGCTACCTCGACTTCGTCGGCGTCGACGCCGAACATCGCAGTCGCGGGATCGGCCGCGCACTGGTCGATCACGCCGTGACCGAGCTGGCGTCGAGCGGAGCCGATCGGGTGTCGCTCACCGTTCGTGAAGACAATGCGTCGGCGCGGGCGTTGTACGCGCGACTCGGCTTCGACGGCGACCGGATCCTGGTGCCGCTGCGCCTCGGATTCGGTGCCTGACTTTCGATCTGTCAGTGGTTCGGCCGGACCGGTTTGCCGAGCGCCGTGCGCGGGATCTGGTCGACGACGCGTACGTGTCGCGGGGCCATGAACGACGCAGCGAACTGTTTGACGTGCTCTCGCAGCTCATCGAGCGTTGGCGGAATGCCGCCGGCGACGACCATCGCTGCGACCACGTGGCCCCACTCGGGGTCACGTTGTCCGAACACCATCACGTCGTCGACGAGCGGATGCGCGCGCAGGATGCGTTCGACCGCCTCGGGCCACACGTTTTCGCCACCGGTGATGATCAGGTCGCCGCGCCGGCCCTCGACGTGGAGGCGACCGTCGTCGAGCCAGCGGCCGAGATCGCCGGTGGCGAACCAGCCCGCGCCGTCCTTGGGGTCGACCCCGTTGCGGTAGGTACGCAGCAGCATCGGCCCGCGAAGATGGATCTCGCCGCCGTCGTCGATGCGCACTTCGACGCCGTCCAGTGCCACGCCGTCGTAGACGACGCCGCTTCCGGTTTCGGTCATCCCGTAGGTGGTCACGGAGTTGGCGGGCCGATTGGCAGGCGGCCGGCTGCCACCGAGAACGATCCTGCGGAACCGGGTCGGGTCGATGCGTGGGAGCGCCGTTGCGACGAGCGACACCAGTGTGGCGTCGGAGGCCATCACCGCATCGGCGTCGAAGGTTGGCAGGACCGACAGCTTCGTTCCGCTGTGGAGTGCACGGGTGACGACGGACAGTCCGCCGACATGGTTGAGCGGCAGGCACGCGAGCCAGTGATCGTCGGCAGTGACGCCGAGCCTGACGCTGGTGGCCTCAGCGGATGCGGCGACGGCGTCGTGGGTGAGCACGACGCCTTTCGGGTGGCCGGTCGAGCCGCTCGTCGCGACCACCAGTGCGTCGCCCGGCTCGACGGGTTCCCCGACGCCCATCGCGGACATCAGCGTCGCTTTGGCCGCGCCCGGGAGCCGTTGATCGACAGGGAACGCGGCGTCCCCGGAGTTCCACACGTCTCGCAACAGATCGACGAACGCAGGGCCTCCGGGAAGGTCGAGCGCAACGAGGCGGGCCATCAGCGACCGGCACCGTCGTGCAGATCCGGTTGGCGATGTTGCGTCATCGCCTCCATGATGGCGCACGCATGAACCGTTGGATCATCGGAGCCCGCCCGAAGACGCTGCCCGCCGCAGTGGTCCCCGTCGCGCTCGGTACGGCCTGCGCGGTCGGGCTGCCGCGAAACGCCGGCTGGTGGAGTGCTGAGTCGGACAGCATGCTCGTGTGGAGCGATGGTGGGCCCGTGTGGTGGCGTGTCGCGGCAGCACTCGTGGTGAGCCTCGCGTTGCAGGTCGGCGTGAATTACGCCAACGACTACAGCGATGGGGTACGCGGCACCGATGACGTGAGAGTCGGACCTGCCCGGCTCGTCGCGAGCGGCTTGGCTCCGGCGAAGGCGGTGAAGTTGGCCGCGTACGCCGCATTCGGTGTCGCGGCGGTTGCCGGGCTTGCCATTGCGCTCGCTACGTCGTTGTGGTTGATCGCAGTGGGTGTGGCGGCGATCGCCGCTGGGTGGTTCTACACCGGCGGTCCGAAGCCGTACGGCTACCTCGGGCTCGGCGAAGTGTTCGTCTTCGTGTTCTTCGGCCTCGTTGCGACCGCGGGGACGACATACGCGGCGACGGGGACATGGACGCCGCTCTCGGTGATCATCGGCTGTGCGGCCGGTTCGCTCGCTTGCGCGCTGTTGGTGATCAACAACCTGCGCGACATCCCGACAGATCGCGAGGTCGGGAAGAAGACGTTGGCGGTTCGGCTCGGGGACGCTCGGACCAGGTGGTTCTACGTGCTGTTGATCGTGTGTGCGTTCGCGCTCGTCGTCGATGCCGGCTTCCACCGGACCTGGGCGGTTCTGGGTCTGTTGGCCGTTCCGTTCGCGATCGCGCCGAGCCGGACCGTGCTGGGTGGAGCAACCGGCCATGCCCTGATCCCGGTGCTCGGTGCGACCGGCCGGCTCCAGATGGCGCTCGGTGTGTTGACCACCATCGGTCTCGCCATCGACTGACGGATCGCGCCGGAGCGCATCTCTCGGACGCGGCTGTCTCGGGGAGCTCATCTCCTCCCACCGGACCTGGCGGTCCACCCGCTTGCCATCTCCTCTTCGTTGGGGAGGCGGTGCCGAGCTCAGGCCAGGAAGCCGGCGAGCGCCTCGATGGTGGCCTCGGGTTGCTCGAGGTGAACGCTGTGGCCGCTTGCGGCAATGACGTCGAGGCGTGCCTCCGGCATCGAGGCGACCATTCGTTCACCGAGTGCGCGGAACTTCTCGTCGTGCTCACCGACCAGCACGAGCGTGGGGCACCTGACCTCGCCGAGTCGGTCCCACAGCGGGGTCTGGGTGCCGGTGCCAGCGAGACGAAGGCTCGACGCGAGACCCGCCGGTGTGTTCCGCAGCCGGTCGGGGCGGCCGGCGGCGTCCTCCGACAGGCCGGCGAAGAGCGGATTGGTCAGCCACTGATCGAGGAAGGCAGCAACGCCGATCTCTTGGATCCGATCGGCGAGCGCCTCGTCGGCCTCGCGGCGCTCCGCTCGGCCTCGCTCGTCCTCGATCCCGGCGGTCGCGCCGATCAACACGAGGAACTCCACCTGCTCTGGGTGCGCAAGCGCTGCGTGGAGCGCGGTGCGACCACCCATCGAGTAGCCGATGTAGGCAGCCCGTCGACCTGCCTCGACCAGCACGTCCGCGGACGACCAGAGGTCGGCCTCGACGGCTGCGGCATCGCCGTGTCCGGGAAGGTCAGGGGCGAGCGGGTCGAGATCTTCCAGGCGGCCGCCGAGCCCTTCGACGATCAGATCCCAGCTCCGCCCTGTCTGCGTGAAGCCGTGGGCGAAGACGGCTCGGGTCACGCGTCGACGGACTCGAGCGCGTTCTCGGCCATCTTCGTGAGCACTCGGGCGAAGGTCTCGGGATCTTGTGCGCCCGGCACGGCCCACTGCTGGTCGAACACGTACGTCGGCACGGCGGTGATGCCGTTGTCGCGTGCGTGGTCGAGTTCGTCGGCGACCTCGGCCATGCCGTCGCCGGATTCGAGGAATGTACGCACCTCGTCCGCGTCGGCACCGACCTCGACGGCGCATTCGATGAGCGTGTCGACGTCTCCGATGTGCGCGCCGTCCATGAAGTAGGCCTGCAGCAGCCGTTCCTTCATTTCGTCCTGCGACAGGTTTTCGTGCCGATCGGCCCACCAGATCAGGCGATGAGCAAGCAGCGTGTTCGCTCGCAGCGCGCGGTCCATGCGGAACTCGAGGCCGTCACCAGCCGCAGTGTTGGTCACATGGTCGATGATCTCGGTGGCTCGCTCAGGTCCGCCGAACTTCTTGGCGTACGCATCGAAGACCGGGCCAGCGACTCCGGGTGACGCGGTGGGGTCCAGCTGGTACGGCTTGAACGTGATCTCGAAATCGACACCGAGATCACCGTCGGCGGTCGCCAGCTCTATCCCCTTCTCGAAGCGCCGCTTGCCGATGTAGCACCACGGACACACCACGTCGGAGAACACGTCGATCGAGATCGTCGGGCGGGCCGTGATGGAAGCGTCGAGGTTGTCGGTCATGGCGTCACTCTGCTCGGTGGTCACCTCCGTCATGGTAGAGCCGTATCGTGCGTCACGCATGGCTGACGACGCCCGCTCCTCCGACTTGACCACCACGACGCCAGCGGTCGACGTGCAAGCCACCTTCTGCGCAACGCTGGTCGACGAGTGGATCCGGCGCGGTGTTCGCCACGCCGTCATCTCGCCAGGATCACGCTCAACGCCGCTCGCACTGGCGATCGCAGCCAGAACTGAACTCGCCGTCCACGTCGTGCACGACGAGCGAGCCGCGGCGTTTACTGCGCTCGGCCTCGGTGTGGGCGCCGGGCTCGGAGGCGTCGACGAGCGCACCCCGGCGCTGCTGTTGTGCACGAGTGGGACGGCGTCAGCCAACTACCTGCCCGCCATCGCTGAGGCCGGGCTGTCTCAGATCCCGATGTTGGTCCTGACCGCCGACCGGCCGCCCGAACTCCGTGGTGTCGGCGCGCCGCAGACCATCGATCAGATCGAGCTGTACGGAACGCACGTCCGGTGGTTCCACGATCCGGGCGTTCCCGAGGCAGCGACCTCCACGTCGTGGCGCGAAGTCGCCGCCCAGGCGAAGGCGGCGACGGAGACGGGCCCGGTCCACCTCAACCTGCCGTTCCGCGAGCCGCTGGTCGGCACCCCATGCGCTCTGCCGAACGCGCCGTTCGGGTCGACCACGAGTGCTGCCGAGCCGCAACCGGGGGAGTCGACCCAGTCCTGCCCGCCGTCGGTGGAGCGAACGAGGGGCCTGATCCTGGTGGGCGGCGAACACGCGACGCAACGCCGCGACATACGCAGACTGCACGAACGCACCGGCTGGCCGATCGTCGCCGATGCGCAGTCGGGCATGCGTGACATCGCCTCGGTTGCGTACATCGACGCGCTGCTGCGTATCGATCGCTTCGCAACCCTCCAGCACCCGGACGTGGTCGTTCGCGTCGGCCGGCCGTCCACCTCGAAGGTGCTGGCGCAGCTCACGGCGTCAGCGGAGGTGACCCTGATCCAGGTGGGTGGCCCTGGCCGAATCGATCCGGGCAACAACGTCGCCGCGCGATGCACGATCGATGATGTGATCGCCGCAGCCGCGGCGATCACCCCCGATCCGAGCTGGCTCGCATCGTGGCACACCGCGGACGAAGCCGCCCGCTGTGCAATCGACGCAGCGTTCGCGTCGGCCGACCGCCTGAACGAACCGCTGGTTGCACGCGTACTGGCCGACCACGTCGATGACCGTTCGCTCGTGACCGTGTCGTCCTCGATGCCGATCCGCGACCTCGAGTGGTTCGGAGGGAGCAACGCCCGTGCGTATGCCAACCGGGGAGCGAACGGCATCGACGGCGTCATCGCGACGGCTCTCGGCCGCACGCTCGGCGCTGACGGGTCGCCGCCGTCGTTCGTGTTGATCGGCGACCTCGCCTTCGTCCACGACTCGAACGCGCTGGTGGCTTCGGTCCCGCGAGGCGTGGATCTGCGAATCGTGGTCGTCGACAACGGCGGCGGCGGAATCTTCTCGTTCCTCCCGCAGCAGGAGCTGCTCGGTCACGACCGCTTCGAACAACTCTTCGGAACACCGCTGGGTACCGACGTGCTCACGCTTGCGTCAGCGCACGGCCTACCGACCACGGACGTGGTCACGGTCGGTGAGCTCGTCGATCAACTCGAACAGCCTGGTCCGTGGGTGTGTCGGGTGCGCTCAGATCGAGCTGCGAACGTCGCGGTGCATCGCGCGCTGAACGAAGCGGTGGCAGGTGCCGTGACGGCGACGATCGCCCCGCCCAGCTGACGCTCTGCGTCAGCCCGGTTCGGCCTCGTGGCCGGCGGGCAGCTGCAGCCCGCGGTACGCGTCGGCGCCTGAGATCTCGCCGAGCACGACCCGGTAGACCTCGCGGCAGATCGGGAGGTCGACGGCGTGTCGCTCCGCGAGGGTCATGACGCTGCGCGCCGTCTTCACGCCCTCCGCCACCATGTTCATCTCGTCGAGGATGTCGTCGAGGGCGCGACCCTCGCCCAACTGTTCGCCGACGTAGCGATTCCGGCTGTGTTGACTGACGCAGGTGGCCACGAGGTCACCGAGGCCGGTGAGACCGGCGAAGGTCGAGGCGTCGCCACCCATCGCCACTCCGAGTCGAGTCAGCTCGGCCAACCCGCGCGTCACCACTGCAGATCGTGTGTTGTCGCCAACGCCGAGACCCTGCGCCATACCCGCCGAGATGGCGATGACGTTCTTGAGTGCCCCGCCCATCTCGCACCCGATGACGTCGTGATTCGTGTACACCCGGAACAGGCCGCGCATGAAAACGCGTTGGAGCGCCTCGGCGACGGCGAGGTCCTCGGTGGCGATCACGCTTGCCGCTGCCTGACCCGCCATGATCTCCTTCGCGAGGTTCGGACCGGTCAAGGCAGCAGCCGGATGTCCCGGGAGCACGTCCTTGATCACCTCGGTCATGCGCAGGAGCGAGTCCTGCTCGAGCCCTTTCGTGAGGCTGACCACCGGGACCCACGGGTGCAGGTGCTCCCGCACCGACTCGAGCGTCGAGCGGAAGGCATGCGAAGGAACGCCCACGACGAGGACCTGGGCATGTCTCGCTGCACGTTCGAGGTCGTCGGTCGCGTCGAGCTGCTCAGGCAGGGGGTACCCCGCGAGATATCGATCGTTCGCGTGATTCGAACGGATGTGTTCGGCGACGGACGCGTCACGCGCCCACAACAGCGTGTCGTTGCGACCTGCGGCCAGTGCAGCGACCGTCGTTCCCCACGAACCTGCACCCAAGACTGTGACCTTCATGCGTCCCCCGATCGACGTATCCCCGACGGAGCGCATTCTGACACGGCGCCAGGCGTCGAGCACTCGGCGGAGGCCGCCACGCCGGGTGTCAACCTGCCCGTCCGCCTCGCGCCAACGGCTCGTGCGTGACGGTGGAGTGGCTCAGGGGCGGATGAGGGCGGACAGCATGGCCTGGAACTTGGCCTGGGTCTCGGCCAGCTCGGCCAGCGGTTCGCTGTCGGCGACGATGCCGCCGCCGGCCACCAGCCGAGCGCTCGTGCGGTCGTGGCTGAACTCTGCGCACCGGATCGCCACACACCACGCGCCGTCGCCGTGTGCGTCGACCCAACCGACAGCGCCGCCGTATCGACCGCGCTCGAAACCTTCCACCCGTTCGATCAACTCGATCGCCTCGTCTCGGGGGTGTCCACCAAGCGCCGGCGTCGGGCACAGCAGGCGCACGAGGTCGATCACCGAGGGAGCAGGCTGCGCCAGCATCCCCTCGAGTCGCGTGCCGAGGTGCTGCACGTTCGCGACCACCACGATCGACGGTTCCGGCTCCTCGTCGAGGTAGCTGACATACGGGAGCATCCGCTCGTGGACGTCATCGATCACCACACGGTGCTCGATCTGGTTCTTCTCGCTCGCCTGCAGTTCGGCGGCCAAGCGAGCGTCGTGATCCGCGTCACCCGTCCGCGGCGTGGTGCCCGCGAGCGGGTGCGAGCGGACCACGGGTCCCTCGACCTCCACCAGCAGCTCGGGCGAGGCTCCGACGAAGCCGTCGATCGAGAAGCGATAGCTCGACGAGAACGTCGTCTTGAGGCGTCGCAGGACCGCATGCACGCTGATCGGGCCCGCGGCGGCGACCTCGATCGG
>JBGCFW010000319.1:0-3657 GCA_045107155.1 Ilumatobacter sp. | reverse complement strand
GCACCACCCAACGGTCCGCCGACCTCAGCCGAGACAACCTCGGCTGAAAACGCGAGCGAGCCGGTCGGAAGACCCGACCGGCTCGTTCATCACACGGTCATGGCGGGCCAGACCCGCCACGACCGTGTCTCTCTCAGTAGCGGGCGGCGCGCTCGGCCTTCTCGCGCTCGCGACGAGCGTCATCCTCGTCGGTGCCGCGCTCGGGGCGAGAGATGTCGATGCCGAGTTCTTCGGCGGCACGGAACACCTCGTCATCGAGATCGCGCATCTCGATCTGCTGACCCTCTTCGGTGAGCACTTCGACGTTGATACAGAGTGCCTGCATCTCCTTCATGAGCACCTTGAAGCGCTCGGGCACCCCCGGTTCGGGGATGTTGTCGCCCTTGACGATCGCCCCGTACACACGGACACGGCCGAGCACGTCATCGGACTTGATGGTGAGCAGTTCCTGCAAGCAGTACGCCGCGCCGTAGGCCTCGAGGGCCCACACTTCCATCTCGCCGAAGCGCTGACCACCGAACTGGGCCTTACCACCGAGCGGCTGTTGGGTGATCATCGAGTACGGGCCGGTGGAGCGTGCGTGGATCTTGTCGTCGACCAGGTGGGCGAGCTTCAAGATGTACATGTAGCCACAGGTGATGTCGTTGTCGTACGGCTCGCCGGTGCGGCCGTTAAACAGCTTCATCTTGCCGTTGAGGCCCACGAGCTTGTCGCGGGCTGCGGACTCGGGGTTCAGGCCTTCGAGCACTTCCTGGATCGTGGCCAGGTCGCCCGACTTCCCCTTCTCGTCCCAGTTGGCACCGTCGAACACCGGCGTTGCCCCGAAGGTGGCCGGCTTGGTGTCCGGGCGCGTCTTGGTCTCGGTGCCGCGGATCGGCGCATCGCCGACCGTGGTGCCGTCAGGGTTGGTCCAACCCCAGCGAGCGCAGTACCCGAGATGCGATTCGAGCACCTGCCCGACGTTCATGCGGGACGGGACACCCAGCGGGTTGAGGATGATGTCGACCGGCTGACCGTCGGCGTTGTAGGGCATGTCCTCGATCGGGAGGATCTTGGAGATGACGCCCTTGTTGCCGTGGCGACCAGCGAGCTTGTCGCCCACGCTGATCTTGCGCTTCTGTGCGACGTAGACCCGCACCAGCTGGTTGACGCCCGGGGGCAGCTCGTCGCCGTCGTCACGGTTGAACACCTTGACGTCGATGACCTTGCCGACCTCACCGTGCGGGACCTTGAGGCTGGTATCGCGAACCTCGCGAGCCTTCTCACCGAAGATCGCTCGCAGCAGGCGCTCTTCTGGGGTGAGCTCGGTCTCGCCCTTGGGCGTCACCTTGCCGACCAGCACGTCACCCGGGCCCACTTCGGCGCCGACGCGGATAATGCCGCGGTCGTCGAGGTCGGCGAGGATGTCATCACTCAGGTTCGGGATGTCTCGGCTGATCTCTTCGGGGCCGAGCTTCGTGTCACGTGCATCGACCTCGTGCTCCTTGATGTGGATCGACGTGAGCACGTCGTCCTTCACCAGGCGCTCGGAGAGGATGATCGCGTCCTCGAAGTTGTAGCCCTCCCACGGCATGAACGCCACGAGCAGGTTCTTGCCGAGCGCGAGTTCACCGTGGTCGGTCGACGGACCGTCAGCCAGGATCGTGCCGGCCTTGATCATGTCGCCCTCGCGAACACGTGGCTTCTGGTTGATGCAGGTGTCCTGATTCGAGCGGGTGAACTTGTTCAGGCGGTAGATCTTCTTGCCCTCGTCCTTGTACTGGACGGTGATCGAATCACCGGTCACCTCCGTGACCTCGCCATCGTCGATCGCCTGGATCAGGTCAGCGGCGTCACGCGCGGCACGGTTCTCCATGCCGGTACCGATGTACGGCGCCTCGGCACGCAGCAACGGCACGGCCTGGCGCTGCATGTTGGCGCCCATCAACGCACGGTTCGCGTCGTCGTGCTCGAGGAACGGGATCAGCGCGGTCGCGACCGAGACGATCTGCTTCGGGCTGACGTCGATGAAGTCGACCTCCGACGGTGGGACGAAACCGATGTCGGTCGTCGCACCGAAGAAGCTCTCGGCTTCCAGCATCTTGCGGAGGTCTTCGAGGCTGGCCGCCTGCGGCGAACGACGCACGAGGGTCTTGGCATCGCGAATCGAGCCATCGTCATCGAGCGGAGTGTTGGCCTGAGCGACGACGTAGTTCTCTTCCTCGTCGGCTGCCATGTAGACGATCTTGCCGGTGACCTTGCCATCACGAACTTCGCGGTACGGCGACTCGATGAAGCCGAACTCGTTGACGCGGGCGTAGGTCGACAGACCGCCGATGAGGCCGATGTTCGGACCCTCGGGAGTCTCGATCGGGCACATGCGGCCGTAGTGGCTGAAGTGAACGTCACGGACTTCGAACCCGGCGCGCTCACGTGACAGGCCACCCGGGCCGAGCGCCGACAGGCGGCGACGGTGGGTCAGACCAGACAGCGGGTTCACCTGGTCCATGAACTGCGACAGCTGCGAGGTTCCGAAGAACTCCTTGATCGCTGCCACCACGGGGCGGATGTTGATCAGCGTCTGCGGGGTGATCGATTCGACATCTTGCGTCGTCATGCGCTCACGCACGACGCGCTCCATGCGGCTGAGGCCGATGCGCACCTGGTTCTGGATCAGCTCGCCCACGCTGCGGATGCGGCGGTTGGCGAAGTGGTCCTGATCGTCGAGGCGGTAGCCCGGCTCCTGCTTGACGAGGTGGAGCATGTAGGTGATCGCCGCCAGCACCTCGCAGCGGCTGAGTACGTTCTGGCCCTCTTCGGGCAGATCGAGGAGGGGCTCGCCCTCGGCGTTGTGGAGCCCGGAAAGCCCGAACAGCTCATCGAGGTTCGCGACTTCTTCACCGAGCTTGCGGTTGAGCTTGTAGCGCCCGACGCGGCTCAGGTCGTAGCGGCGGCTCTCGAAGAACGCGTTGCGGAAGTAGGCCTTGGCCGACTCCGCGGTGGGCGGCTCGCCCGGACGCGCACGCTTATAGATCTCGATCAGCGCCTCCTCTTGAGTGGGCGCGGTCTCGCGCTCCTTCTCCCACTGGCCTTCGAGGAAGTCGAAGTGCGACACGAACCGGTCGAGGAACCCGGGAGCGTTTTCTTCGTCGTAGCCGAGCGCACGCAGCATCGTGAAGATGCCGAGACGACGCTTGCGAGCGACGCGCGTGCCGGCAGTGACGTCCTTGCCCGGCTTGTGCTCGACGTCGAACTCCATCCACTCACCGCGGTACGGGTGGATCGTGCCCTTGACGAGCTGGTGCTTGGTGAGGTTACGAAGACGGAAGCGCTCACCCGGCTCGAAGATGACACCCGGCGAGCGAACGAGCTGCGACACGACGACACGCTCGGTGCCGTTCACGATGAACGTGCCCTTCTCGGTCTGCATCGGGAAGTCGCCCATGAAGACGACCTGTTCCTTGATCTCGCCGGTGTTGCGGTTCATGAACCGGGCGCGCACGAAGACGGGCGCGCTGTAGGTCATGTCCTTCTCTGTGCACTCCTCCACCGAGAACTTCGGCGGCGGGCGCAGGTCAGGATCGAACGGGTCGAACTCCAGCTCCAGCTGAAGATTCTCGGAGAAATCCTTGATCGGCGAAATGCTGCGGAACGTTTCCGCCAATCCTTCGTCGAGGA
>JBGCFW010000318.1:0-9432 GCA_045107155.1 Ilumatobacter sp. | reverse complement strand
AGTCGTGCCCGGATCGGAACGGACCGATCTTCGACGACCGCAGCGCCGAGTGCGGCGTCGGTTGGCGCGAGGATCGCAGCGAGCAACGCGACTTGCACGATCGCCAGGTCGGGAAACAGGAACGAGTTCACCATCGCGCCGAGGACCATGGTGAGCGGCAAGCCGATCCCGAGCAACCGTGCCGGAATCGACAGGTGGCGGCGAAGGCGTCCCAGGTCGATCCGGACCGCATCGCTGAAGAGAATCACCGCGAGCGTGACCTCCGCCAGCAGCGCGATTGCTTCGAGGTCGGCCGACACGTCGACCAGGTCCGCGAACCCCGCGAACACCCCGGCTGCGACGAAGAGCATCGGCATCGACACCGGCAACCGCTCGGCACGCATCGACACCGCCGCGTACGCGATGACGAGCAGGGCGACCCCGGCGACTTCTGCGTCCCCCATGATTCAGCGACCCGACTCGAGTGCGATGCGCTTCTTCGTCGCGGCCCACCCGCAGATGGGACACGTGCTCAGATCGTGCCGCTTCGCCGGGCAGTACTCGCGACCGAAGTAGATGATCTGGAGATGACGGTCGCTCCACGTCGACTCCGGGAAGACCGCCTTCAAGTCGCGTTCGGTCTTCTCGACCGTCGTTCCGTTCGACAGCCCCCATCGGTCGGCGAGACGGTGGATGTGGGTGTCGACCGCGAAGGCGGGCACGCCGAACACGCCACCCATCACGACCGACGCAGTCTTGTGACCGACCCCGGCGAGCCCTTCCAGGAAGTCCCAACCGCCGAGGATCTCTCCTCCCGCATCGACGATCTGGTTGGCCATCGTCCAGAGATTCTTGGCCTTGGTCGGGGCCAGACCGACGGTCCGGATGTGTTCGAGGATCTGGTCGGGGTCGAGCGCCGCCATCTTCTCGGGTGTCGGCGCGACGGCGAACAGGCCGGGCGTGACCTCGTTCACCTTCTTGTCGGTGGTCTGTGCCGAGAGCGCGACAGCGACGACGAGTTGGTACGGCGTCTCGTGGTCGAGCGGTACCGGCGGGTCCGGGTACAGCTCATCGAGGATCTCGCCGATTCGGTCAGCCTTCTCCTGTCGACGCATGGACCGAACCTACACACCATCGCTTCGTCGCCGCTGGACCATGACGAGCCGCGTCGATCCCGAGCCGACCGCAGGCCGTCACTCCATTAGTCGGGTTCGGAGAAAGGTGAAGATCAACGCCTGCATCGTCGCCTGCTGACCGGCGTCGGCCGCTCCCCCGTGTCCACCCTCTGTGTTCTCCCAGTACGTCACGTCGTGGCCGGCCTCGCCCAGGCGCGCCGCCATCTTCCGGGCATGCCCCGGATGCACTCGGTCGTCGCGGGTCGAAGTCGTCAGCAAGATCGGCGGGTACGCCGCCTCGGGGTCGACCAGGTGATACGGGGAGTACGTCTCGAGGTAGGCCCAGTCGGCCGGGTCGTCGGGGTCGCCGTACTCGGCCATCCACGACGCGCCCGCGAGAAGGAGGTGGTAGCGCTGCATGTCGAGGAGCGGCACCTGGCACACCACGGCACCGAACAGCTCGGGTGTTCGGACGTACATGTTCCCGACCAGGAGACCGCCATTGCTGCCCCCCGAGATGCCCAGGCGTTCCGGCGAGGTGATGCCGCGATCGATGGCGGCACGAGCAACCGCCTCGAAGTCGTCGTACACACGGGGCCGCTTCTCTCGCAACCCTGCCCGGTGCCACCCAGGTCCGTACTCGCCTCCTCCACGAATGTTCGCGAGCACGTACACCCCGCCGTCGGCGAGCCAGGAGCGACCCACGACCGCCGAGTAGGCAGCGACGCGCGGCACCTCGAAGCCGCCGTAGCCGGTGAGCAGTGTCGGCCGCGAGCCATCGGTCGCCGCCAGGGCGGGCGCCGAGCCGACGACGAAGTACGGGACACGGGTCCCGTCGGCACTCGTGGCGAAGTGCTGCTCGATCTCGATGTCGGATGCATCGAAGCGGGCGGGCGCCTGGCGGACGACGGTTGGCGGCTCGTCGTCGACGAGGGAGACCCGATACAGCGTCTCGGGGGTGACGAAGTCGGTGCCGACGAGCCACAGATCGTCGAGTTCGTCGGCATCGACGGCGCTCGCCGACAACGTCCAGTCGTCGGGCGCTCCGGCCAGCGGCGAGATGGTCCACTCGCCAGTGACATCAGTGGGCGGCGTCGCGACGCTGAGCACGCTTCGCACGTCGTCGAGCACGTCGAGCACGATGCGATGCCGCGTCGCCGTGTAGCTCGCCAGAGATGCCGTCGACGTCGGTTCGAACACCACCGACAGTGGCGACGTTCCCGCCAGGAAACCCTCGAGGTCGGCCACGAGCAGGCTGCCCGACGGGTAGGTGACGCCGTCTCGCTCGAGATCGGAACGCGGCGACACGAAGATCCAACGTTCGTGGACACCCACCTCGGCATCGTCGGGCACGTCGACGCCGACAGCGACGTCCGATCCTGCGACCCGAATCGATGTGCGGGTCGTGAAGAAGTCGGGCGCGCGTTCGAAGACGTGATGGTCGAACCCGGAGAGGCTCGACACGGACACGCCCACAGCGACGTCGTCTTCGTCCCCTTCGAAGACGATCTCCGCATCGACGATCGACGTTCCACGCGCCCACCGGCGAACGGTTCGCGGGTACCCCGAGCGGGTCAGACTGCCGGCACCGAAATCGGACGTGACGTAGACCGTGTTCTCGTCGATCCAGGTGAGGCCGCCCTTCGCGAGGGGCCGCACGAAACCACCTTCGGACTCCGGGATGAACCGCTTCTCGACGAGGTCGAACTCACGGGTCACGGTGGCATCGGACCCACCCGGCGAGAGGGCGATGAGTGCTCGTCGCCGGTCTGGCCGCAACGTCGCCGACCCGTGGAACACCCACGATGCGTCTTCTTGCTCACACAGCGCGTCGACGTCGAGCACGGTCTCCCAGACGGGATCCCCACTCGCGTAGTCGTCCCACGTCGTACGTCGCAGGACCCCGCGACGATGCTCGGCATCGGTCCAGAAGTTGTGGACCTTGTCGCCATGCAGCGAGGGGTACGCGATGCGATCGTCGGCCTCGAGCACCTCGAGCGTCGACCGCCGAAGCGAGTCGAACGCCTCGCGCCGGAACAGATCTGCCTCGGCTGCTTCGTTCCGCCGTCGGACCCAATCGAGCGCGGCCTCCCCCTCGACGTCCTCCAACCACTGGTGCTCGTCCTG
This sequence comes from Ilumatobacter sp., assembly GCA_045107155.1. Taxonomy (GTDB): domain Bacteria; phylum Actinomycetota; class Acidimicrobiia; order Acidimicrobiales; family Ilumatobacteraceae; genus Ilumatobacter_A. The sequence continues at coordinate 6,211 of JBGCFW010000318.1, read as the reverse complement.
CTGCGTCATCACGGCGACGGTACCGGCGTCACCCAATGACGTCCGCGCCATCGCCGACGGCCGTGAACCGGTCCGACCCGAGCTGGCCGGAGCGGCGGCTTCAGCCTCGGCTGAGGAATTCCTCGTCGCGATCGCTGAAGATCATGTCGAGCTCGTCGGCGAGCAATGGATGATCCACCAGCTCGGGATCCGCGTCGACGATCGAGAACGCGGCAGCTCGGGCCTGCTCGACGAGCTTGCGGTCGCGCCGCAGCGACGCGAGTTTCAGGTCGCTGCGCCCCTTCTGAGCCGTCGACATCAGCGTGCCCTCTCCCCGCAGGTCGAGGTCGACCTCAGCCAGTTCGAAGCCATCGGTCGAGGCGACCAGCGCTTCGACACGCGGGTTCTCGGCGAGCGGGTCTTCGTCGTCGGGAGTGGTCACGAGCCAACAGGTCGACGCGTAGTCACCGCGACCGACTCGACCGCGGAGCTGATGCAGCTGGGCGATCCCGAATCGGTCGGCGTCGAGAATCGCCATCACCGTTGCGTTCGGAACGTCGACTCCGACTTCGATCACTGTCGTGGCGACCAGAACATCGGCTTCCCCCGATCGAAAACGCTCCATCGCCGCCTCTTTCTCGTCGGGAGGCAACTGTCCGTGCAGCAGCTCGAGTCGCAGACCCTGGAGTTCACCGAACGCGAGCCGCTCGATCGTCTCCTCGGCCGACGCGACTTCCAGCTTCTCGCTCTCGGCCACGAGGGGACACACCACATACGCCTGTCGGCCCGCTTCAACCTCGGTGCGGACGTCAGCCCACACCTCGGCCTCCAGCAGCGGACCGTGCGCCCACTTCGTGACGATCGGTGTCCGCCCCGGGGGGAGCTCGTCGAGCACGCTCACGTCGAGATCGCCATAGACCGTCATCGCGGCCGTGCGCGGTATCGGCGTCGCGGTCATCACCAGCGTGTCGGGCATACGTCCGCCGGCGGTCTTGTCGCGCAGCGCAGACCGCTGCTCGACACCGAACCGGTGTTGTTCGTCGACGACCACCACTCCGAGCGACGCGAAGTCGACCTTGTCCTGAATGAGGGCGTGCGTACCGATCGCGATGTCGACCGAACCGTCGGCGAGCCCGGCCAGGACGTCTTTGCGTTGCGCGCCGGTGACTTTGTTCGTGAGCAACTCGATCCGCAACGGCCGGTCACCGAAGAGGTTTCCGGGATCGGGAACCGTGACCCCGTCGAGCATCGCCCGAACGCTGGTGGCGTGTTGTTCAGCGAGCACCTCGGTGGGCGCCATCAGCGCCGCCTGGTGCCGCCCCTCCACGGCGGCGAGCATCGTGGCGATCGCCACGACGGTCTTTCCCGCACCGACGTCTCCTTGCAGCAGGCGGTGCATCGGGTGCGGCGCCGAGAGGTCGGCTTCGATCTCGGCGATCGCTCGCGACTGGGCACCCGTCAGGTCGTACGGCAGCGCCTCGTAGAACCGATCGACCAGTGCGCCGGACGCGGTATGAGCGATCCCGCGCTGTTCGCGCTCCATCGCCCGCTTGCGCAACACGAGCACCAACTGCACGCGCAACAACTCGTCGAAGGCGAGGCGATGGCGAGCGATTCCCATCTGCTTCATGTCCTCGGGGAGGTGGATACCCGACAACGCGGTTGCTCGGTCGATGAGCGAGACGGCGTTGCGCACGTCCATCGGCACAGGGTCAGCGATGCCGCGATCACGACACCGACGAAGCGTCTCTTCGACCCACCCGGCCATCTCCCACGTGTTGATCTGCGCCTTTTCGCTCTGCGGGTAGATCGGCACGATCCGCCCGGTTCGGTCGCCGATCAAGTCGACCACCGGATTCGACATCTGGAGGCCGCCCCGGTAGGTGTCGGCCTTACCGAACAGGGCGATCTGGAGCCCCTCTTTCAACTGGCGCTCGCGCCACGGCTGATTGAAGAACACGACGTCCATCCGGCCCGAGCCGTCTCCGACGTTCACGTTGACCATCGTCCGACGGTTCCGAGTCGTTCGCTTGTTGACCGACCGCACCGTGACGAGTACCAGCGCTTGCTCGCCGGGCACGAGGTCGGCGATTCGCGCCTCGTTCGAGCGGTCGACCCAACGGCGCGGATAGGTGGTGACGAGATCGAACAGGTTCTCGATCCCGACCTGCGCCAGAGCGGCCTGCTTCTTCGGGCCGACGCCCTTCAACCGCTCGACCGGCAACCCGGCGAGGTCGCGCAACGTGATCGGATCGGGCACCGCCGCTATTCCACGCCGAACAGGTACGGATAGAGCGGTTGTCCGCCTTGGTGCACCTCGATCGCCAGGTCACTGCGGTTCGTCTCGAGCCAATCGGTGATCGAATCGGTGACGGGCGGCTGGGCTTCGTCGCCCGTGATGACGGTGATGATCTCGGCGCCCTCGTGCACGATGGTCTCGAGCAGCCCGACGACAGCGTCGAACTGATCGGACGAACACGCGACGATCCCGTCGCCCTTCACGATGCCGATCCAGTCGTCTCGCTTGATCTCGCCGACCTCTGCGGTCGTGTCGCGGATGGCCTGTGTGACCTCGCCCGTGGTGACCGAATCAGCTGCCTCGTTCATTCCGGCGCCGTTTTCTTCGCCCGATGCCTCGGGGTCGTACACGACCAGCGCAGCGAGCCCCTCGGCCATCGAGACCGTCGGCACGACGACCACCGTCTTCGAAGTGAGTGCGTCGACCTGTTCCGCCACCGGGATGATGTTCTTGTTGTTCGGCAGGATCACGACCTGCTCGGCGTTGACGTGTTCGACCGTGTCGAGCAGTTCGGCCGTCGACGGGTTCATCGTCTGACCGCCCGTGACGACGCCTTGGACCCCGAGCTGCGCGAACAGCTCGACGAGTCCTTCACCCGTGCACACGCCCACGACCGCAGTGGTCACCGGGGGCAACCCGGCTCCGGCGGCAGCGGCGCGCGAAACGGGAGCGACCGAGCCGGGGTCGTCGCCGGTCATCGCCGCTTCTCGCTTCGCGTGTTCCTCGTCGACTTCTTCGAAGAGGTCGGTCACGCGGATCTTCTTCGGTCGACCGTCGAGGTCGAGCGCGACCTCGACGGCGGCGCCGACGTCGTTGGTGTGGACGTGGCAGTTCCAGATGCCGTCGCCGCCGACGACGACGATCGAGTCGCCGATCGCGCCCCATCCGGTCTTGAACTCGTCGATTCGATCGTCGTCGAGGTCCATGAAGTACATGACCTCGTAGCGCTGGTCGGCCACATCGACCTCACCGGCGCCGCCGACCTTACGACTGCCACTGCGTTCGGCTGCCGGCGTGTCGAAGGCCGCGGCGACCGCGCCACCCGACCCGTCGTCGTCCTCGGCCTCGGGGATCGGCACGTCGGCGATGACGTTGAGCGCAGCGTCGAGCAGCAACACGTAGCCCGCGCCACCGGCATCCACCACGCCTGCGTCTTTCAGGACCGGCAGCAGTTCGGGGGTGTTCTCGAGGGACCGGCCAGCCGCCGCGTGCGCCGACGACACGACCTCGTGGAGTGTTCCGCCCTGGCTGGACGCGGACAACGCTGCATCGGCGCTCTCGCGCACCACCGTCAGAATGGTGCCCTCGATCGGCGTGAGCACAGCCTTGTACGCACCGTCGGACGCCGCCTTCAACGCTGCGGCGAACTCGGCTCCCGCCTGGGCTTCGTCGCGCTCGGCGGCCTTCATGGTCGAAGCGAAGCCCCTCATGATCTGGCTGAGGATCACCCCGGAGTTGCCGCGCGCTCCCATGAGCGACCCGTGGCTGATCGCATCGCACGTGGCGGCCAGGTCGTCAGCCGGCGCACCGCTCATCTCTTCGACCACGGCGTCGAGCGTTCGGGACATGTTCGTGCCAGTGTCACCGTCGGGCACCGGGTAGACGTTGAGACGGTTCAATGCTCCAGCGTGTGCTCGAACGGCGTCGCGGAACGTCACCACCAGACTGCGTAGCGCTTGGGTGTCGAGACGTTCGAGTGTGCCCACGGACACGGAGTGTACGCCTGGCCCGGTTGGACGGAACGATTGCCCCGCTAGCATCTGGGAGCCGTTCCGGTGTGCCCAACGGGGGCTTGCGGACGAGGTTCTCTCAGGAGCAGATGATGGCATCGAAGTGTGAAATGTGTGGCAAGGGCCCATCGTGGGGCATGTCGGTCTCCCACTCGCACCGGCGCACCAAGCGTCGTTGGAACCCGAACATCCAGCGCATCCGTGCGTCGGTCAACGGCTCCACGAAGCGTCTGAACGTCTGCACCGGTTGCATCAAGTCCGGCAAGGTCGTCAAGGCCGGCTGAGCCGCCACACCATGCAAGGCGTCATCAAGGCCTACGACCCAGCGACCGGTGACGGTCTCGTCATGGCCGACACCGATCTGAACGACTACGAACTCGCCGGCGATGCGCTGGTCGGTTCCGTCTTCCGAATGCTCCGCCAAGGTCAACGGGTTGTCTTCGACCTCGATGACCACGGCCGAGCCACTGCTCTGCGCCTCGGTTCAGAGGTCGACATGGGCACCCCCGGTCACTGACCGGTCGCCACGCTGGCACCGCCAGCCCGCACCCGATCGCTTCGTGCGATGCGTCAGACCGCGCTATCGCTTCGAGCGATGACTTCATCAGTCTTCACGATGTAACCGCTTGCAGGCTCGATCGCTTTTGAGCGTCAGCGTTGACGCGCGTTTACCGTTGGGTGACCGGCGTGCGAAACGCGTGCGCGGGACTCAACGAGGAGTCACAACCGATGAGCGGAACCACGACGAACGAGCGGCTCAAGGATTGGGTCGCCGAATGGGCAGCACTCATGCAGCCCGACGACATCTACTGGTGCGACGGCTCCGCCGAAGAGTACGACCGACTCGCCCAGGAACTGGTCGACGCCGGTACCTTCACGAAGCTCGACGAGGCCAAGCGCCCGAACAGCTACTGGGCACACTCCGACCCTGCCGATGTCGCTCGCGTCGAGGATCGCACGTTCATCTGCGCGCCGACCGAGGCCGAAGCAGGACCGAACAACAACTGGCGCCACCCCGACGAGATGCGCACCGAGATGAACCGGCTCTACTCCGGTTGCATGAAGGGTCGCACGATGTACGTCGTCCCCTTCTCGATGGGCCCGCTCGGCTCCGACATCGCGCACATCGGCGTGCAGCTCACGGACTCGGCCTACGTCGCGACGAACATGCGGATCATGACTCGCATGGGTCAGGGCGCCCTCGACGCACTCGGTGATGACCAGTGGGTGCCCTGCCTCCACTCGGTCGGCGCGCCGCTCGAGCCCGGTCAGGCCGACGTTGCGTGGCCATGCGACGCCGAGAACAAGTACATCGTCCACTTCCCCGAGACGCGCGAGATCATGTCGTACGGGTCGGGCTACGGCGGGAACGCACTGCTGGGCAAGAAGTGCTTCGCGCTTCGTATCGCCTCGGTCATGGCACGCGACGACGGCTGGCTCGCCGAGCACATGCTGATCCTCAAGCTCACCAATCCGCAGGGTGAGTCGAAGTACATCGCCGGTGCATTCCCGTCCGCGTGTGGCAAGACCAACCTCGCGATGCTGGTGCCGACGATCCCAGGGTGGAAGGCCGAAACCATCGGCGACGACATCTGCTGGATGAAGTTCGGCGACGACGGCCAGCTCTACGCGATCAACCCCGAAGCCGGGTTCTTCGGGGTCGCGCCGGGCACGAGCCACGAGACGAACCACAACGCCATGGAGACGCTGTGGGGCAACTCGATCTTCACCAACACCGCACTCACCGATCAGGGCGACGTCTGGTGGGAAGAGATGACCGATGAGCCCCCGGCACGGGCGACCGACTGGCGCGGCAATCAGTGGAACCCGGAGATCGAGACCCCTGCGGCACACCCGAACGCTCGCTTCACCGCGCCGGCCTCGCAGTGCCCGTCGGCTGCACCCGAGTGGGAAGATCCCGCCGGCGTGCCGATCTCGGCGATCCTCTTCGGCGGCCGTCGCCGCACGACCGTGCCGCTCGTGACCGAGGCCAACGACTGGGAGCACGGCGTGTTCCTCGGCTCGATCATGGCGTCGGAGAAGACGGCTGCTGCCGAGGGCGTTCAGGGCGAGCTGCGGTTCGACCCGATGGCGATGCTGCCGTTCTGCGGGTACAACTACGCCGACTACTTCGCTCACTGGTTGTCGATGACCGATCGCACCGACGTGTCGAACCTGCCGAAGATCTTCTTCGTCAACTGGT
>JBGCFW010000317.1:0-4769 GCA_045107155.1 Ilumatobacter sp. | reverse complement strand
GCTGGCTCCGGCCTACGCAGACCGCCAAGCGCGCCGACATGGTTGGCGACCCGATGAGGAATCGGTCAGGCCGTTCACCAGCGCACTGCACGCGCTCGAGGTCGCGATGTGGCACATCACCGACCCAGGTGACGGCGTGGTGGGCTGCAGCCCGACCGACGACCCGTTCCTCGACGCGATCGCCGAGAGCGGGCGGCGATGCGTGGAGTGTCCCTTGACTCCTGGCGACGCACGCATCGATGCCGAGCGTCTCGATGCGGTGGTCGACGAGACGACGCGAGTGCTCCTGTTCTGCAACCCCCACAACCCGACCGGCAGGGTGTTCGATGCCGACGAGATCGCCGTGGTCGCCGGAGTTGCGGAGCGACATGACCTCGTCGTGATCACCGACGAGATCTGGGGCGAGCTGCTCCACCCCGACGTCGTGTTCCGGCCGCTGGCCATCTCCGACGAGCGCTTCGCCGGACGCCTCGTCACGCTCGGTTCGGCGAGCAAGACGTTCAACTTGGCCGGTCTCCGCACGGCGGTGGCGCACATCGATCACCCGCCGCTCGCCGCCGCGCTCGACGCCATGGCGGGGCACCAGCTCGGCTCACCGAGCACGCTCGGCATCACCGGGACCATCACTGCCTGGACCGAGTGCGACGACTGGCTCGCGACGGCGCAGCGGACGCTGACCGCGCGCCGCGACCATCTCGCACGACGCCTCGCCGACGAGATGCCGAGCATCGGCCTGTCGCACCCCGAGGCGACGTACTTCGGCTGGCTCGACTTCACCGATGTGGCCAACGGTCGCTTCGGTGACGACCCGGCCGAGGCACTGCTGCGACACGGTCGTGTCGCCCTGGCGAGCGGCCCGAAGTTCGGCGTCGGAGGACGGCGGCGCGCTCGACTCAACTTCGCGACGTCCGCGGAGATCCTCGACGACACCATCGACCGAATCGCCACCGCGATCGACCACTTGGAGGCCAACACATGACCGACGACACGACCAACCACCCCACCGATGACGATCAGCCGGTCCACGTTCGCACGCAGACCATCGACTGGTCGCGGACCCTCGACCGGCTGAACAAGGTGTTGCGGATCCGCACCACGCCGATCGGAATGAAGATGTTCGAGACCGTGGAGGAGATGGAGGCGGTCGAAAAGATCAGGCGGCCGAAGGACATCCACACCGCCGACCAGATCGTCTCGATGGCGTCGCGTCTCAACTGGACCGTTGGCATCACCGGCTCCGATCTGGTGGGCGCCCAGTGCCAGGCGGTCCTCGGCCTCGGTGCGCAGGACGACGAGTGGTACTCGGGCAAGCACATGGCGGGTGTGTGGTTCGAGACGATCGAGGACTCGGCGGCACACCAGGCAGCGATGACGGTCGTGCCGGTCGGGACGTACCACGCCATGGCGGTCTCGCCGCTGAGCACCGGGAGGCTCGACCCGCCCGACATCTGCATGATCTACGCGACACCCGGCCAGATGATCCTGCTGATCAATGGCCTGCAGTGGTCCGGTTACGCCAAGCTCGAGTGGGGGTGCGTCGGAGAGTCGTCGTGCGCCGACTCGTGGGGGCGGGCATTGTCGACCGGAGAACCGAGTCTCTCGATCCCGTGTTACGCCGAGCGGCGATACGGCGGTGTGCAAGACGACGAACTGTTGATGGCGCTGACCGGCGATCAGCTGATCGAAGCGATCGACGGCATGGAAGCTCTGTCACGCAACGGCCTCCGCTACCCGATCCCTCCGTACGGGATCCAGACCGACGCCCGCGCCGGGCTCGGTGCCAGCTACTAGGGACTGACTCGCCGCACGCTGCGTGGGTCCGCGAGGCTCCGAGTCATGGAACTCGATCTGTCGGCCTACGAAATTCTCACCACCACACGATCGGTGCGCAAACGACTCGACTTCGATCGACCGGTCGACCGGTCGATCGTCGAAGAGTGCCTCGAGGTCGCACTGCAGGCGCCGACGGGCGGCAACGCGCAGGGCTGGCAGTTCGTGTTCGTGGAAGACGACGACAAGAAGAAGGCCCTGGGTGAGATCTACGCCCGCAACTTCGCCCAGTACGCGTCTGCCCCGGGGCGTGAGTTCGCCGCCGACGATCCGCGAACCGGCCAGCAAGACGCCGTGCGCGACTCGGCCACCTTCCTTGCCGAGAACATGCATCGCGCTCCCGTGTTGATGATCCCATGTATTGCCGGTCAGCTCGATGGTGCGCCCACGTTCGCAGCGGCGTCGGTGTGGGGATCGATTCTCCCGGCGGTGTGGAGCTTCATGCTCGCCCTGCGCGGTCAGGCAATGGGCTCGGCGTGGACGACGATCCATCTCATGAACGACGGCGAGGCACAGGCTGCGGAGTTGCTCGGCATCCCCAGCGACGAGTACACCCAGGCCGGTCTCTTCCCGATCGCGTACACCAAGGGAACCGACTTCAAGCTCGCGAATCGGCTCCCTGCCGATCAGCTGAGCCACTGGAACGAGTGGTGACGCGTCGAGGGCAGGCGATCAGCGCTTCCACTCGACGAGATCGCGATCGATCTCGTCGAGCGTCCTACAGCCCGTGAGTGCCATGGTCTGCTCGATGCCGGCGCGCAGGAATTCGAGCAGCCAGTCGACCCCGGCCTCGCCGGCCGCGCCGAGTGCGAGAAAGTGCGCCTTGCCGATCGACACCGCGTCAGCCCCGAGAGCGAGGGCCTTGACCACGTCGCTCCCCCGGCGAACGCCACCGTCACAGAACAGCGTGGCGCCATCACCGATCGCGTCGCGCACTGGCTCGATGAGTGACACCGGGGACGGCGCATCGTCGAGCTGACGGCCACCGTGGTTGGACAATCCGATGCCGTCGACTCCCGCAGCGACCGCCCGCTCTGCGTCGGCGATGGTCTGGATACCCTTCAGGACGATCGGGCCGTCCCAGATCGTGCGGAGCCAGTCGATGTCGCCCCACGACAGCGCTTGATCGAACTGCTGCTTGACGTGCTCGGCGAGCGAGATCGCCGTCGACCCGTCCTCGTCGTGCTTGCCGACGATGTTCGAGAACGTGATCGGACCACCCTGCAGGAAGTCCCACGTCCAGGCAGGATGCAGCGCTCCGTCGACGAGTGTGCCGAGCCCCAGCTTCGGGGGCAGCGTCATTCCGCGACGGACATCGCGCTCGCGTCGGCCGAGCACGGCGGTGTCGACGGTGAGCCACAGCGCGCCGAAGCCCGCATCCGCTGCCCGACGCACCAGATCCTCGACGAGTCCGCGGTCCTTCCACGTGTACACCTGGAACCACTGCTCGCCGTCAGGATTCGCGGCGGCGCACTCCTCGATCGAGCGGGTGCCCATCGTCGACAGCGACCAGGGGACTCCTGCTCGACCGGCGGCGCGTGTGACCGCCAACTCGCCGTGCGAGTGAGCGATCCGCGCGAATCCGGTGGGTGAGAGCACGACGGGCATCGACGCCGGCTTGCCGAAGATGGTGGTGGAGGTGTCGAGGTCGGACACGTCGCGTAGCACTCGCGGCTTGAAGCCGATCTTGGAGAAGTCGCCGGAGTTCGCCGCAAGGGTCCGCTCGTCTTCGGCTCCGCCGTCGATGTAGTCAAAAACGCCTGCGGGCAGATTTCGTTTGGCGAGACGTCGAAGGTCTTCCACCGACGCCACCGAACGGAGCCGGCGGGCGTCTCGATCAAACTCCGGCGAGTCGAACTGAGCGACGGAGCGGAACGAGGTCCACATCTGCGAGAGTGCCACCGGGGCGAGGTTACAAGTCGCCGGCGGGCGGGTCGTGCGTCTGCGGTTGACGCAATGAACGCCGTCGGTGACGAGGGTGCCGCTCTCGAAGTTCGGCCCCGAGTACTGTTGTCGGAAGGCTCTCCGAGCCGGGAAGGAGTCGCGGATCACTCCGATGGCGAACGAGGTTGATGATTCCGTCGAGCAACGCAGCGAACTGGAGCTGAGCGACTCCGAGGCGAAGAAGGAGCAATTCGAGGCGGGCGAACCCGTGGTTGTCGGTGTCGGTGCGAGTGCCGGCGGCCTCAGGGCGCTCCAGCAACTCGTCGCCCACCTCGACGCAGGCTCCTCGATGGCCTTCGTGGTCGCTCAACACGTCTCGGCCGACTATCGCTCGATGATGGTCGACCTGCTGGCACGTCACTCGACGCTGCCTGTGCTGCCGGCCGAGGATGGTCAGGTCCTCGTCGGCGGCAGGATCTACGCCTGCCCTCCGGGTTTCCACATCACGCTCAAAGACGGCGACATCGTTTCGCTGAGTCCCGTCGACGAGTCGATCTACATGACGAAGCCGTCGATCGACCTCTTCTTCAAGTCGCTCGCCGAGGTGAAGGGCGCTCGCGCGATCGGAGTGATCCTCTCCGGCACCGGCACCGACGGCACCTCGGGTGTGGGAGCGATCAAGGACGTCGACGGCTTCAGCATCGCACAGGAGCCATCTTCGGCGAAGTACGACGGCATGCCCGCGAGTGCGATCAAGTCGGGCAAGGTCGACATGGTCGTGCCGCCCGAAGACATCGGACAGGAGCTCCTGTCGATCGCGCCACTGGCCGACCGGCCGATCCCTGAGTTCCGATCGGGGCGAAACCGCGACACCTACGAGCGCATTCTTCGGCTGCTCAAGCGCGATCACGGCGTCAACTTCGGCCAGTACAAGGACAAGACGTTGTCGCGCAGGATCATGCGCCGCATGATCGCGACCAAGTCCGCGTCGATCGAGACCTACGCCGAACTCGTCAGCGCCGACTCCGCCGAACTGACCGAACTGTTCCACGACC
>JBGCFW010000316.1:0-3381 GCA_045107155.1 Ilumatobacter sp. | reverse complement strand
CCTCGCCCCCGAAATTCACCAGGGTGAACCCGGTGCCGAAGAGGTCATGGATCGGTTCGCCTGATCCGAGGAACACGTTCGGTGCTCGAACGCCCGGCCACGTCGACGGCTCGACGGTCTCCCAGTCGTACGGCGGTGCCTCGCCGTCTTCGTGGATGATCACCGACGAGCCGTCGTACCGGTAACCCCACTCCAGACCCCATGCCTCGTTCTCGAGGTTGCCCAACTCGATGATGAGCTTGCCGTACTCCTCGCGCCGGGCGCGGCCTTCGTCGTCGTCCTGCCCGATGACCGGGTCGTAGGCCTTGGCGATGTCTCGACGGATGAGGGAGTGGCGTGCCGAGCCCAGCCGGACGCGGGCACCGACATGGCGGCGCTCCCGCTCGTAGGCCTCGAACAGGCCGGGGCCTCCCCACCCTTGGACGTTCGCGGCCAACGCCCACGCCAGGCCCAGCGCATCGCCGAGCCCGCTGTTCATGCCGTAGCCGCCGGTCGGGATCACCTGGTGGACCGAGTCGCCGGCGAGCCAGACTCGCCCGCTCCCATAGTGATCGGCGAGCGCGAGGTGAGGCCGCCACGGGTTGTACTGGAGGATCTCGCACTCGAACTCTCGACCGACGATCTCGAACAGGACGTCCTTCGGGTCGCGTTCGGCGTAGTCGGGAACAGCGAGGATGGACTGATGGATCGTCCACGTGTCCTTGTCGTTCTGCGAGATGAGGCTCCAACCCAAGGGCGACTGGTAGTGCCACGCCGCGCCGATCCGCTCGAAGATGTCGGGGTCGAGGGTCGTGAAGTGGATCATGAGCACCTTGGGCTCTCGCTGACGCGGCGGTTCAGGTTGGCCGCGCTCGCCGTCGAGGTAGTTCGTCCGATCGCGGCCGCTCGCAGCGAAGTCGGCCGGCTCGATCGTGTGGAGCGCGATGCCCAGGGTTCGCCGAGCCACGCTGCCAGCCCCATCACACCCGGCCAGATACTGGGCGCGGACTTGCTCGGTCGCGCCCGTTTCGGTGTTGCGGATGGTGACGGTGACGCCGTCGTCGTCCTGCACGAAGGTGTCGAGTGCCCAACCGAACCGGACGTCGATGTGCCGACAGTGCCGATCGAGATGGCTCTTCAGAACGGGCTCGAGGTGAATCTGGGAGATCCGCATGCTCGGCTCTGCCGCCATACTCCCGTCATTCGACGCGCGCAGGGCCTTGCGTGCCTCCGCCACCGGCGGGTAGTCGAAGCGGGCGATCTCGGGGCCGCTGAACGCATCGGTCCAGATGACCGACATCGGATGGTGCTCGGGTACCGCAGCGGCGCGGAGGTCGTCGATCACTCCGAGGCGGCGGAACATCTCCATGCTCCGACCGTTCGTGATGTCCATCTTGGGGTGCCTCGTGGTCGTTGGGTTCTGCTCGATCAAGATCGCGTCGATTCCCCGGTGATCGAGTTCGAGTGCCAACATCAAGCCGACGGGTCCACCGCCGGCGATCAGGACAGGGGTGGTGTTCGTTTCGCTCGTCATGAGTCTGCTCGTCGGGGTCGATCGGCGGTCAGGCGTACCGGAGGTGGGCGCCGGTGCGGACGATCTCGGCGACTCCTCGCTCGATCATCGTCCGACTGAGCTGGACGCTTCGCTCGTGCAGCCCTTCGTTACCGAGGATGTTGATGGGGATGCCGAGGAAGAAGATGGTCGCTGCGATGTACGCCTTCATCGCGGCGTCGCGGTCGACATCGACCTCGAGTGTCGCCAAGCGGGCGAAGTAGGCCTCGATCAGCTCCGGCGTTCGGACCTGGGCATCGGGATGCAAGGACTGGGAGAGCAGGTAGGCGACGTCGGTGAGGCCGCTGCAGTTGGTCATCATCTGGAAGTCGAGCGCAATGACGTCGCCAGCAGGGGAGAACAACAGGTTGTCGGCGCGGCAGTCGCCGTGGGTCACGGTGTCCTCGCCCATGAGGTCGTCCATGATGCGAGGCGCGGTCTCCACGAAGGAGTCGAACACGGCCACGAGTTCGGGCGGAAAGTCGTCGACCAACTTCGAGCGGACCTTCTGCCAGGCTTCGAAGTTCTGCGCGGGGATGAGCTGCTGGAGTACCGGTGAGTTGAACGGGAGCAACGCTTCGGCCAGATCGGGTTCGACCTTGCCCCAGAACGGTGCGTGGAAGTCGGCCAACATCTCGACGGCGGTCTGCGCATCGTTGAATGACATGCCCTCGATCTGATCGATCCCCCGGCAGCCCGTCACCTCTTCGAGGACGACGATGAAGCCTTGGCCGTCCGGATACATCTCGGCGAGGAAGCAGCGCGGCGTCGTGACGTCGATGGTCGTCCTCAGCTCCCGGTAGAAACGAACCTCGCGGGCGTAGAACTGGAGCATGTCGGCGATGAACCGCATCTCGTCGTTCTGACTGGCGAGTTTGATAATGAGCGAGGACGGCGCCTCGGTCTGCCGGTCGTAGTCGAGCTCGACGCGCAGAATCGAACTGACCATCCCTTCGGCCCCGCCGAAGGGAGCGACCTCAGCGACCGTGACGGCGGCGTCGCTGCCGAGATCGCCGGTCGACCGGAGCAGTTCGGTGCACCAGGCGGCGGTCACGTCGTGTGTGGATTGGATCAATGGATGCGTCATCGGTTTGCTCTGTCTGATTTCTGTGGTGCTGGCGGTTTGCTCGGGTGGCTCTCGTTCCCAGCCCGAGTCACATGTCGGACACTCGGACGCAGGTGTTGGTCATCGTGCCGACACCTGCGATCGTGGTGGTGATGACGTCACCGTCGGCGAGGAAGCGCCTGCTCGCGGCGCCGACGCCCTCCGGTGTTCCGGTGAAGATGATGTCGCCGGGCATCAGGGTGGTGACGCGAGACAGGTACGAGATGAGGGTCGGTACGTCGAAGATCAGACTCGCCGATGATTCGTTCTGGCGGACCTCTCCATTGACGGCGGTCGTGATCTGGAGCGCGTTGTAGTCGTCCAGTTCGTCGAGCGACACGAGCACGGGGCCGGTCGGGCCGAAGGTGTCGAACGACTTGCCGAGATCCCAGTGCGGGGGCTTCGCGGCAAACTGCATCTTGCGGTCAGAGATGTCCTGGGCGACCGATACGCCGACCACGTGGTCCCATGCATCGGCCGGGTCGATGTCTTTGCCTTCGGTGCCGATGACCACGAGGAGTTCTCCTTCGTAGTCGCACGCATCGCCCCGCAGGTGGACGTCGGCAGTGGGGCCGACCAGGCACGACGGAAACTTCGTGAACACCAGCGGAACCTCTGGAGGGTCGACCTTGCCCTCGTCGGCGTGCGCCTGATAGTTGAGGCCGACCGCGAACGACTTCTGGGGGCGGGGGACCGGAGGCCCGACCTTTGCGAGGTCGGCCGACAGCTGTCCGGTCGGCACGCG
>JBGCFW010000315.1:0-12287 GCA_045107155.1 Ilumatobacter sp. | reverse complement strand
GGCGGCAAGGGCTGTACCGCACCGGTCTGTGCGTTGATCAGCAGTGTGCCGTTCGCGCTCCCGAGGTCGGCGACCGTGATGGTCCACTCCTCGAGTGTGATGGCCAAGTGATGGCGCGACACCACGTTGCTGGCGTCGGTGAGGAGTACCGCCTGGCGTGATCCGGCGACCACGTCCGAATGAGTTGTCGCATCACGGCCGATCAGCAAGTTGGTCGCGATCGGGATCGCTCCGCCATCGTCGAGCAGGAACAAGCCGAGGGGTGGTCGAGGGCCGCGCTTGTAGACCAGCGTTGCGTTGATTCCCATCTTGCGGCCGCACTGCGAGCAGTAGCCGGCGTCAGGGTGGTTGTGGTGGTCGAGTGGGCAGCGAATGCCTTCGACCCAGTTCGACTCGTCGGCCGCATCGGCCACGTCGGATCCTGGTCCCGCTGCCGGCGCGTCGGCTGGCGGCGGTGGTGTCGTGCTCGGGGGCGGTGGCGCGTCGGGCATCGGTTCCGCATGAGGAGCGGGGGGTTGCGCAGGTGGCTGTGCGGGTGGCTGTGCGGGAGGTGGAGGGCTGGCCACCGGGAGTGGTGCGGGCGCGATCTCCGCGCCTGCGGACAGGTCGACGACTTCGAGACCGACAGGCGTTGGATCGGAGTCGGGTTGGACGCGCATGTCGACCACGATCTGGCTCGCAGGTTGGCCGCTCGGGGTCGCCATCGTGGCGGCCGTGTCGGGCGTGACGTCGTGCGGCGCGACGGCGCCGAGCGCGACCGCGAAGCGCAGAGCGTCGCCCGGGATCCCGACGGTGTGGCCGTCCAGGCCCGTGGGTGCCACGAACCATTGAGCGCTCGGCAGGTCGACGAGGAGACCGACTCGACCGGTGAGGACGAGTTTCGACCGATCGTCGACGGTGTCGACGATGGCAGCCGTGCCACCGTTGGCCGCCAGCGTGCGGAGTGCGACGTCGAGGCCGACGTCGTCGGCGATGCGGTCGAGGTCCTCGCCGCGAAGTGCGGGTGCGGTCTCGGTGAGGAGGATTCGTCCGGCGGGGGTCACCGAGGCGAAGCCGTCGGCACCGCTCACGAGACAGTGGTTGGCGATGTCGGTCATGACGGAAGGTTCCCTCCGGTGGAGGCGCCCGAGGCGCCAGGTGCGTGATGTGCGGGTGCGTGTTGAGCTGATGCTGCCGCGGCGTCGTGCGCTTCGACGTCGGCGAGTTGGCGGCTGACGTCGTCGAGCGCGTTCGCCAGCGCGAGCGCCGTGTCGAAACGCTGTTCGATCGGGGCCAGCGAACGGTGGACGACTCCGAGCAGCTCTGGCTCAAACGTGTGGTCGAGCTGTGGTGGAGTGTGGACGACGTGACGGAACGCCGACAGAAGGTTGTCGGTCGGAATGTCGCCGAACGGGGCGAGGTCGCTGAGCGAGCAGTGCAGCGTGATCCCGAGTGACCAGATGTCAGTGGCGCGAGATGCCTTGCCGCCCCACACCAGGTCCGGGTCGATGAACTGCAACGACCCGAGCGGACCTGTTCCGATCGTCGCGGTCGCGCCCGCGAGGGTCTCGGCGAGGCCGAGGTCGGCGAGTCGACCCCGAGTCCGGTCGATGAAGATGTTCGAGGGATTGATGTCGCGGTGCGCGACACCGACCTCGTGCATCTGATGTGCGCCGCGCGCCGCGTCGGCGACGACCGCGACGCGTGCCGAGCGGCTGAGGCCGCTCGCGCTGTCGAGCGCTCCGGCGGGGTAGTGGCGTGTCGCGAGGTACATACGGCCGTCGACCGAGCCCGCATCGAGCAGTTCGACGAGGTGGGGCGAGCGAAGCGAATGCAGCAGTCTCAGCTCATTGGTGATCCGTCGGAAGTCGTCGGCGGAGCCGTAGTCGTCGAGGACCTTGAGCGTGACCACCGGGTCGGCCAGACCGAGCCGAGTCGGTGGCTTGGCGGTGTGGTAGACGCCGTGATTCCCGTCGCCCACGGTGTCGATGACCTCGTAGTCGGCGATCTTCATCGGTGCTCCTCCCGGTTCGTTGGGTGCTCAGTCATCGTCTCGTTCTCCGAGTTGTTCGCGATATCGGGGGCCGAAGTCGAGGCCTGACCGGGTGAAGGTCGTGTCGCCGGCCACGGGGTCGAGCTGCAGGATGCGAACTCGGTTCCGCTGAAGCCAGCCGAGGCCTCCGAACAACACGATCATGCCGACGACACCGAAGGCGACCAAGGCGCCGTCGCTGCGGAGTTCGTCGAGGAAGATGATCGTGGTGAGGACCTCCGCGGCGGCAAGGGCCACGACGAACACGACGAGGCGTCGGTCGGACAACTTGGAGGTGACCCACGAACCGAGCGGAGCGCCCCATGCGACGACCGGGACGGCAGCGATCCACAAACCGAACAGGTCGAACCGCTGTGCTTCGAGCGGCTCACCGGTACCGAACACCGCCGCACCGTCGACCGACGCGACGCTGCTGCCGTCGAGGACCGCCACCTCGCCGAGTGCGTCGAGGCCGACCGAGAGCTGCCCGTCGAAGATGCCGATCACGAAGAAGCCGACGAAGCTCACCGTGGTCATCACCAGGACGCTCGTCGGCACACCCACGCTGGGGCTCACGCCTGCGAGCACCACCAGGCCGAGGTAGATCAACACGTCACTGCCCGAGCCGACCTGCGAGCTCGCGAGGCCGCCGAGCGTTGCACACACGGCGATGGTGATCGCATATCGCGTCGAGAACGTCGTGACCCGCGGGCGCACCTGCAGTGCGTGCACGCGGTAGCCGAGGAACGTCACGTACGCCATCGCCGCGGTCAACAGCGTGAACCCGACCTTCACGTAGGCGCCGGGGAGTACCGATGGTGCGAAGGGAAGATCTCGATCGCTCAGCAGGAAGTACCCGACCAGGAAACTCACGACCGCGATCGGCGCTGCGACGCGGTACACCCGCGCCTCGATTCGGCGTCGGCGAATCAGGATCGCTGCCGACGCGCATCCCATCCCGATCATCTGGATGCAGAGCGAAAAGGTTCGGGCGACCTCGCTCGGGATCTCGAGGCCCTTCGTGAACACCGGGAAAGCGACAGCACCGCCGCCCTGGGGCGTCGCTCCAGCGACGAAGCTGCCGAACACCATCGTCAACGCCGAGACCCAGTTGTCGACCACGCGCTCCCAGTGGCCCGCGAGCGTGACGTACGCGAGCCACCCCACCGTCACGATGACCGACACGCCTTGCGCGCTCAACGCTCGGCGCCGCTCGTTCGCTGCTCGTTCGCTCGACGCCTCGCCGAGGATCGCATCGATGTCGAGGTCCGGGAGTTCGTTGCTCATCGTCGCTGCTCGCCGTCCTCACCGTTGTCGGGGCGCGATCGGTCGGTCACCGGCTGTCACCAGTTCGGGTCGAACCGGCCGCCGCGGAAGCGCCAGCGCAAAGAGACGATCTGCATGGGTCCGTTCGTGAACGCCCAGATGATCAACCACAGCGTGACGAACATGATGGCGAACGCCGGAAGCGGGAAGCTCTGTCCCGGGGGTCGCTCGTCCCAGAAGAGCCCGGCGTTGAGGACGAGGTAGGCGACGATTCCTTCGTTCACCGCAACGATCAACCCATAGATCGTGGGCCAGTCCTTTTCCCATCGATACTGCTGCAGCCAGTGGTAGACCAGCTCCCACAGCACCCCGAGCACGGTCACCACTAGGACCGCCAGATAGAGCGCCTTGTACATCGAGCCGAGGCTGATCGCTTCGCCGCCGACCGATGGCCGCGGGAGCACCGGGCCGATGATCGCGGTCCAGATCACGCCGAGCGTCGCCATCATGATGATCCGTGTCTGGATTCGTCCGAAGAGTGTCGGTGTCATGGTGTCCGTCCTGAGTGCCGGTCCGGGCCGGCGGTGAGTCGTCGTAGATGTCGAAGGTGAGATGCCGTGAGGTACGGCGAGATCAGATCGGCTTGTTCCGCGCCCACTTCCACCACTGACTCGTGGAGCGAAGCGGGCCGATCTTCTTGCCGAAACCGGCCTCGGCCAGTGAGTCGGCGATGCGCAACGAGGCGTAGTGCAACCCGAGGAACGAGTCGACGCCGGCGTAGTACCCGCCGAGGGTGATCGAACCCGATGCGTAGAGGCGGCCGGTCCCGGACTGGGTCCCCCGAACCAGGAAGTCGCGCTCGACGTCGAGGCGTCCCTTCACGTTCTTGCGTGCACCGCCGTACTGCAGCAAATCGCGGAGGACACGATGTTCTTCGATGCCGGCCTCGAGGCCCGTCGCATCGATGATGAAGTCGACGTCGAGGAACGAGTCGTTGCCCTGCTTGTTGCCGATCGTCGCACGAATGGCGCGGTCGTCCTCGGAGGGCGTGAGTCCTTTGATCGTGCCGATGAGCTGTCGATAGAAGCCCTGTTCGGCGCCACGCGACAGCTGCTCCTCCCAGTCCTTGCGAGGTGCGGTGTTCGTGCCGCCCATCGCATCGATGAATTTCGAACGCTCTTCGCCTTCGAGTGACTCCAACCGGTCGCGGAGCTGACCGCCCCACGCGGCTTTCGGGAAGTTGAAGCCCTGCTTCGCCCATCCGGCCAGGACCGGTCGACGGAAGGTGGCCTTGTCGCCCTGGTCTTTGTCGGGGTAGTTGCGGAACAGGTGGATGATGGTCGTCTGCGCGCCGCGCTGGTCGCGGTCGTCGATCATCCGCTGGAGCACGCGCGACGCCACGATGCCCGAGCCTCGGACCATCACCGTGCAGGGTCGGCGGAGCATCTCTTCGTAGGCGTGGAGGTGCGGCTCGTATGCGTTGACGACGCGCGCCCAGTCCTGATGCTCCTCGCGGTAGGCCTGGAGGTCGCCGAGCATCTTGACGCCCGGGTAGCCGACGGCGAGGTGGACGTGGTGGGCCCGGTACGCGACGCGTGACTTCGGGCCGCCGGCATGAACGCCTGACTGGTCCTCGGGTGTGTGGATCACGTAGTAGCCGCCGCCGGAACGCCGTCGGACCGTGCGCACGATGCCGGGGCGAAGCATCTGATCCCATCCGATGCGAGCAGCTTCGCGTCGCACCGACTCGTAGACCTGCCCCGCTTTGGGGGTGTAGTAGTTGGCCAGGATCGGTTCCGAGAAGACCGTGGCCGCTGGGCCGATCTTCTTGTCGGCAACCGCTTCGCGCAGGGCGTAACCCGGCCAGCCCCAGATGCAGTCCATCGTCGATGACGAGTCGGATCGCAACCGTTCGTGCCGAGGGATCTGGCTGTTGTTCGCCAGGTACTCGTAGGTCTCGGACGGGATCCGGTTCTCGGCGAGCACCGTGAGCGCCTCGGTCGGTTGACCGGCGATCCGCAAGGTGTCGACCATCGCGAGCGAGCCCATGCCGCCGCCGACCGAGAGGAACGGTGTGTCGACGATGGGGATCCCGTGGCGGGCGATGTCATCATCGCTCCACTCGGGCGTCTCGAGGAGTTGCTGCGTCAGGTCCACACTGCGGACAGTAGTCAACGACCGCGGGCCGCCGTTTCGAGTTCTCCCGCGATGCCGCGATGTACGCCGGCAAGACGCGTGGAGGGCGCCCTGTTCTCGACGCCTCGATCCTGACCCGGCGTCGGGTGGGATGCGACGCGCCGCGGCATGGGCTGATGCGGTGCGGCGTGAGAAGATGACCGAGATGGACGCATCGATTCGAGAGTTGTATGACGCGGCGCTCGCGGCGCGGGAGCGCTCGTACAGCCCGTACTCCGACTATCGAGTCGGGGCCGCGCTGCGCACCGTCGACGGTGCCGTCTTCGCGGCGTGCAACGTCGAGAACGCGGCGTATCCCGAAGGCGTGTGTGCCGAGGGCGGCGCGATCTCGATGATGGTGGTCGGGACCGTCGGCGTTCCTCGCATCGCCGAAGTGGTGACGGTGACGACTGGCGACACGCCGGGAACACCGTGCGGCGGATGTCGTC
The DNA here is from genome assembly GCA_045107155.1 of Ilumatobacter sp. Taxonomy (GTDB): domain Bacteria; phylum Actinomycetota; class Acidimicrobiia; order Acidimicrobiales; family Ilumatobacteraceae; genus Ilumatobacter_A. The sequence goes on along the minus strand of JBGCFW010000315.1, from coordinate 6,386 downwards.
AGAAGATCCGCGAGTTCTCCGACGAACACACGGTGATCCACGCGACGACGGTCGGTGGCGCCGCATCGTCGTTCACGCTGGCTGAGCTGCTTCCCGATTCGTTCGGCCCCGACCGACTGCTCTGACGCCGTCGGCCGCGGCGCTGCGCGGCGTCGGCCGTCCACAGCGCGTGCATGCCGTTGCGAGGGATGAGGTCGGCGACGTGCGGAAGTCTGACGATGGTAAAAACTTGAGTCGAGTGTTGTCAGGAAATCTGTGTTGAGGGTTGGGTCCGTGAGGAATCGGTCATAGGTTGAGCGTCACCAATTCAAGATCTGACCCGCCTGTCCGGCGGGACCCCTCACAGCTCAACGCTGGAAACAAGGAGCAACACTCATGGCCAAGGCAGTCGGAATCGACCTCGGAACCACCAACTCCGTCGTCTCGGTGCTCGAAGGTGGCGACCCGGTCGTCATCGCGAACGCCGAGGGCGCTCGCACGACCCCGTCGGTCGTCGCCTTCTCGAAGACGGGCGAAGTGCTCGTCGGGGAGGTCGCGAAGCGCCAGGCGATCACCAACCCCGACCGGACGTTCCGCTCGGTCAAGCGCCACATCGGTGAGAACTGGAAGACCGACGACGTCGACGGCAAGCAGTACACGCCACAGGAGATCAGCGCACGCACGCTGATGAAGCTCAAGCGCGATGCCGAGAGCTACCTCGGCGACACCGTCACGCAGGCCGTCATCACCGTGCCCGCGTACTTCGACGACGCACAGCGCACCGCCACCAAGGAGGCCGGCACCATCGCAGGCCTCGAAGTGCTCCGCATCATCAACGAGCCGACGGCGGCAGCGCTCGCGTACGGCCTCGAAAAGGGTTCCGAGGACGAGACGATCCTCGTGTTCGACCTCGGCGGCGGCACCTTCGACGTCTCGGTCCTCGAGATCGGCGATGGCGTCTTCGAGGTGAAGTCGACCCACGGCGACACCGACCTCGGTGGCGACGACTGGGACCACCGGATCATCCAGTGGCTGGTCGACCAGTTCAAGGCCGCCCACGGCGTTGACCTGTCCGCCGACCGCATGGCTGCCCAGCGGCTCCAGGAAGCTGCCGAGAAGGCCAAGATCGAACTCAGCCAGACGCAGAGCACGCAGATCAACCTGCCGTTCATCACCGCGACGGCGGACGGTCCGCTGCACCTCGACGAACAGCTCACGCGCTCCAAGTTCCAGGAGATGACCGCTGACCTCATCGAGCGGTGTCGGGTTCCCTTCGAGCAAGCACTCAAGGACGCCGGCGTCTCGAAGGGCGAGCTGCACCACGTGATCCTGGTCGGCGGCTCCACCCGCATGCCTGCTGTCAGTGAGTTGGTGAACGACCTCACCGGCAAGGAGCCGAACAAGACCGTCAACCCCGACGAAGTCGTGGCGATCGGCGCCGCCATCCAAGCGGGTGTGCTGCGCGGTGACGTCAAGGACGTGCTCCTGCTCGACGTCACCCCGCTGTCGCTCGGCATCGAGACCAAGGGCGGCATCATGACCAAACTCATCGAGCGCAACACCACGATCCCCACCAAGCGGTCCGAGGTGTTCACCACGGCGGAAGACAACCAGCCGTCGGTGGAGATCCACGTGCTGCAGGGCGAGCGCGACATGAGCCAGTCCAACAAGACACTCGGCAAGTTCCAGCTCGTCGACCTGCCGCCGGCGCCGCGCGGCGTCCCGCAGATCGAAGTCACCTTCGACATCGACGCCAACGGCATCGTGCACGTGTCCGCGAAGGACCGTGCCACCAACAAGGAGCAGTCGATCACGATCTCGGGTCAGTCCACGATCAACAAGGACGACATCGAGCAGATGGTGAAAGACGCCGAGGCGCACGCCGAGGAAGACAAGGCGCGGCGCGAAGAGGCCGAGATCCGTAACAACGCCGAGTCGCTGGTGCACCAGACCGAGAAGGTGTTGCGCGATCAGGGCGACAGCGTCGATGCCGCCGACAAGGACGCGGTCGAGCAGCCGCTCGCTGACCTCAAGACGGCACTCTCGGGCAACGACACCGAGGCGATCAAGTCGGCGACCGACGCGCTGATGTCGGCCAGCCAGGCGTTCAGCCAGAAGCTCTACGAAGCTGCAGCGAAGGACGCTGGCGGCGCCGGTTCTTCGGCCTCGGGCCAGGAGCCTGGCGCCGATGCCGGCTCGGCTGCTCCCGACGATGACGAGATCGTCGACGCCGAGATCGTCGACGACGAGAAGTGAGCTCGTCGTGACCGATGCGAACGACCACCCCGCCGGGACGGGTGACGGCGACAACTTCGACCCTGACGTCCACGATCCCGACATCTCGTCGAGCTCGCGGTCGGGCTCTTCGACCGCTGACGGGAGCGGCGGCCAGGGGTCGCCTGACGATCTCGATGACCGCGCCAGCGAAGTCGATGACATCACTGCAGGTCTGCACCGGATCCTCGACGAGGAGGCGGTGGCGGCCGATGACGTGAACGTCGAGGCCGAACTGGCTGACGTCGATGTCGTCGCGTTGCTCGACGAGCGAGATCAGTTCAAAACCATGGCGCAGCGGATCCAAGCCGACTTCGACAACTTCCGCAAGCAGTCGGCGTCACGTGCGCAAGCCGACGCCGACCGTGCCACCGGCCGCCTCGCCGAGGCGATGCTGCCGGTCCTCGACGCCGCGGAGGCGGCATTTCTCCGCCACCCGGAGGAGGTCGGCCCGCTGCTCAATCAGATGCTGGTCGAGCTGAAGAAGCACGGCCTCGAGACGCTGGACCTCGCGGGCCAGCCATTCGATCCGGAGGTGGCCGAAGCGGTCGCGCACGATCCGGGCACCGGCGGCGAGGCAGTCGTCGCCGACGTGCTGCGGAGCGGCTACCGCTGGAAGGGCAAGACCCTCCGAGCGGCCATGGTGAGAACCAAGGACTGAGACTGGTAGGACTTCATTGTGGCCAGGCCCCGATGATGTCCCCTCGACGACGAAGGGGGTGAATCCCACCCAATGAACCCGCAACGAGAATGGTTCGAGAAGGACTACTACGCGGTGCTCGGCGTGTCGAAAGACGCATCCGACAAAGAGATCAAGAAGGCGTACCGCAAGCTCGCCGCCGACCTGCATCCCGACAAGAACCCGGGCAACGCCATTGCAGAAGAGAAGTTCAAGGACGCGTCGGCCGCCTATGACGTCGTGGGCGACTCCGCGAAGCGCAAGGAGTACGACGAGGTCCGATCCATGGGCCCGATGGGTGGCCGCGGCGGTGGGCCCGGCGGGTTCAACTTCAACGTTTCGGACGCCGGCGGTGGGCTCGGCGACATCCTCGGCTCGATGTTCGGAGGCGGCTCCGGAGGTCGCTCGCGAGGAGGATCGTCGGCCGGTGTCGGCCCGCGACGCGGCGCTGACATCGCCGCGACGCTCACGGTTGACTTCGGGGACGCGATCCGCGGGCTCGAGACGTCGCTGCACCTCACCGCCGATGCGCGGTGCTCCACCTGCTCCGGCTCGGGTGCCCGTGCCGGCACCTCACCGAAGGTGTGTCAGCGGTGCGGCGGTCGTGGCGTCACCGACGACAATCAGGGGTTCTTCGCGATGTCGTCGCCCTGCGGAAGCTGCCAGGGCAACGGTGTGGTCATCGAGCATCCGTGCGCGACCTGCAGCGGCTCGGGCGTCGAGAAGCGTCCGCGAGAGGTCAAGACCAGGATCCCCGCGGGGGTCAAGGACGGCCAGACCATCAAGCTCAAGGGACGTGGCGCGCCTGGCCGCAACGGCGGGGTCGCCGGCGATCTACTCGTCGAGCTCCGCGTGCTCCCGCACCCGAGATTCGGTCGATCGGGCAACGATCTCACGGTCACCGTTCCCGTGTCGTTCGACCGGGCTGCACTCGGTGGCGACGTCGAGGTCCCGACACTCGAGGGCGGCACGGTCACGCTTCGGCTCCGGCCCGGCACGCAGTCCGGCTCCCGGCACCGGGTGAAGGACAAGGGGATCGAGCGGAACACGTCGTCGGGCGCGACGCGCGGCAACTTGATCGTCACGGTCGACGTCGTCGTACCCACCGAGTTGAACGAAGCACAGCGAGCAGCGCTCGAAGCGTTCGCCGCAGCGAGTACGGTCGATGCGAGGGAGGCATCGTGAACAAACAGCTCAAGGCCGTGTATGTCATCTCCGTCGCCGCCGAGTTGGCCGGGATGCACCCTCAGACCCTCCGGATCTACGAGCGCCGTGGCCTCGTGTCTCCGGCTCGTACCGAGGGCGGGAATCGACGCTACAGCGACGACGACATCGCGTTGCTTCGTCGGATCTCCGAACTCACCGACGAAGGGCTGAATCTCGAGGGCATCCGTCGAGTGATGCGGCTCGAGAAGGAGAACCACCGGCTCCGCACCGAGCTCGAACAGGCCCGAGAGATCGCACAGCACGCGATCCGCGAAGCCGAGAAGGCCATGCCCGCTTCCACCACCGGTGCGCTCGTGCCGCTGAAGCAGGCGGTGGCAGTGTTCGGTGAGCGACCGAAGTTCTTCGGCAACGACTGACCGTCACGGCCTGCGAGCAGGTCAGCTTCGGCGGAACCGTCGCCGCCGTTTCGGTGGTTCGTCGTCGACGGGCGTCGGATTGGGCACGATCGGGCGCACCCGCTCGACAGCCCACGGCCGATCGAATTGGTGGTCGTAGTTCGCGCCGGTCGCGACGATGTCGACCGGGCGCATCGGCCCTGCGAGTCCTGAAGCGCCGACTGCGGCGCCGAGCGCGACCACTTGGCGCCGAGCTGATCGCTCGTCGTGGTCGGGGAACGGCGGGTAGTCGTCGCCGACCAGGTTGACGGGTAGTTCGGTCGGGGGCTCGACCTGTTCGCCGGCGCGGTCGATGAGTTCCGCCAGCTGGGCGTCGTCGAGCAGATCGTCGAACAGTGCGCGGGTGACATCGACCGAGGCGACGTCGAGATCGGGCGCGGAACGCCCCGATGCCGACGCGGGGAGCGCGCACACGGGGAGCCGATTGGAGAGCACCATCTGATAGGCCTCGGTCCCGGTCGCGAGGCGCCGTGCGAAGGTTGCATTCATCGGCACCACTCGAGCGAGAGCGAGGGGCGACGGTTCGACGGCGACATCCACGAATCCGGCACGTTCGGCGAGATCCTCGAGACGTCGCATCGATGTCGCGTCCCATCGGATCACAAGCAGCCAGCGACGCGGCCCGTCGTCGACGATGACCGTCGAGTCGATCTCCATCCTCCGGTACAGCGCAGCGCGCAACCCGTTCAGATCGGGGCCGGAGCGCCCGGTCACGTCGATGCGCTGCATCATCGTGCCGGCCGGAAAGGTCGCGATTCGTGTGGGGGCACCCGGTCCGCCGAGCTCGGCGCGGAGCACGGTGAGTGCATCGAGGACCGCTCGATCGTCATCGAGCACGACCGGGAGTTCGGCGGCCACCGCGAGCCGGCCCGGGACATCGCTGCGGAGTTGTACGCCGCGCAGCATCGAGCCGGCCACTTCGAGTCCGACACCGTTGCCGCGGATGGCCAGCGAGCTCATGGAGCCACCCCGGGCACGAAGGACGCAGGATGGCAGTGGTCGGCGGGTTCTGGCGCAGCGAGCGCGACCGCGGCCTCCATGTCGTTCGGGGGTGTTGCGAGTTGGACGCGACGGTCACGATGCGTGGACCAACAACGGCGAGTCACGCGGTCGTTCGGTCCGGCGACCGGCGCCCCGAGTCGACCACGGTCGGCAGGGTCGGTGAGGTCGGCCACGAGTCGGTCCCCGGCGCCGGTCATGAGGTCGGCGAGATCTTGGGAACGACTCGCGATCGCCACGACCGACACACCGACTCGATGCCCGTCGGCGACGATCATCTGCAGGCGGGCGATGATCTCGTCGATGCGTTCGAGGGGGATGGCTCGCCGCACGCGCCCGAGGTCGCCGATCAGCAAGAGCAGATCGGGTCGCTTTCCTTCAGGCGCCTCGAGGCGCTCCACGACTTCTCCGTGCAGTGCGTCGATGAGGGCCTCGGTCGACGCCCAGTCGTCAGGGCCGATCACGTCACCCAGATGTGGCAGCGCGGCGAAGGCGCGCTGACGCTGCGGAAGCCCGTCGATCGCGTACACGTGAAGGTCGTCGGCCGCTGTTCGCTGCGCTGTCCCCAGCGCGATCAGGTCGAGCAGCGACCCCACCCCGGTACGAGGCGTCCCGGCGACGATGAGCGATGACTGTCCGGGTCGCCACCAGTAGACCTCGTTCTCCGCGTGCTCCGGACGGTCGATCAACCCGATCGGAATCGCATCACCCGGATAGCGCCGAATGAGGTCGTCGAAGTCGACCGCGTCGGGCAGAGGGGGTGGCAGCAGTGACAGACCCGTCGGGGCATCGGTGTCGAACGAACTGCCGATGCGGCGAGCCTTCTTTGCCGC
>JBGCFW010000314.1:0-7790 GCA_045107155.1 Ilumatobacter sp. | reverse complement strand
GGAGATGGCGAAGCGGCTCGTGTGGGCGACCGTCGTGGCGCAGGGTCAGAACGTCCGGTCGTGTGAGGTGGGCGACAAGGTCTTGTTCAGTCCCGACGATCGCTACGAGGTCGAGGTCCAAGGCGACGACTACATCATGCTGCGCGAGCGAGAGCTGCACGCCGTGGCCGCCGAGCGCGTCGAAGGCTCGACCGGCCTCTACCTCTGAGCGCACAACACGAGACCTGCGCGGTCTCGCGCTGGGGCGCGGCCGTCATTCGCGACGCGCCGGCCTGGAACCGATCGGGTGACGTCACGATGGCGTGCATAGGATGTCGCGATGCCGGAGACGACGATCATCGAAGCCACCGACGAACAGTTGGCGGGCATCAAGTACAACGCCGACGGGTTGGTCACGGCGATCGCCCAAGACGTCGAGAACGGCGAGATCTTGATGCTGGCCTGGATGAACGCCGAATCGCTCGCGATGACGTTCCAGGAAGGTCGAATGGTGTACTGGTCGCGGAGCCGCCAGGAGCTCTGGCGAAAAGGCGACACCTCGGGCGACCGTCAGTTCGTGCGCGAGGCGTACTACGACTGCGATGCAGACGCACTCTTGTTCAAGGTCGAGCAGGAAGGCGCAGGAGCCTGCCACACCGGCGAACGCAGCTGCTTCTTCCGCTCCTTCGGCTGATGCGATTCCAGCCCTCGCGCGAGGAATTCCACGCCCACGCGGTCGAGCACACGGTGGTGCCCGTCTGGACCGAGCTCCTCGCGGATCTCGAAACGCCGGTCGCGGCATACTCAAAGCTCGTCGGTGACGGCCCGGGCTTCCTCCTCGAGTCGGTGGAGGGAGCAGAACGGTGGGCGAGATTCTCGTTCGTCGGACGTAGCCCGTCGGCCACGATGCTGCTCCGCAACGGCCGGGTCGAGCTCGATGGACCGCTCCCGGACGACATCCCGACCGATCAGGGGATCCTCGCGGCGATGGAGTCGCTGTTGTCCCGGTACTCCAGTCCCTCGTTCCCGGATCTGCCACCGCTGCACGGCGGCATCATGGGCTTCCTCGGCTATGACGTGATCCGCGAGGTCGAGCGCCTCCCCGACGTGCCGGCCGACGATCGCGCGTATCCAGACGCCGTGATGTCCGTGATCGGCTCGCTCGCGGCCTTCGACCACTGGCGTCAGCGGGTGTATCTGATCGAGAGCGTGCCGACGCTCGGGCTGTCGACGGACCAACTCGACGATGCGTATGACGCAGCGACGGCGCGCGTCGAACAGGCGGTTGCCGATCTCGCCAAGCCGTTGCCGTACACCCCGGTCGAGCCGCCGCTGCCAGAGCAGGACCTCCCGGTGCTCGCATCGTCGATGGGGAACGGTGGCTACGAGCGAGCCGTCGAAGTCGCCAAGGAGTACGTCGTCGCCGGCGTCATCTTCCAGGTGGTCCTCGCGCAGCGCTACGACCTCGAACTCGACGCCGACCCATTCGACGTCTATCGGGTTCTCCGACAGGTCAACCCGTCGCCGTACATGTACTTCGTCAAGCACCCCGAGTTGACGATCGTCGGGTCATCGCCGGAGCCGATGGTGCAGCTTCTCGACCGGAAGGTCGTGTCTCGACCGATCGCAGGCACACGCAAACGCGGCACGACCGACGAGCACGACCGGCGTCTCGCAGCCGAGTTGATCGAGCACCCGAAGGAACGGGCGGAGCACGTGATGCTCGCGGACCTCGCCCGCAACGACGTCGGCCGGGTCGCGAAGTTCGGCTCGGTCCAGGTCGACGAACTGATGACACTCGAGCGCTACAGCCACGTCATGCACATGACGTCGCAGGTGTCGGGTGACCTGAGTGACGGCCTCGGCCCGATCGACGTGCTGCGGGCTACCTTGCCGGCCGGCACCGTCAGCGGTGCGCCGAAGGTTCGAGCGATGCAGATCATCGACGAACTCGAGCCGGTGAAACGAGGCCCGTACGCCGGCGTGGTCGGCTATGTCGACTTCTCCGGCAATCTCGACACCGCGATCGCGATCCGCACGATGTTCATCACCGGCGACGGGGCGACCGCAAGCCTCCAGGCGGGTGCAGGCATCGTCGCTGACTCGGTACCCGCCGACGAGGACCTCGAGTGCCGGAACAAAGCCGCGGCGCTCCTCGCGGCAATCCCGGCGGCGCGCCGGATGACACGCGCGCGGCGCGACGCCGGAACCACTGCCTGACGCACCCCGGGTCTCGCCGCATGCGGCTGACCACCTACGTTGGAGCCTCCGTACACCAGGAGGATTCCCGATGATCAAAGTCAGTGTCATGTACCCGAAGGGCGACGACGCCACATTCGACATGGAGTACTACAAGACAACCCACTTCGAGATCGTCGACCGCACGATCTCGCCGGCGAAGTGGGACATCGAGTCCGGCATCGACGGCCCGTACCTCGCCATCGGGAATCTGTATTTCGCCGACATGGACGCGATGCAGGCCGGGATGAAGAACGGCGCTGAGGCGATGGGTGACGTCGCGAACTTCACGAACACCACCTCGGCGGTGCAGATCTCGCAGATCGTCGCCGGCTGACGCGTTGACACGGTTCGGCTCAGAAGATCAAGATCAACCCGAAGATCACCGACAGGAATGCGAAGCCGAAGCCGAGAACGGTCGCGAGTGCCATCGCCGCAGGAAGCGTGGTGATCGACGCCAGTGCCAACGACAGCGCTCGGAAATCCTGCTGATGGCCGGAGACGGTGTCGCGCAGCGAGAAGAACTGGCGTGAGAGCTGGACGACGCCGTCGCCGTCGGCGCCCTCGGTCGATTCGACGGTCTCGATCACCGTGCGCTCGGAGTCGATGTCGCCGGAGATCAACGATCGCACCTCGTCGACCAGCAGATCGCTTCCGCGACGCACGGCGCGGAGCCTGAACATCGACGCCACGACGGATCCGATGGCCCAGGCGGCAGCGAGCCCGCCGACCACGATCCAGAGTGTCCGTAGCCCGCCTCCGAGCGCGGCGATGCCGATGAGATAGCCGCCGACGCAGGCGATGACGGCGAAGATCAACACACCTGCGGCGAGCGCGTTCGCGCGCCGCAGGAAGGAGAGAAGCACGTCGACCGCTCGACGGGCCATCTCATCGATGCCGTTATCGGACCCGGGTGCACCGCTGACCGCGTCGGGGCGGATGCTCTGGAATTCTGCGTCGTCGTCTTCGCCGTTCATGATGATTGCAGTGTGCCAGGAGGCGGACCCGGCGGCAGACTGGCCCGGTGAACGCCGACGACGCCGTTGCAGAGACCGCCGCCTACATCGATCAGTCCGCTCGTGACCGCGTGTCCGTGTCGGGCCCCGATGCACAGAGCTACCTGCACTCGCAGCTGTCTCAAGAAGTCCGGGACCTCGCAGTGGGAGCAGCGCGCTGGACCTTCGTCCTCGATCCGAGCGGCAAGATCGACGTGCTCGCCCGGGTTCACCGCACTGCCGACGACGTGTTCGTGCTCGACACCGATGCCGGCTTCGGTGAAGCGCTGATGGCTCGGATCAAGCGCTTCAAGATCCGCGTCGACGCCGAGGTCGAACTCGAAGCGGCGGGGGCCTCGGACCCGGCGACCGACATTGAAGCTGCGCGAATCGGCGCCGGCTGGCCGCGGATGGGTGCCGAGATCGAGCCCGGATCGACGATTCCGGCCACGACGGGAATCGTGTTGCAGGCAGCGAACTTCCAGAAGGGTTGCTACCCGGGGCAAGAGCTCGTCGAGCGAATGGATTCCCGCGGCGCCGATGCGCCGCGCTCGCTGCGCATCGTCGACGTCGCAGGAGCGAAGCCTGGTGACGACGTGGCAGATGCCGATGGCGGATCAGTGGGAACCGTCACCAGCGCGACCGCTGATGCTGCGCTCGCCTACGTGAGGCGAGGCGTGGCCGTCGGCCGGCCGCCGGTTCATCTCGCCTGAGCAGGTCGGCGAATCGAATCTCGCCGTCTCAGGCCGCGGCCAGCGTTGCCCGAACGGCGACGACGGCCGGATCGTGGCGCAACGCTGCCAGCTCTGGCGCCCCGTCGATGATCATCGCCAATCCGGCCGGAGAGGTTCCGGCATCGGCCGCGGTCTCGAGCCAGCCGATCGCCGTGACACGGTCGCCGAGTGCGGCCGCAGCTCGTGCGACCTGAGATGCGCTGAGACTGTTCGGGTTCGCCGAATACGACCGCGCCGCGTAGTGCGCTGCGTCGTCGAATCGGCGGAGGCGAAGGAGCACGTTCGCGAGGAGGTATTCGTTGCCGGGGTCACCGTGGGGAAAGGGCCGCGGGAGCAGCTCGACGAGCTCGACGAGCTGGTCGATTCTGAGGTCGACGTCGCGCTCCGGTGTCGTCGGTTGAGGATGGCTGAGTGCGGCGACGAGTGTGCGCCGCGCCTTGCCCTGGCGTCCCGATTCCAGCGCATCGGCCGCGACATCCCACGCCGAACGCGCCCGCTGGCGAGGGCGACCCGCTTGGAGCATCTGCAACTGCGTGATCAGGAGGAATCCGATGAACAGCACGAAACCCGAGCGGCCGGTGCCGATGAGGAACGCTGCGGCGACGACGGTGATGCCGATCGAGAACCAGAGCATCAGCCGCTGTGCACGACCGGGGACGATGGCGTCCAAGCCGTACATCGCGATGTTGCCACCATCGAGCGGCAGGATCGGAATCAGGTTCATCGCGCCGATCACCGGCCCGGCCCACCAGATGGCTGCCGTCGCCGGCGAGTCGGTGACCGAGTCGGGGTCGAGGGGGTTCGTCCCGAGGGCCAGGAGGACCACGGCAGCGCTGCCGATGTGAACGAGCGGCCCGGCGAACGAAATCCAGGCTTGCTCGCGCCTCGCGAGCTCGCGGCTCGGTCGATACGACGCGTACCCGGCCAGAAAGCCCAGCGAGATCTCGGCATGGGCTCCCGTTCGTCGCGCGGCCACCGCATGCCCGAGTTCGTGGACGAGCGTCAGGACGGCGATCGATCCGGCGAGCCAAACGCCGAAGGCGTTCTGATACAGCACCACGATGAGCGCCATGAACACGACGAAGCCCGACTGCACGCGCACGTCGAATCCGAGGATCCGGAACATCTGGCCAGGCTACGGGGTCAGCGGAGCCGAGGGAGGCCGCCGCAACCTGCTCAGTTTCCGCTCCCGAGGGTCCACGCCTCGGGTCGTGTCGGATCCACCCGGCGGCTGGAGTAGTTCGATGTGTGGAGCCAGGCGAGGAATCGAGCTGGGCTCAACGGTCGCGAGATCGTGAACCCCTGCGCGACGTCGCAGCCGATCGCGCGCAGTTGGTCGAGGATCTGTTCGTTCTCGACACCTTCGGCGACCACTTCGAGACCGAGGTTGTGCCCGAGATCGACGGTCGAGCGAACGATTACTTCGTCTTGTGAGTCGACGAGCATGGTCGCGATGAAGCTCCGGTCCACCTTCAACTCGCTCACGGGGAGCTGGCGGAGATAGCTGAGTGACGAGTAGCCCGTCCCGAAGTCGTCGATCGACATCCGGACGCCCATCTCGTGAAGCTCGTGGATCGTGGCGCGAGATCGCGGAGCCTCGACGAGGAGCGACGACTCCGTGATCTCGAGCGTCAACGACGCAGCGTCGACGTCGTAGTCGGCCAGGTAGCCCGCCACTCGTGTCGAGAGGTTTGCATCGAGCAGGTCGTGTGTCGACAGGTTGACGGACAACGACAGGTGATGGCCACGGTCGTGGAGAGCCCGGATCTCCTTGATGCCCTGCGTGAGCATCATGTCGGTCAGCCGTTTGATGAGTCCGGTGTCTTCGGCAACTCGCACGAACTCGGTCGGGGCGACAACGCCTCGAACGTCGTGGGTCCACCGGACCAGGGCTTCGGCTCCGATCACGAGTCCGCTCGCCAGGTCGAGTTTGGGCTGGAACTCGAGATCGAGATGGCGCTCGTCGAGCGCGTGCCGGAGGTCGCCCAGCATCGAGAGGCGAGCTGGCGTCCGACGGTCGTATTCGGAGCGGAAGAGCTCGACGCCCGAGTGGCGAGCTTTGCAGTTGTACATCGCGATGTCGGCCTGGCGCAGGGCGATCTCGGGATCGTCTGCGTCTGCGCGGAGTGGCGCGATGCCGATGCTGGCCGTGATCACGATCGAGAGTCCGTCGAGCGTCAGCGGTTCGGCGCCGGCGGCCACGCACCGTCGTCCGAGCTCGGCGATCTCGGCATCATCGCGAGCGTTGACCACGGCGGCGAATTCGTCACCTGCGAGGCGAGCCAACATGTCTCGCTCGCCCAGTTGCGCCGACATTCGCCGGGCGAACTCGATCAGGAGCTCGTCGCCCGCATGGTGGCCGAGCGTGTCGTTGACCTCCTTGAACCTGTCGAGGTCCATCATCATCACGTAGGTCACTTCGTCATCGAGGGCGAGCTGCGTGGCATCAGCGAGGTGTCGTTGCAGCGAGAGACGGTTCGGGAGGCCGGTCAACGTGTCGTGAAGTGCCTCGTGCTCGATGCGCCGGTGAAGGATGCCCTTTCGCAGACCCGAGGCGAGCTGATCAGCCAAGTTCTGCGTTCGGGTGGCGTCACCATCGTTGAATGGCGTCTCGGCGCGCGGCTCGCGTGCCAGCACGAGGAGCCCGATCGAGTCGACTCCGTCGTCGACCGATGCGATCATGACGTCGCCACAGCGTTCCCAGCCAGCGAAACCCGCCTCGACGAGCGCGGCGCCGTTCGTCGAGGTTGCCTTCGAGGGCTCGGTCATGGAGGCCCAATCGGCGACCCCCGGGCGGACGGGTGCAGCGGGGAAGCCGTCGGTCGTGAAGATTCGATCGGTGTGAGACGGCTCGTGCAGCACGAGCATCCCCATGCGGCAGCGAAGCAGCCTCGCGGACTCGTCGACTGCGGCCTGGCAGATCTCGTCGAGGTCGAGCGTCCGGCCGATCCGCCCAGCGAAGCCGTGCACCGCGTTCAAGTCGCTCAGCTCCTGCGCCAACGAGTTGTGCTGCTTCATCATGAACCAGAGCGCGCCGACGGGCACGATGCTGAACACCGCCAGCATGGGCGACAACAAGAACAGGCTGAGGAGAGCGCCAGCCATCGCGACGTTCACAGCGAGCACCCACGCTCGCTGCAGGTTCTCGGCGATCCGTCGGATCGCGTCGCCGCCGAAGCGTGAGACCGCCACTGCAACGAGCACGGTTCCGATGACCTCGACAGCCATCACCGATCCGGTGACCGCTGCGACCGTCCGCACGCCGTCGTCGGCACCTTCGGGGAGCAGTTGGCGGGTCAACCAGAAAACGGCAGCGGTCTCGAAGGCGAACAATGCAAGGTTGAAGACGAGCTTGGGGGCCGCGGAACGCCGAATCACGCCGAGGACGACGGCGCTCGCGACGACGCGAGCCAAGACCCCTTCGACCGGCGCGAGATAGAGCGCCGCGAAGACGAGTGGGATCTCCGACAGCGACAGCAGCACGGCATTGCCGCGCATCTCGATGCGGAGCGTCGTGAGCAGCGTGACCGCGAACGTGACGCCCAGGACCGGACCGGCCCACCCGTCAGCTTCGAGGATCGAGTCGCTGGACAGACCGATCGTGCGGAGGAGAAATGCCGTGAGCAGGGCGAGTCCGAGAGCGAGCGCGACCACCTCGACAGCGGGCCGTCGTGCCGTCCGCTCCTCGGTTCTCTCGCTCATCTCGGACCGCCCTTCGTCGCGGTCGTGACCCTATCAACAGGACGCGCAGTGGCCGCGGTCGCGCCTTACGCCGCCCCCAGTGAGCGCAGCGCCCGTGTGCGCCGCCCCAGTCTGCGCCGCCCCAGTGTGCGCCGCCCCAGTG
>JBGCFW010000313.1:0-36049 GCA_045107155.1 Ilumatobacter sp. | reverse complement strand
CTCTTCGACGCCATCGGCTTCACGATCACGACGGCGCCGTTGGTCATCCCGGCTTCGTCGGTGATCATCGGCATGGTCGTCGGTGTCGTCGTGTCGCTGGTGTCGGCATTCGTGCCGGCACGCAAAGCAGCGGGCACGCCACCGATCGCCGCACTGCGTGACGCGGCCGTCGACCCATCAGGGTTGTCGCGCACTCGCAACGTCCTCGGTGGGCTCTTGCTCGTCGGAGGCGTGGTCGCCTCGATCGCAGGTGCTCTCGGTGAGACGTGGGAGATTGCGGTCGCGGGCGTGCTCGCCGGGTTCATCGGTGTCATCGTCGGCGGGCCGATGCTGTCGGGATGGTTCTCACGCCGGAGCGCACGCCCGGCAGAAGCGGTGGGCGGAACTGTCGGCCGGCTGGCCGGAACGAACGCTGCACGCAACCCTCGCCGCAGCGCATCAACCGCCTTGTCGTTGACGCTCGGCGTGACACTGATCGCGTTCTTCACCGTGGTCGTGAGCTCGCTCTCGGGCAGTGCCGCATCGGACACGAGAGACGCGCTGCGAGCCGACGTGGTCATCAGTTCGTTGTTCGCAGGTGGCGGGCCCGACGACATCACCAACGTGCCGAGTTCGGTCGCCGATTCCATTCCTTCGGGCGACGGGGTCGAGGTCGTGACGCCGATTGCTTCGACCATCGTGATCGAAGATGGAAGCGGGGTGTTCGCTGCCGGCATCGATCTGGACGCCCTCGCCGAGGTCTATCGCCTCGACGTGACCGCTGGAAGCCTCGATGACGTGGCAGAAGGCTCGATCGCCGTGCAGGTCGATGCCCTCGACGGCTTGGGTCTGGGTGATGACCTCCGCCTCACGTTCCCGGGCGTCGGCGAACAGACGTTGACCATCGCTGCTGTGTACGACAACGATCTGCCCGGGCTGGCACCTCCTCGCTACGTGCTCGACGACGCGGCGTTCGCCGAACTCGCGCCCGACGCAGGAGACTCGATGGTGCTCGTGCGTACCGACGGTTCCGACCGAGCATTCGCAGCTGTCGCAGCGGCCGCCGATGGCACTCGGGTCGAGACCTCGGAGCAGTTCATCGACTCGATGGGCAGCATGGTCGACGCCTTCCGGAACTTCGTGTACGGCATGTTGGGCGTCGCGGTGTTCATCGCACTCGTCGGCATCGCCAACACGACGGTGATGGCCATCGGGGAACGGACCCGAGAGATCGGGATGCTGCGAGCGGTTGGCATGACTGCCAAGCAGGTTCGCCAGATGATCCGCAACGAAGCGCTGATGCTGTCGTTGCAAGGCTCGCTGCTGGGTCTTGTCCTCGGGGTCGGCGGGTCGTACGCGGTGTTCACGGCCATCGGCGACGGGGGCTTGACGCTCTCGCTGCCGATCACCTCGCTGGTGATCATCGGATTGGGTGGCGCCGTCTCAGGTGTGCTCGCTGCGGCGTGGCCTGCATGGCGGGCAGCGCGCATGGAGCCACTCGAAGCCATGGTGGCCTGAGGTCCCGGTCGCCCGAGTCGATCCACCGAGACCCCGCTCGCCGGCCACGAGCGGGGTCGCATCGGCACCGGGCATCACGAGGGAGCTTCGTGCTTCGAGTCGAGTGACGACGATTCAGTCGGCTTTTGGCGGCCGCGATACGGTCGCACATCTCCGTTCGATCGAAGGGCCCGAAGATGACCGACCCGATCAAGATCGCGAACTGTTCCGGCTTCTACGGTGATCGGCTCTCGGCCGCCAGGGAGATGGTGGAAGGTGGCCCGATCGACGCGCTCACCGGTGACTGGCTGGCCGAGCTCACGATGCTGATCCTCGCTCGGACACGGGCGAAGCGCCCCGGCGGTGGCTACGCCCGGACGTTCGTCACGCAGATGGAACAGGTGATGGGTACCTGCCTCGACGCCGGCATCAAGGTCGTGTCGAACGCCGGCGGTCTCGACCCTGACCATTGCGCCGAGGCCGTGGCCGAGGTGGCCGGAGGCCTGGGCTTGAACCCGACCATCGCGTACGTGAACGGTGATGATCTGCTGCCGCGTCTCGACGAGCTCCGAGAGGCAGGCATCGACATCATCGATCACGAGACCGGCGAAGCGGTCGCACCACTCGACTACGTCTCGGCCAACGCCTACCTCGGGTGCTGGGGGATCGTCGATGCGCTGAACTCGGGCGCCGACATCGTCGTCACAGGCCGGACGACCGACGCCGCGATCGTGTGCGGTCCCGCTGCCTGGCACCACGGCTGGGAGCGCGACGCCTGGGATCAACTCGCAGGCGCGGTCACGGCCGGCCACGTCATCGAGTGCGGAACCCAGGCCACGGGCGGGAACTACTCGTTCTTCACCGAAATCCCTGGCCTCGAGCGTGCCGGTTTCCCGATCGCCGAGGTTGCGGTCGATGGCTCCTCGGTGATCACGAAGCATGCAGGCACCGGCGGTGCAGTCACCGTCGGCACCGTCACGTCGCAGCTGCTCTACGAGATCGGCCCGCCGGGCTATCTCGGCCCCGACGTCACGAGCCGCTTCGACACACTCACCCTCAGCCAGGAGGGTCCCGACCGCGTTCTCGTCAGCGGTGTGAAGGGCGAGAAACCGCCCGAGACCCTCAAGGTCTCGATGAACTCGTTGGGGGGCTATCGCACCGACATCAACCTGGCGCTCACCGGCCTCGACATCGAGGCCAAGGCCGAGCTGCTCGAACGAGCCTTCTGGGAGTCGGCCCCGTACGGGCCCGACGACTTCGACTCGGTCACCTCGACGGTGGTCCGCACCGACCACGACGACCCGATCAGTAACGAAGCAGCGACTGCCGCCTGGCGAGTCACGGTGAAAGATGTCGATCAACGCAAGACCCAAGCGATCAGCGCGGGCATCAACGACATGGCCCTCGCGACGATCCCGGGCTTCTACGGCCTGGCCGGAACCGCCTTCGGTCAAGCGTTCGGTGTCCACACCTCGGGCCTGGTGCCCGCCGATCTCGTCCCGCAGCACGTCGTCATCCTCGGAGGAGCCCGCGCCGTCGTCGACAGCGTGGCGCCGGAGTCCGATGCCGTGGTCAGCCCGACGCTGACCGAGCTCCCCGACGTGCCCAGTGGGACGACTCGTCGCGCCCCGCTCGGTCTCGTTGCCGGTTCACGCTCAGGCGACAAAGGTGGCAACGCGAACCTCGGACTCTTCGTGCGCAGCGCGGAGGCCTATGCCTGGCTCAACGAGACGCTCACGACCGACAAGTTGCGCGAGTTGTTGCCTGAGGCAGCGGAGCTGCAGATCGAGCGTTACCCATTGCCCAACATTTGGTCGATCAACTTCTTGATCCACGGGATCCTCCAGGAGGGCGTCGCCGCGTCGACCCGCCAGGACGGCCAGGCCAAGTCGCTCGGCGAGTGGGTGCGGGCGCGCCACGTCGACATCCCGCTCTCGCTCCTGAGCGAGCGAGGGGAGTTGCCGTGAAGCCGCTCGATGGAATTCGGGTCGTCGAGTTCTCGACGATGATCACGGCCGCGTTCGCCGCAATGATGCTCGCCGAACAAGGTGCGGAGGTGATCAAGGTCGAACCGATCGACATCGGGGACCCGATGCGTTACCTCGGGAGCAGCAAGGGTGGCTGCTCGGCCCTGTTCGCGAACTGCAATCGGGGCAAGCGGTCGTTGCGGCTCGACATCAAGAGCGACGAGGGTCGCACCGCCATCGAGGCGCTCGCCCGCGAGAGCGACGTCGTGCTGTGCAACTTTCGGCCTGGTGTCATGGACGGGCTCGGCCTCGGTAGCGAACAACTCCGGGCGATCAATCCCCGCCTGATCTACGCAGCTGTGTCCGGATTCGGCACCGAGGGCCCGCAACGAGACGCCCCCGCCTACGACCCGATCATTCAGGCCCAGGCAGGCTTCGCCGCGGTGCAGAGCGCGGGCAAGAAGCGGCCTGAGTTCATGCAGACGCTGATGTGCGACAAGGTCACCGCCTACACGACGTGTCAGGCGGTGACGGCGGCGCTGTTTGCCCGGGAGAAGACCGGCGAGGGCCAGAGCATCGACGTGTCGATGATGGACGCCGGGTTGTACTTCCTGTTTCCCGACGGCTTCATGCATCACACGCTGCTGGATGCCGACGCACACCACCAACCGCCGCTCGGTGATCGGATCTTCCAGTTGTCGGCCACGCGGGACGGCGCCGTGACGATCTCGGCCGGGACGTCAGCGCATCAGGTCGGACTCCTCACTGCGGTCGAGCGGCTCGACGTCTTGGACGATGAACGATTCAGCAGCGTCGAGCAGCTCAGGCGGAACGCCGGCGCGTTCCGCGAGGAGTTGGAGGCGGCGATCGCTGGCTTCGACACCGACGACCTGCTCGCACGACTCCATGCCAATGGCGTTCCTGCGGCCCAGCCGCTCACTCACCACGAGGCCATCGGGCATCCTCAGTACGCAGCCAACGACAGCGTCGACGTCGATACGCATCCACGACTCGGATCGATGAGACGGGTGAAACCTCCGGCTCGTTTCGAGGGAGACAGGCTGGATCCTGCGTCTCACAGCCCGGCACACGGCGAGCACACCGTCGAGGTGCTTCGAGAGCTCGGGCACAGCGATGACGAGATCCGGGCGTTCATCGACCGAGGTATCGCTCGCTCCGCCGGCTGACTCACACGCTCAGCGAGCCGGCCCCATCGACGTCGTCGCGGACACCGGCGGCTCGTGCGGACGCGTCATGAACCGGTGTGCGCATCGTCGGGCGACACGAGACCGCCGCGGCGGCGCCACATGAGGAAGGCGATCGTCCCCGCGGCGAGGCCCGGGAGGTACGTCGCCGTTCGCCAGATCAGTACCGCCGCGAGCGCATCGGTGCTCGTCGCGCCGCCGATCCCCACCAAGAAGGCGGTGAGCAGCCCATCGACCGTTCCGAGACCTCCCGGGGTGATCGGGATCAGCGTTCCCAGTCGCCCAGCCCCGAATGCGAACCACACCGCCGCAAGGCGTGTGGGTTCGTCGAGGTCGCGTTGGATCGCCGCGAGTGCGACCGCGAGCACGGCGAACTGGGTGAGCTGCGCGGCGAGTTGAGCCCCGGTCACCAACGCCCAGCGCCGTCGCAGGATCTTGTCGGTCGACGCACGGAAGCGAGACGCAGCGTTTTCGAGATCCACGTTCGAACGCACCCGACCGTCGAGGCGCAACGTGGCGAGCGTCCGCGTGATCGATTGCGCCACGACTCGACCGACTCGTCGCGCGGCGGCATCGCTGCGGAAGGCGAATCGAAGGACCACTACGACGGCGACCAGGCACGACACGCCGATGCCGGCGAGGAGCCAGCTTCCCGCCGCTCTCTCGCCGAGCAGCAACAGCAGGATCAGCCCGGAGAGCGGTACGAACACGGTGCCGAGCAGATTCCAGACAGCAGTCACGCCGGTCGCGGCAGTTGCCGTCGCTCGACGCACGCCAAACGACGCGAGCATCGAGTACTGGACCGGTAGCACGACGGCGCCCCCTCCGGGAATGCCGTTGCTCACGGTGAACGATGTCTGCGCGATGGAGAAGGACTGACGGAGTCCGAGCTCAGCGATGGCCGCTTTCCACTGAAGCCCGGGCACGAGGAGTGCGACTGTCGCTGCAACGACGAGCAAGGCGAGCCATGCTGCTGGAAGCGACGTCGCGCTCCTCCACGCGGTGTTGTAGTCGGCGAACTGGGGGAGGAGGCCGACGAAGACGGCAATCAACGCTGCGACGGTGAGCGCAGCCACCGCCGATCGACGTCGCGTGATCGTCATCGTGTGGTGATGGCGTCGGTCATGCGCGCCGGTCGGAAATTGCCCATGCAGAGGCTGCACTGACCGATGCAGCGGCGGCGACAGCAGGCCAGGCACCGATCTTCTTCGCCAGCGGGTGGGATGCCCCGAACCCGCCGAGGTAGACGGCGGTCAGCACGGCTGTGCCGGCGGGGCCGCTCGTGCGGAGCCATTGCCGACCGGCGGTGACGCCGGCGGCGGCAAGCACAGCGCCGCCGAGCGGGCGAATCTCGGTTTCGCGCGCGACGAGGAAGCCGCCGAGGAGACCGACAGCGACGACGGGGGCGGTGGGGATCTTCATCGAGCGGACTCTACGCACGACTGGCTGAGAAGCCGGCACGCCGGTCGCCGACGCGGCCGGCCTGTGAGCCATCATGCCTGTGAGCCATCATGGAGGCATGACGGTTGCGTTCGTTCTCGGAGGTGGTGGACCGCTGGGTGCGCACGAGGTCGGCATGGCGCGGGCGCTCCACGAGCGCGGGATCCGCCCGGACATGATCATCGGGACATCGATCGGAGCGATGAACGGGGCGGTCCTCGCGACAACCGGTGATGCCGGTGCACTCGACCGCCTCGCGACGATGTGGACGTCGATCGACCGGTCGGGTGTGCTCGACGCGTCGTTGTTCGGGCGGATCAGGACCTTGTGGGAGTCGAAGACGCACCTATACGACAACCGGCGGTTCCGTGAGTTCGTTGCCGAGGCCGTCGGCACGGATGCGTTCGACGACCTCGTGATTCCGTTCGAGTGCGTCGCCTCGAGCATCGAGCGATCGAGCGCTGTCTACCTGTCGTCCGGATCGCTCGTCGACGCAGTGTTGGCGTCGAGCGCCGTGCCCGGTCTGCTGCCGCCCGTCGAGATCGATGGTGAACACCACCTGGATGGGGGGCTCGTTGCATCGATCCCGCTCGATCGTGCGATCAATCGCGGTGCCACGACGATCTTCGTGTTGCAGGTCGGTCGGATCGAGGACCAGCTCGTCGCGCCGACGAAACCGTGGGAGGTCGCCATGATCGCGTTCGAGATCTCTCGGCGCCATCGGTTCGCCGAGACGATGCGGACGCTGCCCGCGGGCGTCGATGTGCACGTCTTGCCGACCGGCGATGCAAAAGCGTTCAACGATCTCCGCCAATACGCGGGAGCGGACAGCGAGCGCGCTGCGGAGCGCATCGCACTGTCGCACGCTGCGTCGTCGGAGTACCTGGATCAACACGTCGTATGAAGCTGCCGTACCGCTGGGTTCGGCGCGTGCTGCTGTGGCCGCTGCCGATCATCGCGACCTTCTTCTACCTCGCGACGGTTCCGCTCCTCATCATCGGCGCGCTGCTCATCTCGTACCGGCTCCCCGGGAAGCTGCGAGCGTTGCGTGCGCTCGGGCTCGCCACCGTGTACCTGTTCGTCGAGGCCGCCGTGATGGTCGCCGGGCTCGCCTTGTGGATCGTCAGCGCCTTCGGAGCGAACACACCGCCAGGCTTCTTCGTGGCCGCGCACTACGTGCTGTTGCGGTGGGCGCTCAAGGTCTTGATCGGGTCGGGCCGTCGACTCTTCTCGCTCGAGATCACGGTCGCCGGCGAGCCGCTCCCCACACACGATGCTGTCGCTGACTTCGATGATGCGCCGCTCATCGTGATGGCTCGCCATGCAGGCCCGGCGGATTCGCTGCTGCTGCTCAACCAGGTGATGTCGTGGCATGGCCGTCGGCCCCGGATCGTGGCAAAGGACATTCTGCAGCTCGACCCCGCATTCGATCTCCTCCTCAATCGGCTCCCGAACCGGTTCATCTCTGCGGCAGGTGGGCACAACGCTGTCGACGCAATCGCTGAGCTCGCCGCTGGAATGGACGGACGCGATGCCTTCGTCATCTTCCCGGAGGGTGGCAACTTCACCGAGAGCCGTCGGCTCCGCGCCATCGATCGTCTCCGCACCCACGGTGACGTCGACGCGGCCGAGCGTGCCGAGCGGCTTCGCAACGTCTTGCCGCCACGACCGGCCGGATCGATCGCTGCGATGAACGCGTGCCCGTCGGCGGACGCGGTGTTCGTCGCGCACACGGGCCTCGACGCGATCGCCGGTGTGGGCGATGTGTGGCTGGCGCTTCCGGAGGTCAACACGCTCGAGCTCAGCTGGCGTCACATCGATGCTCTCGATCTTCCCGCAGACGACGCCGGCAAGGAAGAGATGTTGCTCCGCGCCTGGGAGGCCATCGACGCGTGGATCGTCGAACATCGCCCCGGGGCAGGCGAGGTCGTCGATGCCGAGTCGAACGTCGAGTGACCGTCAGGGCTCTTTCGTGGCACCGCTGATGGTTGCGAACTCGACCCAGACCGCCGAGTGATCGCTGGCTGCACCTGGGGCGACAACGCCGGCTGCGATCGGTGCCATCCCGCGGTGGAAGACGTGATCGAGTGCGAAGCTGCGTCCTCCTCGGCGCAGGGTGGGCGAGTCTTCGAGGGAAACTCGCTCGGTTTCGGCGTCCGCGAGCAGTCCTGACAGAACATGGACGCCGCGCCTGGTGACGGTGTTGAAGTCACCGCCGAGGATCAATCGTCGACTGCGGTCGTCGGCGATCGAGGAGGCGATGGCTCGAAACTGTTCGCGACGCTGTTGTCGGCGCATCGCTGGTGTCTCGGCATGGGTGGTCCAGAGCGAGACGTCGAGTCCGCCGACAGGTGCGGTTGCGCGCACAGCGATGCGCGGCGTGCCGCCGACGACTGCGACATTGGGGAGCTTCACCACGCGTTTGGTGTGCATGGGTAGCCGGCTCAGGATTGCGTTGCCGAAATCGCGGCCGGTCTGAGGGTGGCGACAGGCTGCTTCGTAGTACAGGTCGAGTCCGAGTGCCTGTGCGATCCGGGTGGCGCCGTCGCCGTCCAGCTCCTGGAGCAGAAGCGCGTCGGCGTTTCGGAGCCGAGGGTGGGCGTTCAATCGTTCGATCGCGGCATCGATCTCGACACCGAAGCGGATGTTCCACGTGACGATCGAGGGGTTTCGTCGGCGATTCGACATGCCATCACCCATGTGTCGCTCGATCGCCCCGGTGGCGAGCTTCGTTGCAATCGAACTCACCCGCCACCACACCAGCTTGGCCGCCGTTCCCGACTTTCGTGCGGACCGCACTCGATCATGGAAGGAGATCGAGAACCGGTCTCGATCAGAGGTGTACGCTCAGGGCCGTGCAGGTGTCTCTTCCGACGAAGCGACCTCGTGTCCCCGTGCGTGTCGCGAACGGGTGCAAGGTGTCGAGCTCGGTCGCCGGGCGTGGAATTCGATGAGCGTTCAGCATCTCCACGAGCACGCAGCAGACCTTCTCGATCTCGGGGGTCATCGCTACACCTCCGGTCGTCGGCGCATCGTGGGAGCGCTCGTCGAGGCCGACGGTCCGACGTCGGTCCTCGATCTCATCGAGCGCGGCGTCGGTGTGTCGCCGTCGAGCTTGTATCGGAACCTCGCCGTCCTGGAGCGAGCCGGTGTGGTGGACCGTGTGGTCGACCTCGACCGCCAAGCTCGCTTCGAGCCCGGCGAAGCAATCACGCGGCGCCCACACCATCACTTCATCTGCGAACAGTGCGGAGTCGTCGGTGAATTCGAACTCGCCGACGAGACCGAGTCGGCGCTGCGACGTGCTTTGGTCCGTATTGCGAGTGTGACGAGGTTCCGCATCGATTCGCAACGCCTCGATCTGTTCGGTACCTGCTCTGCGTGTCCGTGAGTGAGTTTCGCCGTCCGATCTGGCAGGAGTCCCCGAGGAGAAGTGTTGAGCAACGTCGCGCCCTGTTGTGGGACCAGTTCTCGATCCCGCTACGGTGGAGAGAGAGTAGGAGTCGTTCTCAATCAGTGGCGACAGTGAGCAGTGGAGGTAGTCCGTGCGAAAGTCAGTGACCAGGACATCGATGGCGGTCGCAGCGACGCTGAGCCTCGGGCTCGCGGCGTGCGGATCGGATGACGGCGAGACCAGCGATGACGGGACGCCCGAAGCCGACGCGGGAGACGGTGCCGCCGCGGATGACGCAGTGTCGCAGTCTGACGGCGACAGCTCGGCTGCCGAGGTGCCAACGATCGTCGTCACCACGAATGTGCTGGGTGATGTGGTCAGTTCGGTCGTCGGAGATGCTGCCGATGTCGTGACGATCATGCCGGTCGGCGCTGACCCGCACGATTTCCAGGCGTCTGCGCAAGAGGTCGACTCGATGATGAACGCCGATGCTCTCATCGTGAACGGTGCGGCGGTCGAAGAGGGCCTCCTCGACGTCATCGAGAGCGCGGAGGACGAGGGCGTGCCGACCTTCGAGGCGATCAGCGCGGTCGACACGATCGATTTCGGTGAAGGCGGGCACGATCACGACGAGCACTCCGATGAGGAGCATTCGGATGAGGAGCACTCCGACGAGGAGAAGGACGAGGAAGGCCACGACGACCACGACGAGGACGACCACGACGAGGAAGGTCACGACGACCACGACGAGGAAGGTCGCGACGACCACGACGAGGAAGGTCACGACGACCACGACGAGGAAGGTCACGACGACCACGACCACTCGGGTGAAGACCCGCACTTCTTCACCGACCCGATGCGGATGGCCGCGTCGGTCGCGGGGGTCGTCGACTTCTTGCAGGCGCAGATCGAGTTCGCGGATCCTGCTGCGCTCGACGCTTCGGCAGACGCCTACATCGCTCAGCTGACCGCCCTTGACGGCGAGGTCGAAGAGCTCCTGACTGCGATCCCGGACGAGCGTCGCGTCCTCGTGACCAACCATGAAGTGTTCGGCTACTTCGCCGACCGCTACGAGTTCGAGATCGTCGGAGCGGTCATCCCGAGCGGGAACACCAGCGACAGTGTGAGTCCGGGTGAACTGGCCGAACTCGCTGAGGTCATCGAAATCGAGGGTGTTCCGGCGATCTTCTCCGACGCGACATCGTCCGATCAGTTCGTCGAGACGTTGGCCGAGGAGGTCGGTGACATCTCGATCGTCGAGCTGTTCACCGAGTCGCTCGGTGACGCCGACAGCGAAGGGGCCACCTACCTCGACATGGTGCGAACGAATGCGGAGCGAATGAGCGCTGCGCTCGCCTGATCGCCTCGATCGGACCGGCCGGCATCATCCGGTGCCGGCCGGCCGGTCAGGCGCAGGTTCCGCAGGTTCCGAGCAGGTCGAGTCGGTGTCCGTCGATTCGGAACGATCCCGACTTGTCGACGTTCTTGAACGCTCGGTCGAGCGTCGCCTCGGTGGCTGGACTCAGTTCGAAGTCGGTCACCGAGCCGCACGTGGTGCAGATCAGGTGATGATGGTGGTGGTCGGTGAGCGCTTCGGCCAACTCGACACGAGCGTGGTCGTGATTGGTCACGATGCGGCTGACCGCGCCCACCCCTTCGAGGATCGTCAGGTTTCGGTAGACGCTCGATTGGGCGAGCGTGGTGTCGAGTTCCAGGATCTCGTGGATCGTGATCGGTCCGGCGGCCTCGTTGAGTGCTGAAACCACGCGCCGTCGACCCGTCGTGTAGCGGTGGTCGCCGCTGCGGAGCATGTTCGCAACATCGTCGTGAAGGAGATCCGCAGTCGCCACGGACGGCACTCTAGCGGTTCTGGGAACCACTGAGAATGATCTGACCAGCGTGTCGGGCGTGTGGGAACCGCCCGGTGGCCGGTCGCTCGGTGGTGGTGCGGATCGTCGAGCACCATCGTGTTGCCGATGCGAACGAACCGTCCACCGAACGCCGTGCGGAGATGCTCTTCGGTAAACACCTCATCGGGGGTCCCGAAGGCCACGAACGCCGTGGCGAGGAGCAACACGAGTTCGCATCGGCCGGCGTCGTCGAAGTTGTGGGTGGTCGTGATCACCGTGCGGCCCGAGGCGTGTTCGTCATCCAGCACCGAGAGGATGATCGAGCGCGATCGGACATCGAGGCCGGTCAGTGGTTCGTCCAGGAGCAGGATCGGCGCCTCCTGGGCAAGACCCTGCGCGACGAAGGCGCGTTGGCGCTGACCGCCCGAGAGATGGTGAATCTGGCGCCCGGCCAGGTCATCGATCTCGAGCCGGACCATCGCCTGGTCGATGGCAGCGCGGTCGGCGGGGCTCGGTCGGCGGAGGAGACCGAGTCGGCGGTACCGGGCCATCGACACGACGTCGCGCACCGTGAGTGGGACGCTCTTGTCGACGTCGGTCGACTGCAGGACAATCGCTGTCTCCGAGCCGGTGGTGTGGCACGAGCCGGTCGTGGGTGCGATGACGCCACCGATGACCTTCAACAGCGTCGACTTCCCGGACCCGTTCGGGCCGATGATCGCGACCGATGCTCCCGACGGCACCTCGAGCGAGAGGTCGCCGACCGCGTGGATGGGTCCGTAGTCGACGTGCACGTCGTCGAGTGTCACCGCAGTCGACATCCCGCCGGACGATATCGAGAATGAATCCGAAAACAGCGGACCAGCCGTTAGTGTCTCGGCGTGCAATTGGTGCTCGACGCCTTCGAACCGTCGTTCATGCAGCGGGCGCTCATCGGCGGATTGCTCGCGGTGGTCGCAACGTCGCTGGTGGGAACCTGGGTGGTGCTCCGCGGTCTGTCGTTTTTGGGCGACGCGCTCGCGCACGGCGTCATCCCAGGGATCGCGCTCGCTGTGCTCTGGGGTTTCAGTCCGGTCATCGGTGCACTCGCCGCGGCTGCGGTGATGGGTGGGCTGGTCTCGCTGGTCACCGCTCGAACGGAGGTACGAGAAGACACCGGCATCGGGCTGCTGTTCGTCGGGATGCTGTCACTCGGCATCGTGATCGTGTCGAAGGCGCGCTCGTTCACGCAGGAGGTCACATCGCTGCTGTTCGGCGACATCCTCGGCGTGTCGCGATCGGACATCAACCTCCAGTTGCTCGGCGCCGGCATCGTGCTCCTCGCGACCATCGTGCTGTATCGCCCCTTCCTCGCCCTCACGTTCAACCGGATGAAGGCGCGCTCGTTGGGGATGCATCCGGGACTCGCTCACATGGCGATGATGATCCTGTTGGCGATCAGCATCGTGGCGAGCTTTCAGGCGGTGGGCACCCTGCTGGTGTTCGGACTGATCGTCGGGCCGCCCGCAACTGCGTCGCTGCTCACGAAGCGTGTGCCGGTGATGATGGTCGTCTCGATTCTGTTCGGTGCGCTCGCGGTGGTGGCGGGGCTGACCATCAGCTTCCACGCGAGTACCGCGGGCGGCGCAACCATGGCTGGGTTGAGCGTCGCTCAGTTCTTCGTGGTGCTCGTAGGTGTCGAGATCTCGAAGACGGTGCGCGAGCGGCGTCACGTGCGCCACGCCTGAGCGCCCGGCTGTCACCGCGTCATCGAACAGGCCGTGAGTCGTCGCGGACTCGACGTTCTGATTCGCGGGCGCATGTGTCAGAGCGGCACGGGGACGTCCGGCGCGTCCTCGTCGAATGTGGCGGCGACTGCGAGCATCATGATCAAGAAGAACGCCATGGCCGCCATCTGCGGGATCGAGAACACACCGAGTCCCTCGACCCACGTGACCGAGCAGGAGTCCTCGAGCGAGCAGGTGGTCGAGGTCTCTGGAAACCACTGGACGTACATGTGGTACGAGGCGATCACGAAGCCGATGGCGGCGAGGACGAACGCGTAGCTCAAGATGCCACGGTCGCGGCGAGCGGCGCCGAGTGGGAGGAGCACGGCGAGCGGATACATGGCGATCCGTTGGTACCAGCACAGTTCGCACGGCTCGAAGCCGGCGCGTTCGGAGAAGTACAGGCTGCCGAGCGTGGCCGAGACCGCCACGAGCCCGGCGATCGCGGGTGCGAGTGCCAGGAGCCTCGGGCGAGTCCTTGCCCACAAGAACGCGAAGAAGCCGCCCGCCAGGCCGATGAGCAGCGTGACGGAGAAGAGTGAGGCGACGGTCGTTGGGTCCACGGTCACGCCCTCCCGGCTGCAGGAGTCGAACGAGTTGGTTGCATACCTTCATCATGCACCCGCGGGGTGCTGCACATCAGGGGCTGTTGGTCCATTTCTGGCTCGATTCGGCTCGATCTGTCGCAGGAGTGCTGTCGAGCTTTCTCCGCGTGCCACGACCCTTCGCCCCAGCGTGTGAGCGCCACGCCGCACTCAGCCCGCTCATGATCCGGAGCGCGGTGTCCCGTACTGTGCGGTGATGAACGCCGACACCGAACACGCCACCGTCACGCACCATCGGACGTGCCCGCTGTGCGAGGCGTGCTGTGGGCTCGAGATCACCACGAAGGGCGAGCAGGTCGTGCGCATCCGAGGCGACATGAACGATCCGTACTCCAAGGGCTTCATCTGTCCCAAGGGATCGACGCTGCAGCAGCTGCACGAAGACCCCGACCGCCTCACCTCACCTCGGATTCGCACGGAGGACGGCTGGAAGGAGGCGACCTGGGACGAAGCCTTCGCCGAGATCCGGCGCCGCCTCGATCCGATCGTCGAAGCGCACGGTCGTCAGGCGCTCGGAACGGTGTTGGGAAACCCGAACACCCACAACCTCGGCGGGCTGCTGTACGTACGCCCCGTGATGACCGCCGTGGGCAGCACCAACGCGTTCTCGGCGTCGACCGTCGACCAGATGCCCAAGCATGTGAGCGCCGGGCTGATGTGGGGCCGGCCCGACATGTTCCCGCTGCCCGACGTCGACCGCACCGACTACATGCTCATCCTGGGCGGCAACCCGTACGTGTCGAACGGCAGCCTGTTCACCGCGCCGGACCTGCCCGGTCGGCTCGATGCACTTCGCGAGCGTGGCAAGTTCGTCGTCGTCGACCCGCGCCGCACCAAGACCGCCGAGAAGGCGTCGGAGCACCTGACGATCGTGCCGGGCACCGATTCGTTCTGGCAGATGGCGCTCATCAACACCTTGTTCGATGAGGATCTCGTCGACATCGGCCGGCTCGAAGGTCACGTGATCGGAGTCGACGAGGTGCGCGAGATGACCGCTCGATACACGCCCGAGGCTGTGGCCGACAAGTGTGGGATCGATGCCGAGACCACCCGGCGCATCGCTCGCGAGCTGGTGGCGGCCCCGTCGTCGATCGTGTACTCCCGGATGGGAGCTCACACCGTGGAGTTCGGCACGCTGGCGAGCTGGGCGAGCGACGTGCTCAACGTGCTCACCGGCAACCTCGACGAGCCGGGCGGGGTGATGTTCAATTGCTCGCCGACGCAGAACATGGCGCCGTCGACTCCAGGTGGCCGGGGCTTCAAGCTCGGTCGATGGCACGGCCGTGCGTCGGGACGTCCGGAGGCGAAGGGTGAGCTGCCGGCCGCCACGCTCGCCGAAGAGATCACCACGCCGGGGGAGGGTGCGATCAAGGGTCTCTTCGTGATCGCGTGCAACCCGGTCCGGTCGTTCCCGAACACGGACCGCATCGACGATGCGCTGCAAGAACTCGATCTGCTCGTGGTCGTCGACCCGTACATCACGGCAACGGCACGACATGCGCACGTGATCCTGCCGCCGACCTCGGCGCTCGAGCGCAGCCACTACGACTTCGCGTTCGAGGCGAACATGATCCGTTCGATCGCGAAGTATTCGCCGCCGGTCTTCGAAACCGACGCGCCCAGCGAGGAGCAGATCCTCAGCCGCCTCGCGCTGGTGATCCAGGGCCTCCCGGTCGACACCGACCCTGTCGTCGTGCACGACCAGATGATGGAGCAGATGATCGACGGGGAACTCGCCCGCGAGCCATCGCCGATCACCGGCCGTGACCGCGCTGACATCCTCGCGCAGTCGTCGCCGGGGCAGTGGTCGGAACAGATCCTCGACTTCCGGTTGCGCGTCGGTCAGTACGGCCATGCCTGCGGCGCCAAACCCGGTGGGTTGACGCTTCGCAAGCTGATCGACGAGCATCCGAGCGGTGCGGACTTCGGACCGCTCGTGCCGCGGTTTCCGGACGCGATCAAGACCGCATCGGGAACCGTCGAGCTCGCTCCGCCACCCATCGCAGACGACATGGAGCGCCTCGGGAAGCACTTCGACGAACTCGCTCGGGCGAACGAGCAACTCGTGTTGATCGGCCGTCGGCAGCTCAAGACCGTCAACTCGTGGATGCACAACCTGAAGATCCTGACGAAGGGCAAGACCGATTGCACCTTGCAGGTCCACCCCGACGATGCGACTCGCCTCGGTCTTGTCGACGGCAGTTCTGCGACTGTCCGCTCTCGGGTCGGAGTCGTGGTCGCCCCGGTCGCGGTCACCGACGAGGTGATGCCCGGTGTGGTGTGTCTCCCGCACGGTTGGGGCTACGACGAGGACGGCATCGAGATGCACACTGCCAAGAACAAGCCGGGCGTCAACTCGAACAAGCTCACCGATGATGCAGCGCTCGACGATCTGTCGGGCAACTGCACGCTCAACCGCATCCCAGTCGACGTCAGCGTCGCCTGACCCGGCGCGCCAGCCGTTGTCGAATGATTACGGACGGCTGATTACGGACGGCTGGCGGTGGGCGATCAGGCGCGGAGAGCGATCAGTCCATCGTGGCCGTCGTATCGTCGGTAGACGACTGCCCCTCGTCGCGAGATCGCCTCGCGGAAGAAGACGTGGTCGAGCTCACCGAGAGCGAGGAGTTCGCGGGCTTGGTCGACGGACAGTTCCGGGACGGGGCGATCGTCGATCTCGATGCCGTCGGCTGCCTCGAGTGTGCGTGCGTCGACGGGGTCGGTCGAGAACTGGACCGTCACCGTGTCGTCGATTCGGCGAACGATGGCGTCGACGCTGCTGTATGTCTCGACGAACGGATGGAAGTCGAAGCCGAGCGCATCGAGGTCGAAGCGAGCCTCGTCCACGGTCGACTCGGGTGGGCCGAGCGGATGGCGTTCGACCAGTTCGCGGGTGGCGCGTTCGATGAGCGGCCACCTGGTGCGCGCTGCCTCGGCGTCGTCGAGGCTGGTGAGTGAATCGCCACGGCGCCGAGCGTCCTGGATTCGGTCGACGTGGCGACGGAGCTGTTCGTGAAGTCGCCCTGCGGCCAGGTCGATCGCTGCGGCGAGGGTCTCGGCGTCGGCGTGAGCGTGGAACCGGGCTCGGCCGAGGTCGACCGAGAAGCGCGCGGTTGCAAGGCGTACGTGGTGCGGATCGGTTGCATGCTCCAAACGCAGCACGCAGCGCAGCACGGATTCGTCGATGTCCGAGAGCGCAGCGCTGACGGCGTCGGCGGCGTGTTCTTGCTCGTCGTCGCTGACGCGGCCCGAGGTCGAGATCGTGGTGTCGATCAGGTTGCTGTCGTCCAATCGTTGGTCGAGCCGGACCTTTGCCATGGTGGGATCTCCTTCGTGGTCTCAAGCGGAGCTGATCCGATCGGTCGCCGCACGGTGCGGCGTCGGATCTTCCGCGGTGTCACGCCTCCAGTGTGAGACCGGGAGCGGATTCGAGACAGGGCCGAACGTCACGACATCGCAGCCGGTCTCGGAGCCCGCGTTCGATTCGGGGACTCACTCGGGACGTCGGACCCTGGTGCGGTGCGACGTTCGATGCCGATGATCTGGACATGACCAACACTTGGATCGTGGGATTGGACGGCTCGGACGAGTCCGAATCGGCATTGAGATGGGCGACAGAACGTGCGGTCGAACGCGATGAGCGGGTCCGCCCGGTCGCGGCGTGGCACGTTCCGCTTCCGATCTGGTTGCTGTCGGGGCGACGCGTCGTGGACGTGGATCGAGCGGGCCTGTCGGCCGAGGTGGCCGTGCACAGTGCGGCGGCGGTCGACCGGCTGCAGTCGGATGCCGACGTCGACGAACCGCGGGTCATCGAGGGGGATCCGGGATCCGTGCTCCTCGACCAGGCTGACTCCGGCGACACCATCGTCGTCGGGCGGCGTGGTGTCGGTCGCGTCAGGCACCGGGTCCTCGGATCTGTCAGCCGACACGTGGCGACGCATGCGTGTGGACCGGTGGTGGTCGTTCCCGATCAGTGGGAATCCGCCGGGCTCCACAGGGTCATCGTCGGGTTCGATGGGTCCGAGCATGCCGCCGCGGCGCTCGCGTGGGCGCTCGGCATCGCCCCCGACGACGCGGAGGTCGTCGCGCTGTGCGGACTCGACGTCATTCCGTGGCTGGAGCCAGACACGGTGGTCGATCGTCACCCCGAGGCGATCGCGCACGCCCGGGAGCGAATCTGCGCGGTTGCCGACGAGGTCGATCCGCAGCGCCGGGCGGTTCGCTCATTCGTGGTCGACGGGCCACGGCACGCGCTGGCCGGTGCCATGGACGACGCAGATCTCGTCGTCGTCGGGCCTCGGGGGATCGGTGGGCTCGCGAGTGCGCTGCTCGGGTCGGTGACGGCGTGGCTGCTGCACGAGGCGACGTGTCCTGTCGCCGTGGTCCCGACATCGAACTGAGCTCGTCGCCCGGCGTCACCGGTCGTGGTGTCAGTCCTGAGCGGTCGCCTGCATCGACGGAGCCCTGCCGGCCATGAAGTGTGAGACGAATCGGTAGCGGTCGCCGCGGATGAGCGTCGTTCGCCACTCGATCGGATCGCCGGCGGCCGTGCCGAGTCGTTCGAGCGAGAACGCCGCCTCGCCCCGCCGCATCGCAAGCAGCGCCCGCTCCTCAGGTGTCGGCATCACCGGGGCGATGCGCTCCCAGCCGGCGTCGGGTCGCAGACCGCAGACCCTGGCGAGTTCGTCGTACAGCGCAGTGTGCTCGAAGTCGCTCGACAGCAGATCGCCGGCGAGTTCGAAGGGCAGCCACGAACGATCCAGCGCGAGCGGGACGTCATCTGCGAGGCGGAGACGTTCGAGGAACAACAGTGGTGTCTCCGCGGCGAGACCGAGCCGCTCGGCGACCACCGGGTCCACGTCACTGCTCAGCTCGCGAACGTGGCTGCGCTGGACGGCACCTGATGACTCGACGGACTGGAAGAGGCTGTAGAGGGCGCCGAGCGGTTGCTCGAACTCGCTCCTGTTGACGACGGTTCCTCGTCCTCGTTCACGGCGAAGAATGCCCGAGGAGTTGAGATGGCGGATGGCCTCGCGGACTGTGTGGCGACTCACGCTGTACTGCTGGACGAGCTCTGCGTCGGTGGGAAAACGATCGGCGAACTCACCGAGGTCCAGCCGTGCTTTGAGTGCCGCTTCGAGTTGCGCCCACAAGGGCATCGGGTTGTCTCGGTCGAGTGTCATCGCGCTCCGTGATTCGCGACGCCGGTCGCCGATTGGTCCGTACAACCAGACTCTAGGTGGCATCGGCTCGGTGTTCTCGAATCGCGATGCGAGCGTTCGTCGACCGATGGGGCGGGGAGCGAGGGCGAGCGAGCGAGAGGCGACGTTGGTTGCTAAATGTCCGTACATATTGTACGGTCAATGTCGATCACCATGACCTGTGTCCTCCAACCTCCGAATCCGTCGTGACGAGCGAGCTGATCGCGATCGTGCTCGGCCTCGGCGTCGGCGGCGCTCTCGGCGCCCTCGGCGGCGGTGGCTCGACCCTGGCCGTGCCGATCCTGGTCTTCGTCGCCGGACTCTCCGTACAGGACGCCACCCTCGCCTCGCTGCTCGTCGTCGGGGTCGCTGCGCTCTTCGGCGCATCCGAGCACTTCCGTCGTGGGAACGCGCGCCTCGGAGTGGGCGTCGCCTTCGGCGTTGCGGGCATCGTCGGCTCGCGGATCGGGCTCCTGCTCAATCGCTCGCTCGACGAGAACACCCTCCTCATCGCCTTCGCCCTCCTGATCGCCTTCGTGGCATTGCGGATGTTCCGCAGTACGAGCTCGTCGGAAGATGCCGTCGATTCCACGGATCCCGAATCGGTTCCGTCGAGTGGTGCGCCGGTGGCAACCATCGTGCGGCCTGCGGCGACGCGTCGACCGGCCCTGAGCATGTCAGCGCTGGTGAAACTCGCAGTCGCCGCGACGCTCGTCGGCCTCCTCACCGGGCTCTTCGGGGTCGGAGGCGGCTTCGCCGTCGTGCCCGCCCTCACCCTGCTTCTCGGCTACCCGACGAAAGAGGCGATCGGCACGTCGCTCGTCGTCATCGCGGTCAACGCCGCGGTCGCGCTCGGCATGCGCGTCGGCGACATCAGCATCGAGTGGGCCGTGGTCGGCCCGTTCCTCGCCACGGTCACCGCGGGCGTCATCGTCGGCACCCGCTTGTCGGCAGGAATCGAAGCCCACCGACTGACCCGAGCATTCGCCGTCATGCTCGGAATGGTCGCCCTGTACACCGCCGCCTCGACCGTCGTCGGGCCATGACCGAACCACATCCGCAGACACAACAGGAGTACCGATGAACCCGATGAACCGTCCACCTCTCGACTCGTGCGAGGCATTCTGAACATGGCCCGCCGAGACCACCCCATCACCGACTACCGAGCAGTCGTCGACGAGTCGACCCAGCTCGTCGACGTCCGCCAGCCCGAGGAGCTCGTCGCCGGAACCCTCGATGGTGCGATCAACATCCCGCTCGATCGCCTCGCCGAGCGCATCGGCGAACTCGACCCGGCTCGTCGCACCGTCATGCTGTGTCGAAGCGGAGGTCGCAGCGCCAAAGCCGCTGACGAGTTGTCCCGCGCCGGCTTCGTCGACGTCGTCAACCTCGAAGGTGGCATGATCGCGTACACGAAGGAGTCCACATCATGATCTTCACGCAGTACTACCTCGACTGCCTCTCGCAGGCGTCGTACCTCATCGGCGACGAGCGCACCGGCCGAGCGGTCGTCGTCGATCCTCGACGTGACACCGCCGAGTACGTTCGCGATGCCGCCGAGGCGGGCCTCGTGATCGAGCTCGTGATCGAGACGCACTTTCACGCCGACTTCCTCTCGGGCCATCTCGAGTTGGCCGAGGCGACCGGCGCGCAGATCGCGTACTCATCGGTGGCAGAGACGGAGTTCGAGTCGCGCAAGCTCGCCGACGGCGAACGAATCGAACTCGGCGAAGTCGTGCTCGAGATCCGCCACACACCCGGCCACACACCTGAATCGATCAGCATCGTCGTGTGGGAACACGCTGGTGACGACGCGCCGCACGCGGTCCTGACCGGTGACACGCTGTTCATCGGTGACGTCGGTCGGCCCGACCTGCTCTCGTCGATCGGTGTCACCCGCGAGGAGCTCGCCGACCAGCTGTACGACAGCTTGCACGGGCAACTCATGACGCTTCCCGACACCACGCGCGTGTACCCCGCTCACGGCGCGGGAAGCGCGTGCGGCAAAAATCTCTCGACCGACACCTGGTCGACCATCGGCGCCCAGCGACGCGAGAACTACGCACTGCTCGCCGAGAGCAAAGAAGCGTTCTTCGACCTCGTCACCGAGGGTCAACCCCCTGCCCCCGGTTATTTCGTCTACGACGCGGTGCTCAACCGTCAAGACCGCGAGTTACTCGATGAACACGCAGCTCCCGACTCGCTCGATCTCGAAGCGTTCGATCGACTGGTCGCTCGCGGTGCGATGATCATCGACGGGCGCACCGCCGAGGACTTCGCCCGCGGACACCTGGCCGGATCGATCAACGTCGGTCTCGGCGGTCGCTATGCGGAGTTCGCCGGATCGGTCGTGCCGTCCGACGTCGACATCGTGCTCGTGGTCGACGACGGATTCGAACGTGAAGCGAAGAACCGCCTCGCGCGCATCGGCTTCGACCGCGTCGTCGGGCACCTCGCGGCACCCATCGCGACCATGGCGCAACACCCGGACCGGGTCGTGCGCGCCTCTCGACTCACTGCCCGCGACTTCGACGAGCGCCGCGACGAACTCGCTGGGCTCCAACTCGTCGACATTCGCAACCCCGGAGAACTCGAACACGGGATGATCCCCGGGGCGATGTCGATCCCGGTCGGTCAACTCCCGAACCGGCTCGCCGAGCTCGACGCAGACGCGCCGACCGTCGTCTACTGCGCGGGCGGGTACCGCTCCTCGGTGGCGGCGAGCGTGCTCCGCCAGGCCGGGTTCAGCGACGTGTCCGACGTGCTCGGTGGCTTCGGCGCCTGGCAGGAATCCCAACCAGCCTGACGGGCGGAGCGCACGGTCTCACCGACGGCCGGGCGCGTCACGCTCTCGACATTCGCGCTGGCAGCGGCGACACTCTTGGACATGTCGGTCGAGCAAGCCGCAGGACCGACCGAGGATCGGGCGTTCATC
Source organism: Ilumatobacter sp. (assembly GCA_045107155.1). Taxonomy (GTDB): domain Bacteria; phylum Actinomycetota; class Acidimicrobiia; order Acidimicrobiales; family Ilumatobacteraceae; genus Ilumatobacter_A. Next base: position 14,210 of record JBGCFW010000313.1, on the reverse strand, counting down.
CAACGACGAACGCTGCAGGTCTTGTTCGCCAGCTCGGCGGTGGCGCGGGTCGCACAGATGATCGGCTTCGCCGTCGCGGTCCTCGTGATCGAAGACCTCCTCGGCAGCAGCCGTTGGGCCGGCCTCTCGACGGTCTCGATCACGGTCGGCACCGTGATCAGCGCCGGAGCGCTCAGTGCCTACATGAATCGACGCGGGCGACGCCCAGGGCTCGTGCTCGGTTACGGCATCGCGATGGTCGGCGGCGCCACCGCGATGCTCGGAGCGCAGCTCGGTTCGTTGACCTTGTTCCTGCTCGGCTTGATGCTCGCGGGGATCGGAGCTGGAGCGAACAACCTCGCCCGCTACGCCGCCGCCGACCTCGCCGAGCCCGATGCCAAGGCCAAGGCGATCAGCTTCATCGTGTTCGCGTCGGCCCTCGGTGCGGTCGGCGGACCGGCGCTGGTCGGTGTCGCCGACGATGTCGGACAGTCGCTCGGGCTGAATGAGAACGTGGGACCACACGGCGTGACGATGATCTTCTTCGCGATCGCCGCGGTGGTGGTCCTCGTCACGCTTCGACCCGACCCGCTGGTCGTCAGCGGTGGACTGTCGTCGGCGAGCGGCGGCCGGCGCGACGGCATGGTCGACGCGTTTCGCGTGATCTCTCGGTCGCCGCTTGCTCGGCTTGCACTGCTGTCGCTCGTCGTGTCGCAGGCGGTGATGGTCGGCGTGATGGCGATGACCCCGCTCCACATGCGCGCGCATGACCACGACATCGGAACGATCGGCCTTGTGATCTCGGCGCACACTGCCGGAATGTTCGCCTTTGCTCCGCTCGCGGGTTGGGTGTCGGACCGGTTCGGTCGAGTGCGGGCGATTGCGGTCGGCGCAGCGACGCTCGCGGTCGCGACGGCGGTGACAGCACTCGCCGGCGAGGCGCCAGCGGCGTTGATGTTCCCGGGTCTCTACCTGCTCGGCCTCGGCTGGAGCTTCGGGATGGTGGCGGGGAGTGCGCTGCTCACCGAAGCGGTGCCCGATGCAGATCGCGTCGGTGTTCAGGGAGCAGCCGATCTGTTGGCCGGAGTCGTCTCTGGCGGCGCAGCGCTCGCCTCGGGCCTCGTCCTCGACATGGCCGGATTCCACGTCTTGTCGATGATCGGGATCGTCGGATCAGGTGCGCTGCTCGTGGTGGGCTACGCCCGTGATCGGATGACGACGCTCATTGCGAACTGATCTCGGCCGGGTGGTCCGGTGATCGCATGGAACGCGGTCAGACGAAGACGCCGGCCCGCCCGCTCCCCAGAACTCGGGCGCGACTCAGAAGGCGGATGATTAGGGTGTCCCGAGGGCGGCTCTGCGGACGGAGCTGAACGGGAAGGCGGAACGAGATGGGCACTGTCGACTGGCGCGCACGAACACGGACCTGGCCGGTCATCGGCGTGGCACTGGCGATGGCGACAGCCGCTGGCGTCGTGCCGTCACATGCGGGCGCGACCGAGTCGCCGAGCCCCGAGGTGCTGTACGTCGCTGGACGTGCCGACCTGTGGCCGGTTGGCGATCAAGCACCACGCGACGAGTTGATCGAACTCGGCTTCGAGGTCACCCTCGTTGATGATGACGTCGTTGATCTCGACGACGCGGCCGCAGCGCGGCTGGTCGTGATCTCGACCTCGGTGTCTCCGGCCAAGGTCGGCAGTCTCTTCGCTCAAGCGGCGATCCCGGTGCTCACGTGGGAACCGTGGCTGTACGACGACCTCGGACTTGTCAAGGCGCAAGGTGGAGCTCGCGGCCAGATCAGCGGTCAGCGCCGCGTCGTGATGCAGGATGCTCATCCGATCGCGGGAGACCTCGCAGGCGCGATCGACGTCGCAACGCGTTCGACGTCGTTCTCGTACGGGGTTCCCGCTCCGGATGCGGCGGTCGTCGCACGAGCGCTGAACAACACCCAACGTGCCGTGGTCTTCGCCTACGACACCGGCGACACGATGGCGACGGGCATCGCACCGTCGCGGCGCGTTGCCTTCTTCCCGAGCTTCGCGACGCCTCGATACTGGAACGACGCAGGTGCCGAGTTGTTCCGGAACTCCGTCGAGTGGGCGACTGACGTCGACGGACTGGTGAACCGGCCACCGAACGTCTCGATCAATACCGACGCCGATGCCGAGGTGCCACTCGGTGGCACCATCGAGCTCGTTGCGGCCGTCACCGACGACGGTCTACCGACCGACCCCGGCGCGGTGACCACCGAGTGGACGGTGCCCGACGGCGTCACGCTCGGCGATCCGTCCGCGCTCTCGACGACCGCCGCCTTCTGGGAGACCGGGACCTTCACGCTGTCACTCGCGGCCTCCGATGGCGTCGAGGAGTCATCGGCGGAGGTCACGTTCACCGTTCGCGACACGTCGACGGTGCAACGAGCTCTTCTCATCATGGGCCGAGACAACGTGACCAACCAGGACCAGCCGGTCGTCGATCGACTCACCCAGCTCGGCTACGAAGTCGTCGCGCAGGACGACAACGACACCTCTGCAGAAGACACCGCCGGCTTCGACCTCGTGCTCATCAGCGCCACGATCGCTGGCGGTGCGCTCGACCGTGCGATCGCCGATGTCGAGGTGCCGATCATCGTGTGGGAGCCGCTCGTGTACGACGAGCTCGGCTTCACGAGTGCTGGATGGCGCAGCGGGACCGCGAGCCAGTCGATGATCGACATCGAGGACCCCTCGCATCCCACGATCGAGGGCGATCCTGGCCGAAGGAAGGTCTACACGACCAGCGATTCGCTGTCGTGGGGCCGGCCTGATGGCGACGTCGCCGTGCTCGCCACGCTCACGAACACCGACAGCAAGGCGACGATGTTCGCGTATGACGCAGGTGCGCAGATGTCGTCGGGCGCCGCCCCGGCCCGGCGCATCGCCTTGTTCATGGGCCTGCGTGGCCCGATCCGGCTCAACGACGCCGGCTGGGAGATCTTCGACGCATCGGTCGCTTGGGCTGCCGACTCGACACCCGCTCCAGGACGCGAGACCAACGGCCTCCGAGCGCTCTACGACTTCTCGGCCGCTGGCGGCGTCGTCCCCGATGTCTCAGGTGTCGGTGAGCCGCTCGACCTCGTCATCGACGATCCCGACGCCATCACGTGGCTTCCTGGAGGTGGGATCCGACTGGATCAGCCCAATCTCCTCGTGTCGGCAGGCCCCGCGTCGAAGGTGAACGATGCAGTCATCGCATCGTCGGAGATCACCATGGAAGCCTGGATCGACCCGGCGGTGACCGTGCCCGACGAGCCAGGCCGCATCGTCACGATCTCGCCGAGCGACGCGATTCGAAACGCGTCGATCAGTCAGGGTTCGATTGGTGTCGGCACCGATCAGCTCGAGGCGCGCATCGTCTCTGCAAACTCCACCGAACAGGGCTACCCGGCGGCGGAGTCGCCGGAGGGCTCGCTCGGTGAGGACCTGGTGCATGTCGTTTTCAGCCGCGACGCCGACGGTTTGCAGACGATCTGGCTCGACGGCCAAGTGGCCGATCAGGCATTCGTCGGCGGCGACCTGGGACCCTGGGACCCGACCTACCCCATTGCGATCGGGTCGGATCCCGACGGCCTTCGCCAGTGGTTCGGCGATTTCCACCTCGTCGCGATCTACGACCGAGCCTTCACGCAGCGCGAAGTGTGCCGCAACATGGCCGCGGGGCCCGGTCGCGACATGGGCGGCGCGAACATCGCGCCGCTCCCGTGCCTCACCCTCGACATCACGACGGGACCCGAGCCGCTCGTGATCCACGCCTCATCGATTGGCTCGACCGACCTCGACGGCTCGATCGTGTCGATCGACTGGGACTTCGGTGACGGGTCGACGGGCGTCGGCGAGGAGGTCACCCACGTGTACGCCGAGGGCGACCACGAGCTCAGCCTGACCGTCACCGACGACGCCGGAGGCGTCCGAACCGCGACCGTGCCGATCGTCGTGCGCGACGTGCCCGTACTGCCGGCGAGACCGGCCGCGTTCGACGAGAGCTTCGGGTTCCGGGCAAGCGGTGGCCTGTTCGATCTCGACGACTACACACGTGCCCAGGTCGAGTTCGGCCAGACCTTCCGGTGGACCACGCAGTTCACCGAACGAGGTGGCCCCTTCGCGATGCGCAACAATGTGGCCGCACTGCTCACCAGCGCCGATTCGACCCTGCCCTCGCTCGCTGACGACATCAGCCTCTCGATCACGATTCCACTCGGGTTCGGCACTGCCAATGCCAACAGCGCGGCGGGCCGCGCCCAGATCGCCGAGAACCTCGAACGCACCGCTGCGGGCGCCTACAACGCGCATTACCTTGCGGCAGCGCAGGACCTCGTCGACACCGGCTACGGCGATGCCGTGATCAGGCTCGGTCACGAGTTCGACGGCGCGTGGCCGCCCTACTCGTCACGACAGAACGAGGACGCGTTCATCGCAGCGTGGCGGCATGTCCACGAGATCCTGTCGAGCGTGTCGCCCGACTTCCGATTCGACTGGAACACGACCCGAGGTGGCTGGGCCGATTGGGCGCAGGACGCCTACCCGGGCGACGAGTACGTCGACATCGTGAGCATGGACGTGTACTGGAAGATCGACGAGGGAGACCCCAGCTGGAACCAGTACCGGTGGGATACGCAGTTCATCGCGAACATGCAGTCGCAACTGGATTTCGCGATCGCGCACGGAAAGCCGGTGGCCTTCCCGGAGTGGGGGCTCATCGGTGCCGACGAGCCACGGTTCGTCGAAGGGATGTACGCGTGGTTCGCATCGCTCCCGACCGAAGGGCCTGGCAGCCTCGTCTACCAGGCGTACTTCGACTCCGGGAAGAGCAAGGACCGACTCGCCGATCATCCCCAGGGGCGCGAGACCTTCGTCGACCTCTTCACCGCAGGCTGACGAACGAGGTCAGCCGGCGTGAGTGTTCGATGCCCGGCGACGTGTGGATTCCAACCCGTGGGCATGCTCGCAATGCTCGGGCGGCACACCGAGTGCTGTGCCTCGCCGAGCGAGGGCGTCGAGGTTCGGTGTCGACGCGGCGGGTGAACCGAAGCACTTGACGGCGTCGGCGCGCAGCTCGTCGGGCAAGAACAGCACGATGTTCGCTCGGGCCGTCGCGACGCGTCGCTCAGAGGAACTCGCGGAGGTCGAGCGCATCGATCGCTCGAGCGCAGCCTCTCGACATCGTGGCGACGAGCTCGTGCTGGCGCGGATCCGACAGATCCATCCCGCGACTCGCGACCACGGGGTAGACCAGGCAGAAGAGCGCGGCGAGGCGATAGTCGTCCCACAGGCGTTCGGTGTCGGTTTCAGCCACACCTCCGGCGATGAGCCCAGCGACGTAGCGATCGAACAGTCGCGTCTCGGCCTCTTCAGCGGTCTCGGGGAGGAGGCTCTGGGTGACGAAGTAGGCCAGGTCGTACGCGCCGGACGCCAACCCGGTGAGCTGGAAGTCGAGGAGGACCAACTGGCCGTCGGCATCGAAGAAGATGTTGTCGGCACGGAAGTCGCCGTGGACCAGCGTGGTCGGTGTGCGCACCAGGCCGGCGAGCATGTCGGGCAGCTTGGCGACCCACTTCGGTGCGACCTCGGCGACTGTGGGGTGTACGTCCATCTCCGAGCGGATCTTGTCCCACCCCTCACCGAAGACCACGGGGAGCACCCCGTGGTAGATCGCATCATCGAGCCGCAGGGCTGCGCCGGTCTCGGTGTACCGGTCGGCCTCGCCCCAGAACTGCGCATGCCATCGGGCCAACGAGTCGACGGCGACCTCCGCATCAAGGACCCGCATTCCCTCGTTCTGGTCGACGGCCCGGTGGCCGCCCATGTCTTCCATGAAGAGGAAGTAGCGGCTGGCGTCGTCAGACATCGCGCCGCCGTATCCACGCGGAACGATGACCGGGGCTCGGGGCGCCAGCTCGTGGAAGAACTTCACCTCGCGCTCGTACATGCGCAACATCGACGCCGTGAACACGGCGGCATCGTCGAGTGCGTTGAGTTTGAGCACGAGCGTGTCGGGGACGTCGGTGCCGGCGAGACGAAGGCGATACACGGCACTGCTGACACCGATTCCGACGCCGATGAGTTCGTGATCGACCGCGGTGACACCGAGTCCGGTGGCCTCGGCGACCCACTCGGGTGTGATGTCGTCGATGGTGACGGGGACGGTGGTCACGAGTCGTCCTCCGCTCCGGCGGTCGTGTCGAGAATCACGGGGACGTTTCGCGGTCCGCGGATCTGTCCGTTGGCCCACGTGGTGGGTTTCGAGGTGTCGAGTGCGTAGTGCGGGAACGCGCGCAGCCACTCCTGGAGAGCGATCAGGAGTTCAAGACGAGCGAGGTTGGAGCCAACGCAGCGGTGGATGCCCAGTCCGAAGGCCACGTGACGATTGCGCTCACGATCGATTTGGAACTCCTCTGGCGCGTCGAACGCTCCGGGGTCGTGGTTGGCGGCCGGGAAGGTGAGCAGCATCTGGTCGCCCGCACGGACCGGGCAGCCGGCGATCTCGGTATCGGCGACGACCTTGCGCGCCATGGTCACCGGCGCGTAGTAGCGCAGCACCTCCTCGCTCGCTGTCTGCCACAGGAGGTCGTCGTCGGAGACGGCGATGAGTCGCTCGACGTCCTCGGGGTGCTGCGCGAAATGCCAGAGGCCCGAACCGATCGCACTCCAGGTGGTGTCGACGCCGGCGAGGATCAGCAACCGGACGTAGCCGACCTTGAGTGCCCAATCGACGTCTTCGCCGCCGATCTGCGCGTGTGCGATCTCGCTCAGCATGTCGCCGTTCGGCTCGGCCCGTCGCTGCTCGAGCAGGTCGGCGACGTAGGCGGTCATCTCCTGCGCGACCTGTTCGCGAACGGCGTTGTCGCGCGGTCCGAGCTGGAAGGTCCGATGGATCCAGTCGCGGAAGAGGTCGCCGTCTCGGGCTGGGATCCCCGTGAGCTTGCAGATCCCGTGCACCGGGATGTGCTGGGAGTACTGCTCAGCAGCGTCAGCAGTGCCCGCTCCATCCAGATCGGAGATGAGGCCCCGGCAGAAGTCGCGGAGCTCCGTCTCCATCTGGCCGACCCGCTTTGGGTTGAAAGCAGGGAGGAGCAGTCGTCGGTGCTGGTGATGGTCGGGCGGATCGGAGGTGATCGGGGGTGCCGGGTGACGCACTGCGTCGGGTCGCCCGACATTGACCCAGATCGACGAGAAGTGCTCCGTGTCCTGGGCGACCGCCGCAACGGCATCCATCGTGACCGGCATGAACGCGCGCCCGTACCGCTCGGTGCTGGCCATCGGGCATTCGTCACGCACCGAGTTCCAGATGTCGATAGCCCCCGCGCCCCATTGATCGTCGAGCCAATCCCAGTCGTTGACCCAGTCGGTCACGGGAGGAAGGTCGACCGTGTCGATCTCGTCGGTCATCTGACCGATCGTGCCAACTGACGCCGGCCACGGACGAGTCGGACGTGACGGTCGGCACATCCAAGATGCTCTCGTCGGTGGCTGCTCCTCGCGGTGCGTCTTCGTTTCTGCACGCACGCAGGCAATAACGATCGAGAAACGGTCGCCGGACGACGATCGGCGTGTGGACGAGAACCAGGCCATCCAGCAACACCGCACCATCGCGCCGCAATGATCCCAACCGCTCACGACACGCCCGAATCCACCGCACACCAGGAGAATCCGATGTCGAACACCGTCCAGATCGCAGCGACTTCCACAGGCACGACCGCCGTCGTACTCGGAGCGAGCATCGGCGGCCTCCTCGCCGCACGGGCGCTCGCTGACACGGTCGACCGAGTCATCGTGCTCGAACGCGACGACGCCCCCGAACCCGGCCCCGCCGCGCCGCGGCGAGGTGTGCCCCAGGGCCGACACACACACGCACTACTCGCCGCGGGCCAGGAGGTACTGGGCGACTGGTTCCCCGGAATCCTCGAGGACCTGGAACGTGCAGGTGCTCCGACGATGCGGGGTGGGTCGGGTCTGTGGTGGCAGAACGGCGGCTATCGCGTGATGACCGACCTCGAGGGCTCGGCGTACGCGATGAGCCGACCGCTCCTGGAGAACCTGGTGCTCGAGCATCTCGAACAAACCGGCAACGTCGAGGTTCGCCACGGCGCCACCGTCGAGGGACTGTGCTGGGACGATGCGGCGGGAGCGCCGTCCGTCGACGGTGTCTCGGTCGAGGGCGAACGGCTCGGTGCCGAGTTGGTCGTCGATTGCACGGGCCGCAGCTCGCGCTTCGTGACGGAGCTCGAACGGGCCGGGTACCCGGCGGTGCCCACGTCGAACATCGATGTGGGCGTGTCCTACGGCACGAAGCTGCTCCGCAGACGGCCGGGCGACCTGCCGTGCGACGCCGACTTCGCGCTGGTCGCTCCAACGCCGCCTGCCGAGGTGCGCGGCGCCGTCCTGCTGCCGATCGAGGACGATCGGTGGACCCTCACGCTCGTCGGCATGCATGGCGACACGGTGCCGACCGACGACGCAGGGTTCCTCGAATTCGCGCGATCACTGCCGGACTCCCCGATCGGCGACCTGGTCGCCGACGCCCAGCACCTGAGCCGTGTCATGTCGTATCGCTACCCGTCGAGTCAGCGTCGCCGCTTCGAGCGCGTGCGACGACACCCGGTGGGCTACCTCGGCCTCGGTGACGTGCAGTGCAGCTTCAACCCGATCTACGGCCAGGGCATGTCGAGCGCCGCACTGCAGGCGCGTGAGCTCGCTCGCGTCGTCGCCCGCAACGGGGTTCGGTCGCCGCGTCTGGCGTCGAAGGTCTATCGGTCGACGGCCAAGGTGGTCGACAACCCCTGGACCATCGCAGCCGGTGCCGACTTCCTCCATCCGTCAACCACCGGAGACAAGGCGCCGGGAACCGACCTCGTCAACGGGTACGTCGGCCACGTGATGTCCGCGACCCATTCGTCACCGGTCGTCCTCGAACGCATGATGGAAGTGACGGGTCTCACGCGCTCACCCAAGGACCTAATGCGTCCGATCTTCGCGATGCGGGTGCTCGCGGCATCGCGACGTGCTCGTCGAGCCCAACGGTCGCAGGGGCTCCGTCGCCCTGACGGTACGGCGCTGCACGTCGCCGTCCGGCACACGGCTGCTGCCTGAGTGGCGTCATCGCCGCGACGACCCGCTTCATCTGCGGTGCGGGTCGATTTCGAACAGCTGATCCGGCCAGATCACCTGGCCATGGCGTAGAACTCGTCGTTGGGCCGCATCGCCGACAGGTTCGCGAGGCGGTTCGACTGTGCGAAGAACGCAGTGATCGCGCCGATGTCCCAGATCTCGTCGTCGCTGAACCCACGGGCACGCATCTCGTCGAGATCGGCGTTCGTGATCGACCCCGAATCGTCGACCATCCGCAGTGCGAACTCGACGATGTGGCGTTCCCGATCGCTCAGGTCGGCCTTGTGCGGATTCGTCGCCAGTTGATCGGCGATCAACGGGTTCTTCGCCCGGATGCGCAGGATCGCACCGTGTGCGACCACGCAGTAGAGGCAGTCGTTGCGTGCGCTCGTGGCCACGACGATCATCTCGCGTTCCGCTTTCGACAGGCCCTCGGACGTGTCCATCAGCGCGTCGTGATGCGCGAAGAACGCACGGAACTCATCGGGCCGGTGGGCGAGTGCGAGAAACACGTTGGGCACGAAGCCCGACTTCTCCTGGATCGCCTCGATCGCGGCGCGGATGTCGTCGGGCAGGTCAGCGAGTTCGGGAACCGGAAACCGTGAGATCGGATGATCAGCCATCTGCGCAGGATGTCATCGAGCGAACCCGTACCTCGGGTCGGCGCATCACTCGCGCTTCACCCACGGCGAGGTCGATGCGATGTCCGCGACCTCTTCGCCAGCGTCGCGCCAACCGTTGAACCCGGACTCGAGATGTGCGACGTTCTCGTAGCCGAGTTCACCGATCACTTTCGTCGCCAGCGCAGACCGCCACCCGGAGGCGCAGTAGAAGATGTACCGGTTCGTCGGTTGGTAGCGGTCCTTGTGGTACGGGCTCTCGGGATCGAACCAGAACTCGAGCATGCCCCGCGGGGCCGAGACCGCGCCTGGAATCGCGCCTCCTTCGATGCGTTCGCGGATGTCTCGGATGTCGACGACGGTCGCCGTCCCGGCATCGATCTCGGTACGCAGCTGCTCGGGCGTGACCTCCTCGATCTGGTCGCGCGCTTCTTGCACCATGTCGTTGACGGATCGTCGGGCCATGCACAGAGCGTGTCACGCTCGGTGCGGCCTCGCCGAGGCGGGTCGGTCGAAGGGCTCCGCCTGCGCCGTCAGCCGCCGAGCGCCGTCGACACGTCGCCGAGGCGCAGGAACACGGTCTCGCCCGGAGCGTCGTCGACGCCGTCGTTGTCGGTCACGGCGTACACCTGACCGTCGCTGGTCACCGCGAGCCCCTCGAGCTTCTCGGCGGTCCAGATGCTGTTCTCCTCGATCGCTGGGAGCAGGTCGGCGAGCAGCGTCTTGTCGATCGTGACGAGGCCAGCCGGATCGTCGAACGCCCGGAACTCCGAAGCGTCGAGATCCACGCCGTACACCGCTTTGAGCTCGGCGATCGGACCAGTCGTCGGGCCCCAACCCTTGTCACGCTCGATCACAGCGAAGGTGCCATCGGGCAGGAGCGTGAGCTCGGAGAGCCCGATCCAGCCGCCGGCTCCCTCGGCTTCGAGTGGGTAGTGCACGAAGCCCCAGGTGCCGCTGGCGACGTCGTAGCGGCCGATCTTGGTCTCGACTTCATCGGTGTCGCCCTCGTCGGGCCACGCACGCTGGATCACGACCGACACGATCTCGGCGCCGGGTTCGCCGGTCACCTCGAGTCGGTCGACGATCGTCGCCGGCGTGGTGCTCACGTCGACCGAGTAGACGAAGCCCGCCGCGAACAACGAGTCGTTGACCGCGTAGACGACGGACGGGTCAACCGGATCTGCGGCGAGGCCCGACAGCGCGACCCACGGGATCGGGAGTCCGTTCTCGTCATCGGCCGACACGATCGTCGGGTACAGCGACGGCGGTCGCTCGGTCTGGAAGATGTTGATCATCGTCGGGATTCCCGCGTCGGCCACGTCGGACTCGGTCGACACGGCGAGCAGCCCGCGCTGCGGGATCGCCTTCACGCCCTCCGGTCCGATTCCCGTGGGCAGGAGCTGGAGGAACTCGGGCGCCGCCGGGTCTTCCAGGTCGTAGACCCCGACGACGTTGGAGCGCTCGGAACCGACGAACAGCAACGTCCGGTCTCCGTAGACGCCGACTTCGACCGACTCTGGCTCGACGCCCTTGTACTCGGACCGACCCTCGTTGTAGTCACCGGCAGCGACGAGCAGATGCTTGTATGTCCAGCCCGACTCGACCACCACGGTGCCGTCTCGGTGGAACACGGTGAAGCCGCGGGAGCCGCCCTCCTCGCCGTTCTCGTCTTCGTAGTCACCCTCGTTCGCGGTGACGAAAAAGTTCGCGTCGACCCAGGCGACGGCGTCGGGCTCGCGGCGCTTGACGATCGCCGAGGCGAGATCGATCAGGTCGTCTTCATCGGTGTCGACGTCGGTGAGCTCAGCCGACCCCGCGCTGAACTCCGAGACCGTCTCGCCGGTGTAGAGGTTGACGACCGCCAGGTGATTGTTCTCCTGGAACGTCACGACCGCTCGGTTCCGGTCGTTGATGTCCACGAACTCGGGTTCGAGGTCGGTGCCGGCGAACGCATTCGCGGCGACCGGCGAGAGGTCTGCGGTGAAGCTCCGCCAATTCAGACCCGACGTCCGCAGGTCGAAGATGATCAGCCCGCCGGTCTCGTTCTGTGGGATCAGACCATCGTCGAGGTCTTCGTCGCGCTCGTTCTCGATCACCACGGCGAGCCAGTCCTCGTCGGGTGACAGTGCGACGGAGTCGGGCTGGCCGCCGAGGTCGAAGGTCTTCAGGACCTTTCGGTTGAAGCGACCGACGACGACGAGCTGGCCGGACGGCTCGGTGAAGCTCTCCGAGGTGTTCACGCCGACGAAGACGTAGTTCTTGCGCACGATCAAGGCCGTCGGCTCACCGCCGACGTCGACGGTTCCCGCCGCTTCCGGTTCGTGGGGGTTCGTGATGTCGACGAAGCCGATCTCGCCGTTGTCGCCGTCGGTGTACACGAGCTGCGTACCGTCGGACGAGGTGTCGATGATCTCGGCCACGCCCGAGCCGTTACCGGCGATCACGTCGAACGTGGCGATGTGGCCCATGACCGACTCCATGCTGAGGAACGGATCGGCGTCGTCAGCGCCTGCTGGCGCCCCGACGACGAGCGCGGAGGTCACCATCGCTCCGGCGCCGAGGACGGCGAACGTTGCGCGGCGGCGACGAGCGCCCGTCGAATGGAGCGATGACGCGCTGGTCGAAGTGTGGGGGAACAGGTCGGTGTCTGCCATGGACGACAGGCTCGATCACACAGCATGCTGTGAAGTGGCGACGGCGTGAACGACGGATGGCAACTTGTCGACGGGAGTTCGAACTCGTTGGCGGGTGGCCGATGCCGATCGAGTTCGGCGTGGCGCTGGCGGCCAGACCGTCCGGTCACTAGCGTTCGACCGTCGGGCCCGACAGCGCCCAGCCCGATCGGCCTCCGAAAGATGCACGCTTCTTCATGACCCAGCCCGATCTCGCCGTGCTCAACGATCACCTCCGGATCGACGACGCATGGACCTTCGTGGAGACCGGGTACGACACCGATCGCTCCGTCGCCATCGGATCGAACTTCATGGTCGGCAACGGATATCTCGGCTACCGCGCGACCACGCCTGACCAGGGAGCGGACGACTTCGTCGCGCTGGTCGTTTCCGACACCTACGACTGCGCCGACGGGCGCTGGCGTGAGCTCACCGTCGCCCCCAATCCGCTCTTTGTCGAAGTCCGGGTGAACGAGGTCGTGCTCCGTGCGGCCGATGCGTCTGATCATGAGTGGAGCCTCCACCTGCGCGACGGTCGATTCCGTCATCGCTGCGCTCACGTCGTCGATGGCTCCACCATCACGATCACGACCGAGCGTTTCGCTGGTCTTCACTCGCTCGAACTCCTGGGCCAGCGCGTGCTCGTCGAGGCCGATACGGCAGTGGAGGTCGAGGTCGCCGCCGGCATCGACGCGAAGGTGTGGGACCTCAACGGTGTTCACCTTCCGCACGTCGAGCTGGCCGCTGACGACGACGGGCTTCTCACCGCCCAGGGGGTCACCGGTGAGAGCGGCATCAGCGTGGTCGTCGCCGCGAAGCTCGTCGATGTTGCGGGCCCGGCCACGGTGGACGGTCTGCGATGCGTCCGGACCGGCTTGCGGTCTTTGGCGCCGGACCGTCCGGTGACGATCACCACGATGGCCGCTGTGGCGAGCTCGAACGACGTCGACGATCCGGTCGAGTTCGCAGCGTCGGTCGCGTCCGCCGCCGGCTACGACGCGGCGCTCAGGGCGACAGGTGATGAGTGGCAGGGCTTCTGGGATCGCAACGACGTCTCGGTCGCGGGCGCTCCGCTCGATGACGCGGCGCTGCGCTTCAGCGCGTATCACCATCGGATCTGTCTCCCGGCCCACACCGATCACCTGCCGGTCGGAGCCCGCGGGCTCTCGTGTCAGGCGTATCAGGGATCCGCGTTCTGGGACCAAGAGATCTACAACCTTCCCGCCGTGCTCTACACCGAGCCGGAGATCGCGCGCTCGTTGCTCGTGTACCGCCATCGAACGCTCGATGGTGCCCGTCGAAAGGCTGCTCGACTCGGGTACGACGGCGCCTACTACGCGTGGGTGTCGGGGGAGACCGGCGATGAGTTGTGCCCCGACGTGTTCTTCGTGGACGTCCTCACGGGTCGCGAGATCCGCAATCACTTCAACGTGTGGCAGATGCACGTGGCCCCCGACGTGGTCACCACCGTCGAGCGATACGTGGCACTCACGGGTGACACGGCGTTCCTCGTCGATCACGGTGCCGAGATCGCGTTCGAGGTCGCACGGTTCCTCCGTTCGTTCGCGCTGTACAACGACGTGAGAGGCACCTATCACTGTGTCCGTCTGCTCGGCCCTGACGAGTGGCACGAGAACGTCGACGACAACGCGTTCACCAATCACCAAGCACACGCTGCGCTGTCGTTCGCGATCGACACCCACGCACGTTTGCAGCAGCTCGACGCGGCGGCATTCGACACGTTGTGCCAGCGCATCGGACTCGTCGACCACGAGGTCGAACGCTGGGTGCAC
>JBGCFW010000312.1:0-4272 GCA_045107155.1 Ilumatobacter sp. | reverse complement strand
GAAACCCCGATTCACGCAGCTGAGGGCGTTACCGCCAACGCGACCGAGGTGAGCACGTTCACGCTCGCCGTCACCCGCGACCTCGGCTATTTCCTGATCGCGGCGATCGGCCTGCTCGGACTCTTGGTGTTCATCGTGTCGCTGCGGATGGCCGGAACGGGTGGTCGGCCCGGCCTGAACCCGTGGATCGCCGCTGTCGGAGCGCTCGCCGCGGTGGTCCTCACCGCTGGGCCGCTGGTCACGTTGAGCGGGGTGCCGCTCGATGCCAACCTCGGCACCGCGGGCATCCCCCGAGAGTTCTTCGCCGGTCGTTTGATCCAGTTGGGGATGATTCTGGTGACCGGCGTGATCGGGTTCTTGTCGGTGCGCACCTATGGACTCGGCTTGGCCGCAGGTGGGCTCGGCGTGGCCGGATGGATGTGGATCTCGTCACTCGCAGAATTGGGCGATCGCCCGGTGAGCGTTGCAGTCGGCAACCTCGGCACGCTCGACAGCGTCCCGCATGCGGTCACCACCGTGGGTGTGAGCGCGTCGATCGTGTTGCTGGCCGTTGCAGCAACGATGGCCACGCTCTCTCGGCCTCGCGTAGCAACTCGGTAGCGACGCGAAAGAACCCCCTGCACTGCAAGGGGTTCTCAACGTATTTCTGGTGCGCGAGGGGGGACTTGAACGCCCCGTTCGCATCAGTCTGACAAAGCCGGCAGCACCTCGAAAAGGTCGCCGATCACTGCGTAGTCGGCCTTGACGACCATGTTGGCGTCGGGGTCGGTGTTGATGGCGAGGATCTTCTTGGCGGCCTTGGCGCCGACCCAGTGCTGGATGGCGCCGCTGATGCCGCACGCGATGTACAGCTGCGGAGCGATGCGGGTGCCGGTCTGGCCCACCTGGTCGGAGTGGGGGCGCCAGCCGTTGTTCGTCACCGCACGGCTGCAGCCGACGACGCCGCCGAGCTTCGCAGCCAACGCCTCCAGCACGGCGAAGCCCTCCGCCGAGCCCACACCGCGGCCACCGCCGACCACCACCGGTGCGGTGGCGAGGGTGACACCTTCGGACAGGACGTCGCGATCGACGACCTGGGTGCGGAGACCGGTGTCGGCGACCGTCACGGCGAGCGCTGACACGTTCGTCGCGACCGGGGACTCCGACGCTTCGACGGCGTGGTGGGCGACCGAGACGATCGGGAGGCTCGACGCGAGGCGAGCGTCTTCGTTGAGGGAACCGCCCCACTGCACGCGGGTCAACTCCCAGTCGTCGGCGACCTTCACGTCGAGGCAGTTCGCGACGAACGGCAGGTCGAGGACGGCAGCTGCATGGGCGAGCATCTCGTTGCCGCGGTCGGTACCGCAGGCGATGATGCCGGACGGCGAGAGCGCGTCGGCTGCCGTGGCGATCACGTCACCGCAGACCTCGGGGCTGTAGTCGGTGAGCCAGTCGACGGCGACGGTGTGGACCGTCGATGCACCGAAGCGGGCGCACTCGTCGGCGAGCGAGTCATCGACGATGAGCAGGGCTTCACACGCCACGCCGAGTTGGTCGGCGACGGAGCGGCCGAACGTGAGGGCTTCGGCCGAGGCCTCGGCCATCGTGCCGCGGTCGTGTTCGATGACGACGAGGACGGGGTTGATCATTCTCGACCTCCAGTTCCGTTCGGTGTCGGACACGCACTCGGATCCTTCGGCTGCGGGTGGGTGTCCGACACGCTCACGCCGGCCACAGTGCCAACTCCTCGAGGAGCTCGATGATCTTGGGGGCGGCTTCGGGGCGGTGGCCGAGGATGACGGTCTCGGTGACCTTTTCTTCGGGGCGGACGAGACGGACCTTCATCTGCCCGCCCGCCGGCGCGTCCGACGACACCGTCGACACCGCCAACTTCTTCGCGGCCAGGCGGCCGCGCATCGTCGGGTACCTCGGCCAGGTGATGCCTTCCTTCACGCCGACGACGGCCGGTAGCGGCATGCGATACACCTCGAAGCCGGCGTCGATCTCGCGGCGGGCTTCGAGCACGCCGTCAGAGATCTCGACGCCCTTGATGCCGATCACCACGGGCCGACCGAGCGCCCGAGCGACGCGGATGCCGACCTGGAACCCACCGGTGTCGGCCGACTCGTTGCCGAACACGATCACGTCGAACGGGCCGTCTTCGGCCTCGATGTCGCGGATCGCAGCGGTCAGCGCTTGCGCGGTGCGCTGGGGATCCCAGTCGTCGGCGTCGACCGCAACAAGCGTCCCCGTGTTCACGCCGATCGAGGCGGCGTAGCGGACCTGCTCCTCCGCCTCGGCCAGGCCGAGCGTGAGCACGTGCGACTCGCCGCCGTGGGCCTCGACGAGCTGGACGGCGAGCTCGACGCCGCACTCCTCGTGGGGCGACATCGTGTGGCCGAGGTTGGCGGCATCGACGTGCTGTGCGTCGTCGGTGATGTTGATCTTGGCGCCAGGCGCGGACGCGTTTGACGCAGGCGAGGACTCTCACCCCTTCAACCGCGTGTTGTCGGGGTCGAAGGGGCCGTCTTGGCCGACCACGGTGACGGGGAAGAACTCGTTCATGTACATGACCTGGAGCTTCGTGCCGGCGGTCGCCATCTCGCGAGGGAGGTAGCCCATCAGCACCATCTTCCCGACCGACGGGCCGTAGCCCGCCGTCGTCACCCGGGACACACGACCGTGGCTGTCATAGATCGTGTTGCCCTCGAGGTCGCACAGCGGCTCGTTGCCACCCTGCATCCAGCGCTCGCGGCCCTGCGAGTCGGTGTTGTCGTCGACCGTCATCGTGCACATCAGCACCTCCGGGTCCCCCGCCTCGCGAGCAGCCAGGTACGCCTCCTTGCCGATGAAGTCGGCCGACTTCACCTTCGGCCGAGCGAGGCCGGCTTCGAGCGGGTTGTACTCACTCTCGAGCTCGGCGCCCTGCAGGCGGTAGCCCTTCTCGATCCGCCCCGACGTGCCGTACACGCCACCACCGGTCGCACGGATCCCGAGATCGGAACCGACCGCCATCAGTGCGTCCCACAGCTTCGGCGCATCGTCCCAGGCGACGTAGATCTCCCAACCGCTGTCACCGACGTACGAGATGCGGAACAGCATCGCGTCAATCGACTCGCCGCCGACCGACAGCGTCACGTTCACCAGCGAACCGTAGGGAGACCCTTCGAACGAGAGGTCGGCGTCGGTCAGCTTCGCCATCAGCGCCGGCGCGTTCGGACCCCACAGGCCGAGCGTCGACATCTCGAGCGTCCGGTCGGTCACCGTGACCGATCCGTCCTTCGACATGTACTTCTTGATCCACGACAGATCACGCCCGCCGTCGAACACGCCGGTCACCACGTTCACCGTGTCGTCGGCGACGCGGTGCATCGTGAGGTCGGAGTGGAACCCACCGTCGGGCGTCAGCCACGGCGTGTAGGTCGCCCGGCCGACCGGACCGATCTTGTTGACCGACAGGTAGTCGGCAAACTCGACCGCGCCCGGACCCGTCAGCTCGAAGATCTGGAACGCCGACAGGTCGACGACGCCGCAGTGCTCACGCAGGTTGAGGTGCTCGCCGACCGTGATCGGACTCCACCACCGGTTGTCCCACTCGACCTCGCGCTCGGGGATCTCGTAGCGCTCGACCAAGTCCGCGTTCGCGCCGTACCACTGCGGGCGCTCCCACGTTCGGGCTTGGAAGAAGAACGCGTCGAGTGCCTCCTGGCGTTCGAACAGCGGCGACGTCTGCAGGTTGCGACGCGTCGCCCACTGCTCGGCCGGGTGCACGATCCCGTACGTCTTGTTGAAATGCTCCTCGGCCCGAGCCCAGATGTGCTCGTCGGGACGCTCCTGGTCGTAGAAGCGGGCGATGTCGGCACCGTGTGCATCGATCACTCGCGGGTAGCCGTACGTCATCCACTCGGCCACGACCTGGGCCATGCCCGGGCCTTCCTTCACCCACACCGCAGCGGCCGACCACAGGTTGCGCACCTCGGTCGTCTCGCCGAGGCACGGCATCGCATCGGGAGTGAGCGACAGCAGCCCGTTGATGGCGTACTTGATCTCGGCGTCGCCGAGCATGTCCATCAGCTCGATCGCTTCTTCCATCTGCTGGTCGAAGTCATCGGGCGTGAACGGCATCTCGGTCGGGCTGAGCGCCGCCTCCTCGTTCGAGGGGATCTCGTCGGGGTGGTGCAGGATCGGACGGTGGGCGTAGCTGCCCACCTCCATCGAGCCGGCCGACTGCCGCTCGTAACAGAAGGTGTCCATGTCACGGACGATCGGGTAGCCGATCTCGTTGTTCGTCTC
>JBGCFW010000311.1:0-18483 GCA_045107155.1 Ilumatobacter sp. | reverse complement strand
CCCGGACGCCGCCGTCGACCACCGGCTCGTCGATCTCCTCGCAACCAGCGACCCCGACCGGATCGTGGTCGAGATCACCGAGCATGAGCGCATCGACTCGTATTTCTCGTTCGCCGTCGGCCTCGAGCCGCTCCGCCGACTCGGAGTGCGGATCGCCGTCGACGATGTCGGTGCCGGATTCGCCAGCTTCGCTCATGTGCTCGAACTCAAGGCCGACATCGTCAAGATGGACCGATCGATCGTGACGGGGATCGATGCGGACCCGGCACGCCAAGCTCTCGCTGCCGCGATCTTGGAGTTGGCCGTGCACCTCGATGCCTCCGTCGTCGCGGAAGGCGTGGAGAGCGAAGCCGAACTGGAGGCGGTGTACGCGATCGGCATCGACACCGCGCAGGGTTACCTTCTGCATCGACCTGCGCCGTTGTCGGATCTGTCCGAGCTGCTCGACGGTGCGGCCCTCGCCCCGACGATCGACCCGCGTCCCGGGACGCTTCGTCAGGCCGGCCGGTACGAGCTCGCGATGTACCACTCGCCGCTGGCCGTTGCCGTGATCGACCTCGACGGTCGCATCGGTGAAGTGAACCCGGCACTGTGTTCGCTGACCGGGTACTCCGAAGGCGACCTGTCGGAGCTGAGCATCGTGGACCTCACGCATCCCGAGGACCTCGGGCGTTCGCTGATCCAGGCCCAGCGCCTGGTCAGGGGCGAACTCGATCACTACCTCATCCGGCAACGGTTCCTCGCTGCGACGGGAGAGAGCCTCGTGACCGAGGCCACGGTCGTCCTGGTGCGCACCCGTTCCGGTCGACCGCTGCACTTCGTGCTGCAGTTCGGCGTGCCAGCGGCTGCTTGACGACCTGGGTCTGCTCGACCCGGCGTCACGCGGGTCGTTCGGCGAGGAGTTCTCGCAGCCCGCGGAGGTGTTCCTCCACGTGGCGTACTTCGTCGACGAGCACCACGCGTGCGGCGTTGCTGGTGGCATCGTCGCTCGGGATCAGACGCAGGTTGGAGTACAGCGTGTCGAGCAGGCCCGCGCCCAGGCGCCTGACCAAGCTGGCGGTGTCGCTGTCGACTGCCGGCGCACGGTGCAGTTCCACATGGGTGCGGAGTCGTTCGTTGTGAACGATCAACCAATCCGTCTCGCACCCGGCTTGCGCTGCGAGTTCGGTGAGCGCATCGACGGCGTCGGAGAGGCGCGCGAAGCGTTCCGCGCACTCCGTTCGGTCGGTTTGCAGTGCTGTCATCGGTTCGCACCCCCTCCGTAGTGGCCGAGACCTCGTCGTGTCAGATGTCCTGATTGACAAATCATCGGTCCACCGGAGAGGCGACTTGATTCAAGAGAGCTTCTCGGAGGTTTGAGGTGTACGGGTCGCGGGAGACGCGACCGCCTCCCGAGACGCCGGGCCACCCGAAGTAGCATGGGCGAACTCTCATGCGACTCGATGACGACTCCGGCACGCTCGCGTCGATGCTGCTCGAGGCATCGCCGGATGGATTGCTGCTCGTCGGCGCCGATGGGGTCGTTCGGCTCGCCAACCGCCGAGCTCTCGAGATGTTCGGCGTTGACGATCTCGTCGACACGTCGGTCGATGCGCTCGTTCCTCGTGAGCTTCGAGATGATCACGCCGACATGCGGCGGCGCTACGTCGGTCATCCGCAGCGTCGGCCGATGGGCAGCGATCTTCGACTGCTCGCCCAGCGAGTCGACGGCACCCGATTCCCTGTCGAGATCAGTTTGAGCCCGGTCACCATCGACGACGAGCTGCTCACGATCGCCGCAGTGCGCGATCAGTCGGAGCGTCAGGCCACGATGGCGAAAGTTGCGCTGATGAAGGACCGTGAACGCATCGCCCGTGATATCCACGACATGGTCATCCAGCGGATCTTCGGCGCGGGCATGCAGCTGCAGGCGGTGTTCGGGCACGTCGAGTCCGACGTGATCAAGGATCGGCTCACGCAGGTCACCGACGAGCTCGACGAGACGATTCGTCAGTTGCGGCACGCGATC
Source organism: Ilumatobacter sp. (assembly GCA_045107155.1). Classification (GTDB taxonomy): domain Bacteria; phylum Actinomycetota; class Acidimicrobiia; order Acidimicrobiales; family Ilumatobacteraceae; genus Ilumatobacter_A. Next base: position 16,475 of record JBGCFW010000311.1, on the reverse strand, counting down.
TTCCAACTCGGCACCGACGACGCGCACCAGACGTTGTCGGCGCACCTTGCAGCCGTCGCGGAGGAGCGCTCGCACCATCTCGGGTTCCTTCCCGACCTCTCGGTGTCGGGTGACCTCGATGCGCTGCCGGACTACCTCGGCGACCAACTCGTGGCCACGCTGACCGAGGCGCTGTCGAACGTGGCGCGACATGCGAATGCGACGAGGGCGTCGATTCGGATCGTGAGCTCCGATGGAACGGTCGAGCTCGACGTTCGCGACAACGGCTCGGGGATCCAGGGCACACCGAAGGCCAACGGCGGGCTGTCGAACATGATGTGGCGGGCTGCAGAGCTCGGGGGTTCGTGCTCGGTCGAGGCGAATCTTCCGTCGGGGACGGCGCTCGTCTGGCACGTTCCCGTGACGACCCGGTGACGGGTGACTCTGCTGTCAGTCGTTGTGTTGGCGGCGTTCGTCGAGACGCGCTGACAACGCGGCGGCCTCGGTTCGGCGCGCCATGCCGAGCTTTGCGAGCACGTTGGTGACGTAGTTCTTGACGGTCTTCTCGGCGAGGAACATCTCCTCGGCGATCTGGCGATTCGTGTTGCCCTCACCGATGAGTTCGAAGATGCGGCGCTCCTGGTCGGTGAGGTCGGCCAGGCGACCTTCCTCGCTCTGGCGAAGGCGGCGCATCGCCAGACGGACGGACGCATCGTCGAGGAGCCGTCGACCTTGCGCGACCAACCGGATCGCCTCGATCAGGTCGTGGCTCCTGATCTGTTTGAGCACGAAACCGGAGGCTCCTGCCAGTCCGGCGTCGACGATCGCTCGGTCGTTGTCGAACGAGGTCAAGATCAGCGTCTTCACATCGGCGAACTCCGAGCGGATCTCACGGCACACGTCGATGCCGCTGCCGTCACCCAGCCGCACATCGAGGACCGCGACGTCTGGTCGGCACGCTCGCACCGCGGACATCGCATGGGTGGCGTCTCCCGCCTCACCCACCACCTCCATGTCGGCTTCCGCGTCGAGCGCCGCCCTGACTCCGGCGCGCACCACTTCGTGGTCATCGAGGAGAAAGACTCGGATCATGCGGTCAATCCTCGCGGATCATCGCCGCGCTCGCGACACTGCCGTCGCCCGGTGCCGGAACCACGACCATCGCTCGGTCGACGTGGTGCAGGATCCACGTCGACACCGAACCGAGCACGGCTGAGCCGACGGCTCCGAGACCCCGAGCTCCCATGACCACAAGATCTGCGTCGGCAGCGGCTTCTCTGAGCGTTGCCCGTGTTCGGCCTTCGATGAAGGATCGGTGGATCGTGACATCGTCGATGCTGCGAGTGGTTCCCTGCTGCACTGAGTCGACCTGCTGCTCGAAACGTTGCTGTGCCAATTCGCTCGCCTCGGGAAAGAAGAACTGGTCGCTCCCCACCGCGATCGGTGCGACGTCCCACACGCTCACGAGATCGATCACCGCGCCCGACGGTGCGAACTCGAGGGCCCAGACGGCCGCGGCCACCGAGTTCGTGGATCCATCGAACGCGACCAGAATCCTCGACGTGTCGTCGGCGGGTGCCGACTCCGGAATGACGGCGGTCGGCACCGTGGCGTGGGTCGCGCATTGCGTGCTCGTCGAGCCCATCACGAGCCTGGAGAAGCCGCCGAGTCCGCGGCACCCCACCACGAGCAGATCTGCGTGCTGTGCTTCGCCGAGGAGCACGGCGGAGGCATAACCCTCCCGGACGCCCACGGTCACCTCGACATCGTCGGGGGTCGGCAGCGACGCCGCGACCTCCGCGGCTGAGCGCTCTGCGGCGGCCGCGAGCGACTGCGGAGACAGTTCCCCGGTCGCCGGCACCAACTGGGGGAATCCGACCGTCACCGGGACGTTCCACGCCGACACGACATGAACTCGTCGGGTGCGGCCCTGAGCATGACGCAGCGCCCAGCGGGCTGCCCGGTCGGCGCCGTCAGACCCGTCGTGGCCGACCACCCACGGCCGCAGCTGCGTCGGGCTCACGGCGCCCACGTGGTCGCGTCGCCCGACCGTTTCGTCTCGTCGGCGTCACGGATCCGAACGACCAGGACCGGGCAGGTGGCCCGGCGTACGAAGCCACTCACGACGCTCCCCATGGTCAGCCGGGCGAGGCCGGTTCTGCCGTGCGATGATGCGACCATCAGAGAAGCACCGAGTTGCTCGGCGAACTCAGGGACCGCCGTGGCGGCGTCGGTGGCGTGGAGAACATCGAACTCGACCGGATGATCGGACACCAGCGACAGGTCACGAGCGAGGCCGGCGGCGTACGCGGAGTCGATGACGCCAGAGTCGGGCGGTGGCTGGTCGCTGGGGTCGGTGGCGTTGACGACCCACGTCGAAGCAGCGAGTTCCCGGGCCCAGGCCGCGGCGACGGGAAGCGCCGTCTCGGACTCGGCTGACCCGTCAACGGCCACCACCACGGGGCCCGTGAAGTCCGCGGTCGTCACCTGTGGTCCGACGACCACGATCGGCCCGGTCGTCCCACGGAGGACGTCTTCGGTCGTGCTCCCGACGATCGCAGCGGCGCGACCGCGACCGTGCGATGCCATCACGATGACCGAACCCGGTCGGTCAGCCACGAGCTCGAGGATGGAGCGAGCTGCGAAGTCGCCGCTCGTCACCACGTCGAGTTGGATCTCGATGTCGGTCGGTGTGCGGGCTTCGATGCCCCGCTCGAGTCGCTGGAGTGCCGACGAACGGTCGCGAGGAGCGAAGACGACCTCCACGACGTGGACGGTCGCCTCCGTGCGGCGAGCCAGTTCGATCGCGGTGTCGACGGCGACCCACGACCTGTCGGATCCGTCGACCGGAACGATGAGACGGCGTTCCATCAGCTCGACTCCCAAGAACCGTCGACGTCGGGCTTCCCCCAACCGATCGACGCGTCGGGGTCGACGTCGTCGAGCACGTGGAACCGTCTCCCGGTGAGCTCCCGAGGTGTGATCCGCACGAAGTTCGGCTTCTTCGAAGCGACCCAGGGGAACAGCGGTGCGTCCTCTGCAGCGAACACTTCGTCCATCGCTTCCACCTGCTGGGCCCACCCCTTGATGACCACGCTCCAGGCGGTGTGGTTTTGCGGCTCGTAGCCGTCGATCTCGAATGCCACGTGGTGGAGGAGGGCCGCTGCGGCGAGCTTCGTACCGGCGGCGGTACGGAACAGGATCGTTCCTGCGTCGACGATGTAGTTCACCGGGAAGATGTCGGGTTTACCGGCGATGTCGACCGCGAGGCGGCCGACCGCTGCACCGTCGAGGAGCTGCCAACACTGGGCCTGGTTGAGAACCTCGGTTCCCTTTTTGATCGTCGTCATGAGGTCGAGCCAACCCGACGGGAGCCTTCGGCGGGAGGGCCGAACGTCCCGAACCGATGTCTGCGCTGCAACAGGACCTTTGTCCGTTGCGGGGGCGAAGAGGCCGTGGTCGACTCGTCGTATGACCGAACCCGCACCCGGCACCGAGATCCTTTCCGAAGAAGCCTGCTGGGAACGGCTGCGGCGTACGACGGTCGGACGTCTCGGTGTGCACCACGACGACCGGCCTGCGATCTATCCCGTGAACTACCTGGTCGACGGGCACTCGATCGTGTTCCGGACCCGGACCGAGAGCAAGATCTCAGCCGCACCGCACCTCGAACGCGTCGCCTTCGAAATCGATGGGTTCGAGCCCTCGCAAGGCGACGCATGGAGTGTGCTGATCAAGGGATTCGGCCGCTTTGTCGAGAGCCATCGAGAAATCAAGCACGCAGATCAGCTGCCCCTGTACCCATGGGTCGACGTCGATCGGTCGGCGTGGATTCGCATCGTGCCCGTGGAGGTGACCGGTCGGCGCTTCCATCTGCTCGATACCGCCGTCACCGACTCGTCGGTCGGGTGGACCGACGCCAACGACTGACATTTTCCGGACAGATCCGTACTCAAGTGATCGCGGTTCGGCGTCGATGACACCGGTATGTCCACGCCTCTTCCGTCGGTTTCGGTCGGCACGCTCGACGGCGTGTCGAGCACGAACCCGGCGTGGTTCGAGAGCATCGTCGAGATGTCGCCCGAGGCGATCTTCGTCATCCAGGACGGCGTCCACGCGTTTGCGAATCCGGCAGGCTTGACCCTGCTCGGCGCTCGGTCGCTCGAGGAAATTCGCTCGAGACCCGCCATCGAGTTCCTGGTCGAGGAACAGCGCGACCTGGGCATCGCTCGCGTTGCGGTGACCCTCGACGGCGAACGGACCGACTTCCTTCGTGAGCGAGTCGTCCGGCTCGACGGCAACTTCCGCGAGACGGAGGCGTGCACGACTCCGGTGGTGTTCAAAGGACGGCCCGCGACGTTGGTGCTCACGAGGGACATCACCGAGCAAGCCAAGTCCGAGGCCGCCCGCCGCCGCGCCGAGGGTCGGTTCATCGCCGCACTCGAGAGCGCACCGACCGGCATCGGCCTCCTCGATGCGGATGGGTGCGTCGTGTTGGCAAACGACGTGCTGTCCACGCTCCGGCGTCCGTCGCTCGGTGTCGGTGAGCGATTACGCGATGCGCTCGTCGACGAAGATCGTGCGCTCTTGGACGGGCTGATCACCGAGGCGACCGGCGCTGTTGACGGCTCATCGTCCACGGTCGACATCCGCTTCGCCGGTGTGCCAGACCGGACGTTCGAGGCATCGACCCGGCTGATCGGCGCGGACGACGCAGCTCGCTTCGTGATGCACGTCCACGATGTGACGGAGCAGCGGGAACAATCGGCGTTGCTCACTCGACTGGCACGCACCGATGACCTGACCGGTCTGCCGAGTCGAAAAGCCCTCACCCGTGAACTCGTCGCGAGCCTGAAACCGCGGGGCGCGTCGATGGCCGTCGCTTTCTGCGACGTCGACAACTTCAAGACGATCAACGACTCACTCGGACATCAGGTCGGCGATCAGCTGCTGGTCGCCGTCGGAGACCGGCTCCGCCAGGCGGTGCGGGGTCGCGACTTCCTGGCTCGCTTCGGTGGCGACGAGTTCGTGATCTTGCTGCGTGACACCACCGACGAAGACTCGGTTCGCGCCGCGGTCGAGCGAATCTCGTTCATGCTGACCGAACCGTTCGAGCTGAACGGGCGCGGCGTGCACGTCTCGGCGAGCATCGGTGTTGCGTTCGCCCGGCACGGGGACGACCCGTCGACGGTCCTCGGTGACGCCGATGCTGCGATGTACGACGCGAAGGCGAACGGGCGGGCGCGGTACGAACTGTCCAGGAGTGAACATCGGACACGGGCCGAGACGCGCCTCGAGATCGATCGCAGCCTTCGCATCGCGCTCGAACACGAGGAACTCGAACCGCACTTCCAGCCGGTGGTCGAGGTGGCGACCGGTCGCATCGTCGCCGTCGAAGCGCTCGTGCGATGGAACCGTGCGGGCGAGATGGTGCCACCGGGAACGTTCATCCCGATCGCCGAAGCCAACGGGATGATCGGCCCTGTCGACCGGTACATGATCGAGCGTTCCGTCCGGCAACTCCGGAAGTGGATGGACGATGGTGTCGTCGATGGGACGTTCCGGATGTCCGCGAACATCGCACCGCGAGAACTCACCGACGACTCGCTCGTCGAGTCGTTGCGTATCGTGTTGTCGCGCTACGAGCTGAACCACCACCAGCTGATGCTCGAGGTGACCGAACGACGCGCGATCAACACGACCGGCATCGCTTCGGCGATCACCACGCTCGGCCACCTCGGTGTCGACCTGGCAGTCGACGACTTCGGCGTCGGACACTCGTCGCTCGCTCGACTGAGCGAGATTCCCTTCGAAGTGCTCAAGCTCGATCAGGCATTCATCGCCGGAGCGGTCGAAGACGAGCGCAAAGCCCGATTGCTCGACGGTGTGGTTCGACTCGGCGAGTCGCTCGGCCACACAGTCCTCGCGGAAGGTGTCGAAACCGAGCAACAGCTTCAGCTGCTCGTCGACAGTGGGGTCGAGCTGGCGCAGGGGTACCACCTCGCTCGCCCGGCCGACGCTGCGACGATCACCGAGCTGCTCTGCCGCAATCGGGAGCGCTTCGCTCACTGACCCGACTTCGGACACCGCGGTCCCACGGTCGGTTGGGGCTACGTTTCCTACGTGCGGTTCCCAATCGTTCTCGCTGTTGCGGTCGCTGCCATCACGCTGCTCACCGGAAGCAGCGCTGCTGCACAGACAGAGGGCGAGGCAGAAGCAGAGCTGGCTCGCAGGTATGCACCGTTGATCCGGATCGCCGCGCAAGACGGTCCGTGCGATGAGAACGGCGAGTCGTTCGCACCGATGTCGGTCGATCTCGTGCTCGACAACGAAGACGTGCTGCTCCGACAAGCCGGGGTCGGTGACCCGGTGGTCACCCGCGGCCCCTCTGCGGCTGACCTGTTCGGTCGAGGCGAAGGGTTCTTCCTTGACTTCAACGGGCAGTCGCTGTCGCCCGGGTGCGTCTACGAGCGCGATTTCGACGCGTACAGCTCCGGCGAATCGGCACTGGTCTATGCCCACGTGGTCGCCCAACCGGATCGGCCGGGCAAGCTGGCGCTGCAGTTCTGGTTGTACTGGTACTACAACGACTGGAACAACAAACACGAGAGTGACTGGGAGTTCGTCCAGCTGCTCTTCGATGCCGAAGACGCCGAGCAGGCGCTCCGAGTCGGCCCGACGAGCGTCGGCTATGCGCAGCACGAAGGCGGTGAGCGCTCGGATTGGGACGACGGTGCGCTCGAGCGCATCGGAGACCGGCCGGTCGTCTACTCCTCCCGGGGCTCGCATGCGAGCTACTTCGAGTCGGCGGTTTTTCTGGGACGACGGGGGACCGAAGGGTTCGGCTGTGACACGACGGCCAACGAGACGGTCGAACTGGATCCGGATGTCGCGGTGCTCCCGGATTCTGTCGAAGGACCCGACGACCCGTTCGCATGGCTTGCGTTCACCGGGCGATGGGGCGAGCGGGGGAGTGGTCCGTTCAACGGACCGACGGGCCCCAACACGAAGGACCAGTGGTCGCGTCCGATCGACTGGCACGACGACCTTCGCGGCGCCAGCGTGGAGATCCCCGGAGGGGACGAGACCAACGACACGGTCCTCGACACGTTCTGTTCGGTCGTGAACTTCGGATCTGATCAACTCCGACAGTTCCAGGTCTCACCGACGAGAACCCTGGTTCTCGGTGCGCTCGCCTTCCTCGGCATTCGGTTCCTCGTGGCCCAGACGGACTGGTCGCGTCAGCCGCCCACGCCCTTGCGCCGGCGCCGACGCGTCGGCCAGATGCTGCGCGGCGCCTTCGGTGCGTACGTGTCGTCGCGTGGAGCACTCGCGGTGTTCGCCGGCCTGTATCTGCCACTCGCCGTGATCGTCGCACTGGTCGGATGGATCGATTCGTTCGGGGCGGCCCAGTCGGTCGCGGCCGTCTTCACCTCGGTCATGGCCTTCTTCATGACGGCGTCGGTCTCGGCCTATTGGCACCTCGAGAGTGCCGACCACGACGAGTCGATCATCGAGGCGATGCGCCTGGTCCGCCGTCGGCTGTGGTCGCTGCTCTGGACCACGGGGCTGAGCGCCGCGATCGTCGTCATCCTCGCGCTCACCGTCGTCGGGTTGCCGCTCGCGGTTCGACAGTTGATCCGCTATCAATTCATCGTCCCCGTCGTCGTCACCGAAGAACTCACCGGGCGCGCAGCACTTCGTCGGAGCGGAGAGCTCGTGGAGGGTCGATGGTGGCGCACCCTCTTCACGCTCGTCGTTCTCTTCGGCGTCGCGTTCTTGATCAACAGTGCCCTGCAGCTCGGGCTGCTCGTCGCGCTCGGGTCGTTGCCGTTGTGGACGTTCGTCGCGTTGACCTTCCTGACCACCGGGTTGCTGGTGCCCATGGTCTCCACCGGCCCGGCGTTGCTGTACGGCGATGCGGCCGCCCCACGAACGGAGAGTTCATGACCTCGCCATCCACCTTGACCGAGATTCGAGCAGCCGTGTGTCGCGAGTTCGGCGCACCGTTGCAGATCGAGACCCTCACGATCGACCCGCCGGCTTCCGACGAGGTCGCCGTCGACATCCGAGCGGTGGCGATCTGCGCGAGCGACCTCCACGCGAACGATGGCGCGTGGGGTGGATCGCTCCCCGTCGTGAATGGCCACGAGGCTGCCGGCGTCGTCGTCGCCGTCGGCAGCGACGTCGACAGAGTCTCGACCGGCGACCGGGTCATGGTGTCGCTGCTGCGGTCCTGCAGATCGTGCTTCTTCTGTGACCGCGGTGAGACGCATCTGTGCGAGACGCGCAGTGATTTCGCCATCGCCAACGAAGCGCGGCTTCGTGACGCCTCAGGGGTGGACGTCGCGCAGGGGGTCTACACGGGAGCGTTCGCCGAGCGAGTCGTCGTCCACCACAGCCAGGTCGAACAGGTGCCAGACGCCGTCAGCTTCGAGGCGGCCGCGCTGCTGGCCTGTGGCGTGGCCACAGGTTTCGGTGCCGTTGCCAACACCGTCGACGTGCCGCCTGGCGCGAGTGTCGTGGTGATCGGTGCCGGTGGTGTGGGGTTGAACTCGATCCAGGGTGCGCGAGTCGCCGGTGCGGCGCCGATCGTGGCGATCGACGTGTCCGACGCGAAGCTCGCCGATGCCGTCGAGTTCGGAGCCTCCGACACGATCCGCGGTGACGAGGCTGATGTCAGCGCTGCTCTCGGCGCGCTGACCGACGGTCGAGGTGCGGATTTCGTCGTCGTCACGGTCGGGTCGACGGCGGCCATCGAGCAGGCGATCGACCTCGCACGCAACGGTGGCACGGTTGTCGTGGTCGGCATGACCCGGTCGGGCGCGCACGCATCGATCGAGACGAGTGGCTTCGCCGGAAATGCGAAGAAGGTGGTCGGTTCGTTCCTCGGGTCGACCGACCTCCGTCGCGACGTGCCGCGGCTCACCGACCTCTATCTGCAGGGCGAGTTGCTCCTCGACGAGCTCGTCTCGCAGCGGTGGTCGCTCGACGAGATCAATGACGCGATCGCGTCGACGAGATCTGGTGCGGCGCGCCGCAACGTGATCGTCATCGGGGCCGACTCGTGAAGTTGGAGTCGGTGCGGGCGTTCACGACGGCTCCGCCGACCGGTATCGGGGGGTCGTTCTGGACGCTCGTCGAAGTCACGACGGACGACGGAGTGGTCGGCGTCGGCGAGTGCTACGGCGTTCCTTTCGGACCACGAGTGGTCGAGGCGATGGTCGTCGACGTGTTCGAACGACACGTCGTGGGCCTCGACCCGCATCATGTCGAAACGATGTTCCGTCGGGTCTACTCGGCCGGATTCACACAGCGGCCCGACGTGTCGATGATGGGTGTCTTCAGCGGCATCGAGATGGCGTGCTGGGACATCGTCGGCAAGGCGCACGGCGTCCCGGTGTACGAGTTGCTCGGCGGTCGCTTCCACGATCGCCTCCGCACCTACACGTACTTGTACCCGCACAGCGTTTCGGACCCCTCGATCGATCCCGCCGATGACGTCGACGTCTATCACGATCCCGGCGCGGCGGCCGCCCGAGCGCTCGACTACGTGGAGCAGGGGTTCACGGCGGTCAAGCAGGACCCTGCCGGGCCGTACTCGTTCCAGGGTGGTCGCGAGCTGTCGTTGACCGAGCTGGCGCGGAGCGAAGCCAACGCCCGTGCGATCCGTGATGCCGTCGGTGACCGCGCCGATCTGCTGTTCGGGACCCACGGACAGATGACCACGTCGTCGGCGATACGCCTCGCTCGCCGCTTGGAGCCGTTTGATCCGCTCTGGTTCGAAGAGCCGTGTCCGCCTGATCAGGTCGACGCGCTCGGCGAAGTGGCTGCCGCCACGTCGATTCCGGTGGCGGCGGGGGAGCGCTTGTCGACGCGACGCGAGTTCAACGACGCCTTGCGCGCCGGGGTGCGGATCCTGCAGCCGAACGTCGGTCGCTGCGGCGGCATCTGGGAGCTGAAGAAGATCAGTGCGCTCGCCGAGTCGTTCAACGCCCAGGTGGCGCCACACATCTACTGCGGGCCCGTCGCGCACGCAGCCGCAGCGCACGTTGGTTTTTCGATGCCCAACTTCTTGCTGCTCGAGACGATTCAGACGGCGTTCCACGACGACGTCATCGTCGAACCGCTCGATTGGGACGCCGGGTACGTCGTGCCGCCCACCGCCCCCGGCCTCGGGATCGAGCTCGACCTCGATGTCGTCCTGGCGCATCCGGCCCGCGACGACTCGCCACTTCACCTCGAGATGACGCGCCGGCCCCTACCGTCAGACAACGCTGCGCTCACCGGCGAGCTCTGAGGCGGACCGAGAGGGCTCAGCCGTCGGCGTCGATCGGATCGTTGGTGTCGGCGGGATCGCCTGAGCCAGCATCGTCATCGTCATCGGCATCGTCGCTCTCGGGCGTGACGGCTCCGGTCGGGTCCTCGGTGTCGGCGGGATCGTCCTCGCCGGCAAGCTCTTCGGAGTCCTCGGGCTCGTTGGCGACCTCGGGATCCGAGTCGCTCGACTCGTCCTCCGCACGCGTCTGTTCAGGTGGCTCGCCGGGCTCGTCGGGTTGGGCCCCCGGAGGCGGGTCGGGAACGTAGGCGCCCTGGACGCTCACCGTGAACTTGATCGCCGACTTGCTCCAGGTGGGTGCCGTGTCGCCGGCGAGTCCGAGCCAACCGACCAACATGTCCTGATGCTGGACGGTCAGGCGAGCGCAACCCTTCGATTGCGGGCTCGTCGGCACATTGTTCGCACCGTGGATCGCCTGTCCGCCGTCGAAGTAGATCGGTTTGTACATGTTGCCGTTCAGTGGGTTGTCGACCGACACCGGGAACTCCGAGGAGTCGTGCCAGCCGCCCCGATCGAACGCCGGGTCGAAGCGAAAGGCGCGGTTCCGTTCCCGATTTCGGGTCTGGTGTCCTGATTCTCCCGTCGAGGTCGGGAATGCGAACACCAACGCGTCGACCGCGCCGACGAACATGAACTGACAGGTCTGATCGATGAGGGCCCAGCGATCCTGATCGACCGTTGCCATCGGCGGCGGTACGAGCGCCTCGGCTGCGAACAACGCGAGTTCCTCGTCGCTCCCCGCCGGCATGGGGGTCGTCGATGCTTCGAATCCGAGCGCGAGTCGGGCGGCGCACAGATGCTGTCGCGTGATCGGGCCCGACACGCCGTCGATGCCGAGCTCGCGTGTACCGAACGGGGCGAAGAGTTCGTTGAGGCGTTCCTGCTGCCGCTCCACGTTCGCGGTCACTGCCGCGCTGACGATCTCGGCGTCCGGGTCCTCGCGCTGCTCGCCTGTCACGTCGTCGAGACCGTTGCCCGGGCACACGTCGAGCGTGTCGCCGACCGCCAGGGCTTCGTTGAGGAGCCCGTTCTCGGTGCGCACCGACACCCGATTCACCGTCTCGCCGTCGTCGGCACGCGCGACGATCGTCTCGAAGGTGTCAGCCGGGCCAACTTCGACCACGCATGCGTCGTCGAAGAATCGGCTGGGTGGCTCGGTGGTCGTCGGAGCGGCCGACGTGGTCGGTGCAGCGGTCGTCGACGTCGTGGCCTGGGGCGGCGAGACGCTCGGCGTCTTGGCCGAGTTCGCACCGGGTCGGTCGACCGAGGCGGGCCCGAGGGCCTCGGCCAGAGCCGGGCTCGGGTCGACCGTGACCGAGTTCGAGCACGCCGAGAACGCCAACAGTCCGGTCGCTGCAAGGGCCGCTCGGGTCGCTGAGTGGCGTGTCCAGGCAAGTCCGAACATCAATGCGACGCTACCGACCTGTGAATCGCGGACCTGGTCATTCACCAGGAGTTTCGCGTTCGATTCTGGGCCTGCGCGAGAACCGCGACGACCCGCTGCGAACGCCGAAGGCGTCGTCTGCCACGATCGGTTCCATGCAGACACTGCGCACTCCGGACGAGCGATTCGCCGAGCTTGACGACTACCCGTTCCCACCGCGCTACGTCGACGTCGACGACCAGGACGGGGGCACACTGCGCGTGCACTACCTCGACGAGGGACCGGTCGAGGGATCGGTGGTGCTATGCATGCACGGAGAGCCGTCGTGGAGTTATCTGTACCGGAAGATGATCCCGACGCTCACCGCTGCAGGCCATCGGGTGATTGCCCCCGACCTCGTCGGGTTCGGGAAGAGCGACAAGCCGACCGAGCAGTCGGACTACACCTACGAACGACACGTCGCATGGATGCAAGCGGCGGTGGTCGATCATCTCGATCTCCAGAACGCCACCTTCTTTGGCCAAGACTGGGGCGGACTCGTCGGATTGCGCCTCGTCGCCGAGAACCCCGATCGGTTCGACCGGGTCATTGTCGGCAACACGGGCCTGCCGACCGGCGACAACGCTCCGAGCGACGCGTTCCTCGCGTGGCAGCGTTTCAGCCAGACCACCGACGTGTTCGACATCGGTTTCCTCCTGAACAGTGCGACGGTCACCGAGCTCACGCCGGGCGAAGTCGCTGCCTACGACGCGCCGTTCCCCGACGAGACCTACAAGGCCGGCGCCCGGATCTTCCCGACCCTCGTACCGACGTCGCCCGACGATCCCGCCGCGGCCGCGAACCGAGCGGCATGGGAGGTCTTCACGGCGTGGGAGAAGCCGTTCCTGTGTTGCTTCAGCGACAAGGACCCGGTCACCGCGGGCGGCGATGCACCGTTCGTGAAGCTGGTGCCGGGGGCATCCGGTCAACCACACGTGACCGTTGAGAATGCGCATCACTTCTTCCAGGAGGATGCAGCGCCCGAACTTGCGCAGATCATCCTCGACGCGATCGCTCGGGGCTGACGCTGGACACAGGCGCCGCCGCTGCAGTCGACTCGCCGCGGGCATGGCTTACCGTCGTCGCCGCGTTCCTCGCGTCCGGGATCTCGCTCGGCACGGCGTACTCGTTCGGAGCGTTCTTCGAGTCGATGGCCGAAGAGTTCGACGCGGCCAACGGAGCCACCGCGGTGATCTTCGGAGTCACCACGTTCCTGTTCTTCTCGCTGAGCATCGTCACCGGGCGCATCTCCGACCGGTTCGGACCGCGCATCGTGTTGCTCATCGGCGCCGTCGCGCTCACCGTTGGTCTCCTCGCGACCAGCCGGGTGCAGTCACTCGGGCTCGGGTACGTCACCTACGGACTCGGCGTCGGGATCGCTGCCGCATGCGGCTACGTCCCGATGGTCGCTGTGGTCGGTGGCTGGTTCGTCAAGCACCGTGCGATCGCCGTCGGCCTTGCGGTCGCAGGGATCGGGGTGGGCACCTCGGTCATGTCACCGTTGTCGGCCGCGTTGATCAACCGGTACGGCTGGCGTGACACCTACGTGTATCTCGCGTTGGTCGGCGGCGCGGTGCTGCTCGCGTGTATCCCGTTGATGGCGCGACCGCCGGGTGATGGCTCGCCTCAACCCTCACGGTTCGCCGACGCGTTGTCGAGCCCTGTGTTCCGCCGGATCGGGCTCTCGGCGTTCGTGCAGGGACTCGCGCTGTTCGTCCCGTTCGTGTTCGTCGGGCAGTATGCGAAAGACCGCGGCGTCGAAGCGGTGGCAGCCGCGGTCCTCGTGGGGATCCTCGGTGCGTCGAGCGTGGTCTCACGAGTCGGATTCGGGTCGCTCGTCCGCCGTTTCGGGTCGTTTCGCCTCTACCGGGCCTGCATCGCGATCCTCGGGCTGAGCTACGCCATCTGGTTCGTGGCCGGTTCGTCGTACGCGATGCTGGTGCTGTTCGTCCTCGTCCTCGGCGTGGGCTACGGCGGATTCGTGGCACTCGGACCCGTCGTCATCGCCGATCGGATGGGCGTCGCCGGGCTCGGCTCGATCCTCGGCCTTCTCTACACCGGACCCGGCATCGGTGCGCTGATCGGGGCGCCGACCGCCGGATGGCTGATCGACACCACAGGTGGGTATCGGTGGGCGATCGGCGCGTGCTTCGTCTCGGTGGCGGTTGCGGTCGCCTTGCTCACCGGTCTGCCCGTCGATGAGCACGGCTCGCTCGAGCGTGGCCCCGAAGCTCGAGGCTGACGCCACCGATCGCGCGAGCGAAGCGTCGGGAGGGGCGGAGTCGCTGTGGTCGACCCCGCCCGGGCCGGCCACAGCGACTCCCACGCCGCTGGTCGAGTTCGTTCGCTGAATCCCCAGCGAGGAGTCGACTCATCGGTGCGTGGCACGAACTCCCGTCCGCTGGCTCGATCATGAGGGACGATTCGCGTCCCGTCTGTGATCTGGATCACGCGGACGAAGATTCCTCGAGTGAGCGCTGGTCGACGACGGTCACCATGCCACGCCCGAGGCGAACAAGTCCCTCGGCCTCGAGTTGTCGAAGGACTCGGGTCGTGGCCTCGCGAGTCGCGCCAACCCAACCTGCCAACTCCTGACGGCTCGACCGGAATGCCGGGTCGCCGGTCTCGGCGGCGTGGATGGTGAGGACCTCGACGACCCGGCTTCTCAGATCCTCGCTGAGCAAGGCGAACCGTTCCGTGAGCGCTCGGAACTGGGTCGCGAGATCGCGCAGCATCGAAACGGCCCAGGCAGGATGCTCGATGAGCAGCGCCTCCATCTGCTGCCACGACACGACCCGCACGACGACCTCGGACCGGGCCGTGATCGTTGCGGATCGCGGGGCGCCGTCGAGTGCAGCCAAGTCGCCGACGAGGCTGCCGGCGGTCCGCCGACTCAGCACGACGGTCGACCCCTGGGTCGAGACCGACGTCGCGATCACTTCGCCGCTCACGATGAAATAGCACGAGCGGTCGGTGTCACCGACGTGCATCAGCACCTCGCCCGCCGAGAAGGTGCGCTCCGGGCAGCGTGCTTCGATCGACCGACGGACGTGGACGTCGACGGCAGCCCGTTCGGACATGGCGGAAGTCGGCTCAGGCGGCCGGGACGTGGATGACTTCCATCCGATGGCCGTCGGGGTCGGTGAAGGCCAGGAGGTCGGCGCCGCGGAAGTCGATGACGGCGCCGTCGGACGCCCCGCGCGCGACGAGTGCGTCCTTCACCGCTTCGAACGCAGCAGGGGTGTCGATGCGAAGCGTGAAGTGGTCGAGCCGGAGATCCTGCTGCAGGAGGATCGCGGGTGCCTCGGCAGGGGCCGGGTCGATGGTTCCGGACTCGACGACCTGCACTTCGACGCCGGCGAGGTCGTAGAACGCGATGCGCCCGACCGGGGTGTCCATCGGAAACCCCGGCTTCGGGTCGAGCTCGAACACCTCGGCGTAGAAGGCCATGAAGCGATCGAGGTCGTTGGTGGCGGTGGCGATGTGGTGAACGGCGCTGACGTGGGCCATGGGTCGTCAAGGTAGTGCGGCGCGACGTACCGGCTGCCACTCACTTCGTTCTCGGTCGGGACGCGTCGCCACGCTGCGTTCGTTGCGCCGGCCGGTGCTCTCCACGCTCGATGCGGCCTCGTGCGCGCTGGGTCACCGAGGTGGCGAGCGGCACGATCGCTAGGTTGACGAAATGACCGATTCGACCCCGGCGCCGCGGCTCACTCAGTTCAGCCACGGCGCTGGTTGAGGCTGCAAGCTCGCGCCGAGCGAGCTGGCGCACGTCGTGCGCCACATGAACCCAGTCACCGACGAGAACCTGCTGGTCGGCACCGAGACCGGTGACGACGCAGCGGTCTACCGAATCGCGCCCGACCGAGCGATCGTGCTGACCGCCGACTTCATCACCCCCGTCGTCGACGATGCACGCGCGTGGGGCCGCGTGGCCGCGGCGAACAGCGTGAGCGACGTGTACGCCATGGGTGCGCGGCCGCTGGTCGCGCTCAACCTCGTCGGGTGGAACGTCGATCAGCTCTCCACCGACCTGCTCGGCGAGGTGATGGCCGGCGGCAACGACGTGGCCGCCGAGGCCGGATTTCTCGTCGTCGGCGGTCACACGATCGACGACCCCGAACCGAAGTACGGCATGTGCGTGGTCGGTGAGGTCGACCCAGCTCGCATGATGACCAACGCTGGGCTGCGCCCACAACAAACGCTCATCCTCACGAAGCCGCTCGGCGTCGGCGTCGTGACCACAGCGATCAAGAACGGTCTGGCCTCGGTGGAGGTCGCCGATGCTGCGGTGGCGTCGATGTCGAAGCTGAACGCGGCGGCCTCCGGGATCGCCGTAGAAGCCGGTGCGACCGGATGCACCGATGTCACGGGCTTCGGTCTGCTCGGTCACCTCGGCCGAATGGCCGTCGAATCTGGCGTCGACGTCACCGTCGATGTCGAAGCGACGCCCTTCCTCCCCGGCTCGAAGGACCTCGCTGCGGAAGGGATGATCCCCGGCGGGACGCGGAGGAACCTGAGCTGGATCGGTGACCGCGTCGACGCTGGCCCGCACGACGACACGACGCTGCTGCTGTTCGCCGATGCGCAGACTTCGGGAGGGTTGGTGTTCGGTGTGACCCCGGACGCGGCCGATGCTGCCGTCGCCGAGCTCACCGCATCGGGACACACCGCGGCCGTCGTCGGCTCCACCACGGCGGGCGACGGTTCCATCAGCCTCCGCTGACCGAGCCT
>JBGCFW010000310.1:0-3384 GCA_045107155.1 Ilumatobacter sp. | reverse complement strand
GCGTGTCAGCCGGTGCCGCGCCGGTGCTGGTCCCCGTGGTCGAAGGACTCACGCAGGGCAACGCCACGAACCAGCTGCGCGACCGCGGGTTCAACGTGGACACGCAGTTCCAGGAAGTCTCGCCAGGCAGCTCCGACGACGGCCGCGTGATCTCGCAGACCCCCGCCGCAGCGACGGAGTTGGAGCCCGGTTCGACGGTCACGATCGTGGTCGGCCAAGCCCGCGAGGCGGTCACCACAACTACGACGACGACCACCACGACGGTGCCGCCGACGACGATCCCGCCGACGACGGTTCCGCCCACCACGGCTGCACCCACCACGGCTGCGCCAACGACCGCAGCGCCCACCACGGCTGCACCCACCACCGCCGACACGTGACCGTGTCGGAGTGGGTCTGACCCGCTCCGACGCACGTGACCTGCTGGCGGGCCGAGGTCAGCCGAGACGGGCGAGCCAGTTGCGGAGCAGGTCGTGACCCGACGCGGTGAGGATGCTCTCGGGATGGAACTGCACGCCTTCGACGTCGTGCTCACGATGACGGACACCCATCACCACCCCGTCGGTGGAACGCGCGGTCACGTCGAGCTCGTCGGGGATCGATGCAGGGTCGAGCGTGAGCGAGTGGTAGCGAGTCGCGGTGAGCGGCGAGACCAGGCCCGCGAACACCCCACCATCTTCGTGTTCGATCTGTGAGGTCTTGCCGTGCATGAGGCTGGGCGCCGACACCACATCGGCGCCGTACACGTGGCCGATCGCCTGATGCCCGAGACAGATGCCGAGCACTGGCGTGTCGGTCGCGGCGAACGCGCCGATGGCATCACAGATGATGCCGCTCGACTCGGGTCGCCCCGGCCCCGGCGAGAGCAGCACACCATCGGGCGCGAGCGCGACGGCGTCCTCGACGGTGACGTCGTCATTGCGAACCACGACCGGCTCAGCCCCGAGCTCACCGAGGTATTGCACGAGGTTGTAGACGAAGCTGTCGTAGCTGTCGATGACGAGAACGCGCATCACCCCAGTCTGGCCCGCGGACTTCGGGGGCGACGCCTTCGATTGTGTCGCCTACACTGTCCGACCGATGGCACCTCCGAAGCGAAAGACGGGCGGCGGACGCGTCACTCCCAAGGGCACCCGACCCGGCGAGTCGACGCGTCGAGCAAGCACGTCCGATGACGGCGACTACAAGTCGAGCCATCACGAGGTGGCTGCCTCGTCGCGCTACACCCCGAAGGCTCAGCGTCGTCAGCTGATCCCGCCGAACCTGATCCCCGTGCTCATGTGCGCGTTGCTGATCGTGGGCGGCCTGGTGATCATGGCCGGCTACTTGGTCGGCGAAGCGAACCGCTGGTTCACCGGCGTGGGCCTCGTGTGCATTCTGGGCGGACTCTGGTTCGCCACCAAGTGGGAATAGCGGCGCCACGCCGCCCGGGCCCAGGTCAGCGCCCGAATGCGTGGGATTTCGTCACCCTTCGTGGCGATCCTTCACGAACGCACATGCCGTCGCTTCTCGTGGCAGTTCGCTGACGAATCTCACGATCCGCGGCCGAATCACATCAGTGTGGTTCTCCCCAGAGTTTCCCACAGCCTGTGGATAACTATTCGAAGACGGGCGCTTCCTCTCGCATGTCCTCCAGGCAGTGGCGCGGCGGTGGCGGGTCTTCGTCGGGCGCCATGGTCATGCGGAGCTCCACACCACACACGTCGCAGCGGTAGTTCCGCTTGATCTTGCGCAGTTCACCGCTGGGCGGCGGCTCGGGCGGGAGCTGGGAGAAACTGCGGAGCATCCCGATGCCCACTTTCCACAGGCCCCATCCCATGAAGACGCCGAATCCCACCCAGATGACGGTGGCGAGCTCGGGCATCGAGTCACGATACCGCCTACTCGTACCGCATTGGATCGGCCAAATCCACCACGCAGCGCGCGAACGCTCGCGGTCACGACCTCGCACACGTCACGGCCACGGCGCGCCATGCCGACAGCGCGTGTTCCATGCGTTCCACCAGCGTGGTCGGCTGTGCGGTCAGCAGCGTTCGATGATCATGGCGTTGGCCATGCCACCGCCTTCACAGATCACCTGCAGGCCGTAGCGGCCGTCGGTGCGTTCGAGTTCGTTCACGAGCGCACCGCAGAGTCGAGTACCGGTCGCCCCGAGCGGGTGCCCGAGCGCAATCGCTCCCCCGTTGACGTTGACGCGGTCGATGAGTTCACCCGGGCGCGAGCCCGACGCGTCATCACCGATCTCGTCGAGCCACATCAGCACCGCGGCGGCGAAGGCTTCGTTCACCTCGAACAGGTCGATGTCGTCGACGGTCAGTCCGGCGCGTTGGAGCACTTTCCTCGTCGCCGGCACGGTCGCGGTCAGCATCATCCGCGGGTCATCGCCCAGAACGGCGAAGTCGACGATTCGGGCTCGCGGCCGCACTCCGAGTCGTTCTGCCGCGGTCGCCGACGCGATCAGCACCGAGGCGGCCCCATCGGTGATCTGCGAGGAGTTGCCGGCCGTAGCGCGGCCCCCGGTCGACCGGAGCCGGAACGACGGCTCGAGGGAGGCCAGCTCGTCGAGCGACGTGTCACGCACGCCCTCGTCGTGGCGGATCGCATCACCGTCGTCATCGGACACCGAGATGATCTCGAGTTCGAGGCGTCCTTCGATCTGAGCGCGACGCGCACGCTCCTGGCTGAGCAAGCCGTACTCGTCGAGCTGTCGACGGGTGTAGCCGCGGTCGTCGGCGATCAGTTCCGCCGCTTCGCCCTGGGGTACCAGCCCGCCGCGCTCCGCATAGCGAGCGCTCACGCTCGGGCCGAACGGGAACCCGTAGCGACCGTCCGCCGTGGAGGCCCCCATCGGCACGCGGGTCATCACCTCGACGCCGCCTGCGACGACCACGTCGTACGCACCTGCCATCACGCCTTGCGCAGCGAAGTGGATCGCCTGTTGGCCCGATCCGCACTGTCGATCGATCGTGGTCCCGGGGATGTGCTCGGGCCACTCGGCAGCGAGCACGATGCTTCGTGCGACGTTCGTACCTTGCTCGCCGACCTGCATGACGCAGCCGACGATCACGTCGTCGACTTCCGACTCGTCGATGCCGGTTCGGTCGACGAGTGCGGTCAACGTCTCGGCAGCCAGTTCGACGGGGTGCCAGTGCGACAGCGATCCGTCACGGCGGCCGAAGGGGGTGCGAACGGCATCGAGCACCACCGCGTCGTGCATCGTTCGGGTCGCTCCTCCCACGTCCCGAGTGTGGACGTTCGTGCACTCGTGAACCGAATCGGGCGCGCGACGTAAGGCCGCGGCTCCGGCGTCAGGCGGGCTCGGCGAAGACGACGAACGGGAACCCGGGCCGGTTGGGTGCAACGCGCACCGCCGGTTAAGGCAAG
>JBGCFW010000031.1:0-10122 GCA_045107155.1 Ilumatobacter sp. | reverse complement strand
ACGGCGAACGCTCCAGCAACCGACGCGGCACCCGCCGCCGAGCCGAGCGACGATTTCTCCGACTCGGATGACTCCGTCACCGCCGAGCCGAGCGCCACGCAAGCAGCGCCGATCGAGTCGCCCGCCGAGACTGACGGCGCTGCCGACGTCGTCGACGACGTCCCCGCCGAGTCAGCGCCCACCGAAGCAGAACCTCCGGTCGAAGCGGTGCCCGAGACACCGGTGCCGGCCGAACTCGGAGGTCGAGCGTTCGCCGAATCGGCCGACGCGGCATCGCAGTTCGACGCCAACCCGTTTCCCGATCTCGTCGTGGATGACGTCGGCCGCGAAACCAAGGCGAACCTGGCGAACATCCTCCCGTCGGATCGACCAGTGTTGCTCTGGACCTACGCACCGCATTGACCCACCTGCCGTCGGGAGGCTCCCGACGTCGAGCAGTTCGCTCGAGATCATCTCCAAGAGGTCGAGGTCATCGGCTTCGGCACCCAGGACAGCTACGGCGAAGCCATCGACTTCGTCAACGACTTCGGGACTCAGTCGTTCACCATGCTGTGGGACGGTTCGTTCCAGTCGTGGAACGCGTTCGGCATCTCCGGTCAGCCGACCGTGGTGCTCCTCGCGCCGGACGGATCCGAGCTCGGTCGCTGGTTCGGTGCGATCCCCGAAGACGAAGTGCTGCGCCTGGCTGCGTCGGTTTGATCTGCAGCGGCGAGGTCGCTGACTTCCTGCAACACTGAGGTGATGATTCGCCACACTGTGCTGTTCACCTGGGCCGACGGCGTCACCGATGCACAGGTCGACGCGATGGCCGTCGAGCTCAACGCTCGTGTTGCGACCCTGCCGACGATCGCTGCGTACAAACACGGCGCCGATCTCGGGCTGTCGGATGGCAACGCCGACTACGCGATCGTTGCCGAGTTCGCGTCCGCCGACGACTACGTCGAGTACCGCGATCACCCTGATCACGTCGCGGTGATCGCCGAGTCGATCAAGCCGCTGATCGCCCAGCGCATGGCCGTCCAGTACCAGATCGACTGATCGCCGTACTGCGGAACCGACCCGTGGATCCGATCGAACAGCGGCTCCGCCGGTACTACGAGGCCGAAGCCGAGCAACGCCTCCGCCCGGCACACGGTGATCGACGAACCCGCATCTGTCGAGGCTTCGCGACCCTGGTGGCGTCCGAGGCGCGGCGTTCGGTCGTCGACATCGGGTCCGGCCCAGCGAGTGACCTCGAACCGTTCCGGGAGCACGGCGTCGACTACGTCGGGGCCGACCTCGCGCTCGGAAACGCCCGCCTTGCCGCAGCCGACGACGCCGCAGTCGTGCCGGCCACGTTGTTCGCCCTGCCGTTCCGCGATGATGCCTTCCCAGCCGGCTGGTCGATGAGCGCGTTCCAGCACGTCCCCGACCACCGCATCGACGAGGCACTCGCCGAGTTCGTCCGCGTCCTCGAACCCGGTGCGCCCGTGACGATCGGACTGTGGGGCGGTCGCGACGAGGTGATCGAGTCGTCGTACGCGACCTCGGGCATCCAGATGCACCGGCACTTCACGCTGCGAACTCACGAGCGGATCCGCGCGATCCTCGCGCAGCACATGGTCGTCGGCGACGAGGAGACGTTCCCGGCAGGGCCGTCAGACTGGCGATATCACGTCGCGAGCGCGCGAACGCCTTTGCGGTGACTCGGGCGCTGCATCGCAGCGAGATGCTCGGGCATCACCGTGCGGCGCGCTCGGAATCGAGGCGGCTGGCGCCGAGTGAGAGATTGGTGGTCTGACCCACGGACACGCCGGCATCTTCGAGCGCGTCGACGAGTTCGCTCAAGAGCAGCCCGCGGTACCAGGGCTCCTCGGTTCGATCGGCGATCCAGGCATACGCGTTGAAGAACATCGCCTCGCTGCCGACGTGATCGAACGCGATGAACGCCGGTTTCGAGTCACAGTTCCACGAGAGCTCGCTCATCACCCGGGTCATCACCTGCTGCGCGAGCAGACGGTCGGTGGAACGGTCCAGCGGCACCTGCACGCAGACGCGCCACCCACCGAGTCGACTGTGATTGAGCACCTGGCCGTCCTGGAACGACGAATTCGGCACCCATGCCTTCGACCCGTCGGGGAGTTCGAGTTCCGTCCGCAGCATGGTGCGATAGACGACGATGCCGTGGAGGTCACCGATCGTGACGGTTTCGCCGACTCGGTAGACATCGTCGATCCGGATCATCGCACCGGCCACGAGGTTCTGTCCGACCGACGTGAACACGACTGCGCCCGTGAAGCCGACCGTCGCCATCACGGCGGCCATCCCCGACACGTCGACACCGACCACGACGAGTCCGGCGACGATGGCCCCGACGACGAGCAGCTTGGGGAGGAAGAACAGCAACTGCTGGCGAAGTCGCTCGTCGTCGATCCGGGCGACGATTCGCCGCATGATCGCCAGTGCGAGCGCGGCCAGCACGGCCAGCGCGATGAGGCGCACAGTCGCTCGACCGAGTGGCCCCCACCACTCGCTGGCGTCGACACCGAGGGCGTTCGTGACGCCTCTGATGAGACTCATGGTCTTCGTCTCCCGTGGCTGCCCGCCGTGGGGTGGACGACCGCACGAGCGTGCGATCGGCTGACGCTCCGTAACGTAACTGTAATATCTCTCGTCGGTCAAGCGCGCGGGTACCGTCTCGCCCTGTGACTGACATCACGATCCTCGATGGTGGCATGGGCAAGGAGTTGCGCCGGATCGGTGCACCGTTCCGGCAACCGGAGTGGTCGGCGCTGGCACTCATCGAGGACCCACCGTCGGTGGTCCGGGCGCACCGCAACTTCATCGATGCGGGCGCACAGGTGATCATCACGAGCAACTACGCCGTCGTACCGTTCCATCTCGGCGACGAGCGATTCGACACCGATGCGGTTCGCCTCGTCGACATCGCCGGTCGCTGCGCGCGGGAGGCCGCCGACGCCGTCGACCGGGACGTGCTCGTCGCCGGATCGCTGCCGCCGCTGTTCGGGTCATACGAACCCGACGAGTTCGACCCGGTTCGGGCCGCGCCGATCTACCGCGACGTCGTCGGCGCACTCGCTCCACACGTCGACCTCTGGATCGCCGAGACACTGAGCACGATCGCGGAGATGCAGACCATCCTCGGTGCGATCGCCACCATCGACTCGGCGTTGCCGATGTGGATGTCGTTCGCCGTGCCCAATCGCTTCGATGACGGCACTCCGGCGCTGCGTTCGGGCGAGTCGCTCACGGAGGTCGCCGACGCCATCGCCGAGCGGCCCGTCGATGCCGTCCTCGTCAACTGCTCGCTCCCCGAGCAGACCGGGCCGTCGTTGCACGCGCACCGGTCCCGCCTCGACGACCACGGACCCGGCCCCGTCCGCACCCGGCGGTACGCACAAGCGTTCCCCGACCTCTCACCGAGCGGATACCGAGCGAACAATCTCATCTTCGAACGTCGCGAAGAGATCACTCCCGAGCGCTACGCCGACGTCGCCACCGGCTGGGTCCGCGCCGGGGCGACGATCGTCGGGGGCTGTTGCGACATGTACCCCGAACACATCGCGGCGCTGTCAGCGCACTTCGCCTGAAGACCCGCACTCAGCGGTCAGACCCTCAGCGATAGGGCCGCAGCACCATGTCGTGCATCGAGGCCGCCGAGAAGCGCTCTGCACCGAAGACGGGCCACCGACGCTCGCCCTCGTCGGGGCCGACCGGGCCATCAGGCTCATCACCGAGGACGGTCACCCGCTGGATGATGCGTTCGCCGACGAAGTCGTTGAGGACCATGTGCTGGGTACAGCGGTTGTCCCACATCGCGACCGTTCCGGGTGTCCATCGGTACCGAACCGTGAACTGCTCGCTCACCGACCAGTCGACGAGGTACCGCAACAGCGCATCGGACTCGTCATGGCTCAACTCGGCGAGACGACGGGTGAAGTGTTCGTTCACCATCAGCGACCGCCGACCGGTCTCCGGGTGGACGCGCACCACGGGGTGCATCGAATGCATCTCCGGCTTGCCATGCGGCGTGGCGTCGTGGATGGCATGAAGGCCGTCGACGAGTTCCCGCATCGGCGCGCTGAGTCGCTCGTAGGCCTGGTACTGGTTCGCCCACATCGTGTCGCCACCGACCTCCGGGCAAGCGACCATGTGCATGATCGACATCACCGACGGGTTCGGGAGGAACGTCACGTCGGTGTGCCACTCGTCGGCGATCCCGCCGAAGCTCGCCTTCAACTCGACCACCTCAGGGTGTTCGTCACCAGGGTTGGGCAGGTTCGGATGAATCTCGAGTTCGCCGAATTTCCGGCCGAGCGCGACGTGACCATCGAGCGTGAGTGACTGCCCAGGGAAGAACAGCACGAGATGTTCGAGCAGCAGCTCGCGGATCGTCGCGACGTCGGATTCGGTCGCAACGTCGAGGTCGATACCGGCCACCTCGACACCGAGTGCGGCGGACATCGGCGTGACGGTCGGTGCGATGACTGTGGTCATCGGGTCAGTTTGACGGATCGGACGATGCCGGCTCCGATCGAACTCCACGCTCGGACTCAGTCGGCCGCGACGAGTAGCTCCAACGCGGCGCGCACGGCAGCCACTTGCGCGTCGATACAGATGTGCGGCGTCGCCGCAGGGCTGTCCGGATACACCTCGGTCGTGGTGGTGTATCGGGCTTCGGTGATCCCGGCGCACAGCCCCAGTTGTCGCACGGGGTAGTTGATGACGCCGGGTTGCGTCACGTCGGTGCCGATGATCTGGCCGGCATCGTCCGCCGGAGCGATGTGGGTGACCGCTGCGACCCCGGCGATGATCACCGCCTGGAACTCCGGTTGCGGGTTCTCGGTGTCACCCACGGTGTAGAAGCCGTCGGGGATGACGCCGGGATCGGGCGACAACCCGTCTCGCGCAGCGAGCGCCGGGCGGAACTCTGTCTCGTCGGTGTCGGTCGTTTCATGGAGGTCGAGGTGCATCACGAAGTCGACGTCGGTCGCTCTGACGAGATCGAGCAGGGCGGCTGCCTCGTCCGACGGACTGTCCGGAACGAACGACCGGTTGGGGTCGACACAATTCGGGTTCCACCGATTGATCGTCTCGTATCCCCACGGGCTGACGCACGGTGCGACGAGGAAGTTCACTCGGTCACGGAAGTCGGGAACGACCGACTGCAGCGCGCCGAGCGCGCCGTGCACGCCGCTGGTCTCGTAGCCGTGGACACCGCCGGTGATCAGTACCCACGGCGCGTCGGGACGTTCCGATCGGACGGTGACCGACATGAGCGGATAGCGGTCGGGGTCGATCGGAAGTGCGCCGTACCACTCCACGTCGAAGCTGTCGTCGAGGGTGGCGATGCGATCCAGAACTTCGTTGCGATAGCTGCGCTGCACGGTCTGTGTGGCGAACCACTCGCGTCGTTCGGCATCGCCCCAGGGCTGGCCGGGCGTTCCGATCGGATACTGCTCCATGGTCGCCGAAGGTATCCGTGCGCCCGGCGCTCGCTGCAGCGTCAGACCTCGTTCACGAGATCGTCGCCGGCGAGCCAGCGGCCGAGGTTGGTGAGGAAGGCCTCGTCGGCGCGCCGTTCCGCTTCGCGCGTCGAGCCGGAGTTGTGGGGTGTGAGAATCAGGTTGGGCGCGGCCCAGAGCGGATCATCGGCCGGCAGCGGTTCGGGGGCCGTGACGTCGAGTCCCGCACCGCCGAGTCGGCCATCGACCAACGCTGCGGTGAGCGCTGGCTGATCGACGAGCTCGCCCCGACCGACGTTGACGAAGAGCCCCTCCGGGCCCAGCGCGTCGATCACCTCGTCAGACACGATGCCGGCCGTGTCTTCGGTGAGCGGGAGCGCCACGACCATCGCATCGTGCGATGCTGCGACCGCCACCAGCTCGGCCAGCGGCCGGACCTCATACGGCTCGTCACCGAGCGCTGCTCGCCGCACGATCGTCGGCTTCATCCCGAAAGCGTCGCACAACCGTGCGATCTCCCGGCCGATCGGGCCCCAACCGACCACCGCGACCGACCGACCCTCCAGCTCGTTCCACCGATGCCATGCCCACTCCGCACGATCTTGGGCTCGGATCATTCCCGGAAGATCCCGGCTGAGCGCGAGGAGATACATCATCGACGTGCGGGCGATGGGCGCCGCACTCGATCCCGACGAGGTACTGAGGCGCACTCCGCGATCGGTGAAGGTCGCGAAGATCGGACTGTCGACGCCTGCAGACATGGTGTGTAGCCAGCGCAGGTTCGGCATCTGCATCGCCGCAGCGAAGAAACGGACGGCTCGCCCTGGCCAGGCGTCGCCGGAGAAGAACCCGATGGTGACGCGTGCGAGGTCATCATCGGACACGGTGTCGTCGCCGTCCAACGTCACGACTTCGAGGTCGGGCGCGATCGCAGCGAGACGCTCGGCGTTCTCGGCGAAGAACGTGTCGGTGCAGAACAGGACATCGCTCATCAGGTCGAGTGTGCCAGACCCAACGTGAACTCCCGGCGACGACACTGACGCGGCAGTAGGCGCCTCGGCGGGCGTCTCAGCGCTCTGGTTCGATCCAACGCACGACCGTTCGACCGTCGAGTTCGACGGCGAGCCCAGGTGTGAGCACGAGGCCCGGCAGCACCGTCGCGTCCTCGACGGTGAGCTCCGAGACGTCGACAGCGACAGAGCTCGAGTTCAGGAGACGGACCATGTCGTCATCGACTGCGGCGACGACGACCGACGCGAGATCGCCGCTGTCGGCCTGGTCGACATCGGCGGGCGCACCGGGCGAACGCAGTCGCTCGTACTGCGGAATCGCGAAGTCCGACACGAGCTGCTCGGCGGCGGCCTCGATCGACTGCTGCTCGCCATACGTTCCCCACTCGGCTCGGTCGAGTTCAGCTGCATCGCCGATCTGGTCGAGGAGCTCGTCGACGCGAGATGCCACCCGACTCGGTTCGAGCAGTGTGTCGCGCAGGACAGCAACACGTGTCCTGGTCATGTCGCGAAGGATCGGATCGTCGGTGAACGCCGCGAACAAAGCGTTGGACGTCGCGATGAACTGATCTGGCGAGCTGACCACGACGTCGTCGCACAGCCCGGCACAGGTTCCTTCGCCGTACAGACGCCCCCACGTGAGATCGAGATCGAAGGGCAACACCGTCCAACGATCATCGACCTGTGCCAGGCGAAAGTTCTTGGTCCGCAGGTCTTGCTGTTGAATGAGCGCGGATGCAGCGAGTGCGTTGACGACGCCGGGCACGTCGACGTTGTCGAAGATCCATGCTCGACGATCGACCGGGTCGACCGAGGCTTCGGAGAACTCGTCGAGCTCGCGCACGAAGCCGCGCAAGGCGTCATCGTCGTCATCGTCACCCGCCTCGCGTTGGAACTTCCAGTCGAATTCCTCGCCGACGAGGTCGGCCTCACCGGCCGCGAGCGTTGTGTTCGATCGATCGCCGACCTCGTAGACGGCGCCGTCGAGGTCGGCCCTGTCCCGCCAGCGCGCGTCCGGCTGTTCGACGTAGGTGTGCAGCCCGTAGAACTCGCCGTTGCGCAGCACCCGGACCGGGAAGGCGTCCGACACCGGCACGCCCGCATCAGCGAACAGCTCGTGGCTCAGGACCTCGCGAAGTGCCGACTTGTCGTTGTAGCCGGAATGCCACGCGAACTCATCGACCCAGCGATCGATCACACCCTCGATCTCGAGGCGCTGCCCGGGAGCGAGTTCGACCTTCCACTTCGGCTTGGGAAAGGTTCGTGAGCTCTGCCCCTTGATCCGGATCTGCGCGTTGTCGAACACCTCGCCGGCAACAGCGATGACGGTCGAGTAGGTGACGTCGCGGCCGGGCGCACGGTCGTTGAACGCCACCTGGAACTCGGGTTCTTGCATGAACCATTCGAACGTCGCGAGTCCGTCATCGGCGGCAGGGGTTGCGACCGTGGTGCCCACGTAACTCGCACCCGCGCCCTGCCGAGGCCACGAGCCGACGACCCCGTCGGGGGTCTTTGCGACGAGTCGATATCTGATGAGCGCGCCAGCGTCCTGGCCGGGGATCGTCGCCGTGGCGACACCATCCGCGCCGATCGACATCTCGAAGGTGACCTCCTCGTCGAAGCCGAAACGGACCGAGACCTCGGCACGCGCGTCGCTGACTCCGGACAAGGTCGCCTCGATCGAGATCGCTTCACCCGGTTCGGGCAGCACGGTGTGCGACACCTCCCCCCACACGGGAAGGGTCGGCTCGTCGGCGCCGCGACTCCCCGGCTCGGGTTCACGCGCGACCCAGTTCGCCGGCGCTCCCCCGTCGGACGCCGCACTCAGTCGATGGAGAGACGCACCGTGTCCGTCCGCAATTGCGGGCCACAGCTCGCGATCGTCGTACTCGACGACGTCGATCGCCGTGCCGTTCGCGTCGACGAGCGCCAGTTCCTCACCGCCGTTGTCGAGCCGGCCGGCGGCTTCGGACTCGGTGATCACGATGAGGCCATCGGGCGCGAGCCGTGTCCCGCTCGGCAGGCAGTGGTCGAGTCCCTGGATCCGCCAGCCGCCGACGTCGACCATCTCGCCGCCCGGGTTGAAGAGCTCGACGAACCCGTCACCATCGCCCGGCGGGTGATAGTGGATCTCCGAGAAGACGACGAGGCCGGGCGACCCGGGCTGCTTCGCCGAGGGTGCACCGCCGCATCGTTCGACATCTGGCTCATCGCCCGACCCGCGATCGCCAATGGGCTCCGACACCGGTGTCGACATGTCGGTGGGCTGATCGGTCGTCTCGCCGTCAGCGACGGGTGGGTCGAGTTCGACGAAGCCGTCGTCGCCTCCCGTGAAGGCCACCAGGGCGACGACGCCCGCGCCGAGCGCCGCGATGCCACCCGCGAGCAACGCCCGGCCTCGACCGGACCGTCCGATCGACGACATGGTCTCAACGATACGGGCCGCACCTCGGCGCGGTTCGATTCCGCAGCCGCTCGGCATCCATGATGGGGCGATGAAGACTGCCGCCACCGACATGCTCGACATCGAGTTTCCGATCCTGGCGTTCTCGCACTGCCGCGATGTGGTGGCCGCCGTTTCGAAAGCGGGCGGGATGGGCGTGCTCGGTGCGGTCGCGCACTCACCAGAGCAGCTCGAGATCGACCTCGACTGGATCGAGAACGAGATCGGGGACCGCCCGTACGGCGTCGACCTGATCGTGCCGGCGAAGTACGCGGGCGACGGAGACGGTGGCTACACGGTGGCCGACATCAAGGCGCTGATCCCCGCCGAACATCGCGAGTTCATCGACGACATCCTCGCCCGCTACGACGTGCCCGAACTGGCCGACCCCGAAGACGCGGCTCGCGGCACCTACGGCCGCGACGGCGACGCGCCGTTCAGTGCGAAGAACGCGATGCCGCAGCTCGACATCGCGCTCGCGCACGAGACATCGTTCATCGCCAACGCGCTGGGTCCGCCCCCGCAGTTCCTGATCGACCGCTGCAAGGAGGAGGGCAAGCTGATCGGTGCACTCGCTGGCCGACCGCAGCACGCCGAACGCCACCAGGCCGCCGGTGTCGACATCATCATCGCCCAGGGTTCCGAGGCCGGCGGCCACACCGGTGAGATCGGCTCGATGGTCCTGATCCCCGAGATCGTCGATGCCGTCGACATCCCCGTGCTCGGCGCGGGCGGCATCGGGCGCGGCCGTCAGATGGCAGCGGCGATGGCACTCGGTGCCGAAGGCGTGTGGTGCGGCTCGGTGTGGCTCACCACCGACGAAGCCGAGACCCAGCCCGCGGTGAAGGAGAAGTTCCTCGCGGCCACCTCAGCCGACACGATCCGCTCGCGTTCGCTCACCGGCAAGCACGCCCGCATGCTCAAGTCGGCGTGGACCGAGGAGTGGGATCGCCCCGACACCCCGGACCCGTTGGGGATGCCGCTTCAGCCTGTGCTCACGAGCGTCGCGCAGACAAGGATCAACCGGGCCGCCAACGCGAAGGGTTCGGGTGCTGAGCAACTGGCCAACTACTTCGTCGGCCAGATCGTCGGCACGATGAATCAGCCGAAGTCGGCCGGTCAGGTCGTGATGGACATCGTCGAGGAGTTCATCGAGTCGGTCGAGTCACTCAATGCGCGGATGATGGCCTGATCTCGCACGAGG
>JBGCFW010000309.1:0-8127 GCA_045107155.1 Ilumatobacter sp. | reverse complement strand
CCTCGACGATCGTGGGCGGCGGAGGCTCGGTCGTCGTGGTGGTGGTGGTCGATGTCGTCGACGTGGTGGTGGTCGATGTCGTGGGCGTCGGCGAGGGCGAGGACGTCGTCGGCGTCGGCGTGGGCGTCGCCCCCACAGCAGTACTCGTCTCGCGCTCGTTGCTGAAGGGCCCGGTGATCGGCGCATCGGAAGCTCCGGCATCGAACTCCGGGTCGCCTCCGCCCCCACCGCGGCCGAGCGCGACACCGAGGCCCACGACTGCAGCCACCACCGTCAACACGGCGACCGCCGCGACGATGCGGCGCCGGCGGTACACCCGTGGCGTCACCGCCGCTGCGGGGGCTGATCGGGGGTCGGACACGAGCGCCGACCGTATCCGTCGGGCGCTTCGAGAGTCGGTCACTGCGCCGAACGAATTCGCCATCGCCCGAGCGATGAGCGGCGTTCGGTTTCCTCGCGCCGTCTCGGTCGCCCCACTGCATGGCACCGACCATCCCTCATGCCTCACCGATCGCTTCCGAGGAGGTCTCCGTGACCGTCTCCCCGTCCACCTCATCGCCCCGTATCGGCGACGTCATCTCCACCGCGCCACCCCCGCACAGCCACCCGGCATCGACACCGCCCGACCCGGCGACCGAGGCGACCACGGGTGAGAGCACTGCGATGATCCGACCATGGATCGACCCGATCGTCGACGAGCTCGGCCACGACCCGCGCTCGGCCTATGTGGAGCAGTTCTGGCTCGGCGTGCTCGGCCCGACCGCGACGTGGGTGTTGCGGCGCCTCACCAACGGGCTCGCCGAACATCCCGACGGCTACACGCTCGACCTCGCGAGCACCGCCCGATCGATGGGGCTCTCGTACCGCACGGGGCGGTCCTCACCGTTCTCGAAGGCGCTGCTGCGCTGCACCATGTTCGGGCTCGCACACCAGACGAGTGATGGGTTCGCTGTTCGCCGCCGAATCCCGCAGGTCGCCCAGCGACATCTCCGACGGCTCCCACCCGGCGTGCAGCGCGCACACGACACGTTCGAAGCGACCGCGACGTCCGTGGATCATTTCGATCGCGCCCACCGCCTGGCGATGGCGATGCTCGAAGTGGGCGACGATGCCGCCACGATCGAGCATCAGCTCCGATCGCTCGGCATCGGCGCCGCTGCGGCAGCGCTCGTCGCGGAGAACGCCGCGCAACTCTGACGACGCGTCGGCGTCAGTCAGCCTTCGGCTTCGAGAAGTTCGTCGCCACGTCGATCAACAATCGTGCACCGAAACCGGTCGCGCCCTTGGAGAGGTAGCTCTTGTCGGCGTCGACCTTCATGGTGCCGGCGATGTCGAGGTGTGCGTACGGGACGTCGCCCGTGAACTCCGTCAGGAAGATCGTGGCGGTGATCGCTCCGGCGTACGGCCCACCGATGTTGCGCATGTCGGCGACCACCGAGTCGAGCTTCTTGCGGTATTCGTCACGAGCGAGCGGCAGCTGCCACACCTTCTCATCGACCCGACCCGACGCGTCCTTGACCGCATCGATCCACTCTTGATTCGTGCCGAGCAGTGCTGCGAAGTCCTCGCCGAGCGCCCCGAGCGCAGACCCCGTGAGCGTGGCGATGTCGACGATCGCGTCGACGCCCTCCTCGACGGCCAGCGAGAGGCCGTCAGCGAGCACGAGGCGACCTTCGGCGTCGGTGTTGTGGATCTCGACGGTCTTGCCGTTGCGCATCGTGAGCACGTCACTGAGCTTGAGGGCCGACCCGGACGGCATGTTGTCCGTGCACATCAACCAAGCGGTCACCTTGACCGTGCAGTCGACGGCGGACAGCACCGACATCGCGGCCAGGACCGCGGCAGCACCCGACATGTCCATCTTCATCGCGACGTGCATGTCGTTGCTCGGCTTCAGGCTGATACCACCCGAGTCGTACATGATCCCCTTGCCGACCATGCCGAGATGCGGTGTGGCCTTCGTGGCCCGCTTCGGGGTGTAGGTGAGCTTGACCATGCGCGGCGGCTCGACCGATCCGCGGTTGACGCCGAGCATGCCACCACAACCCATCGCGACGAGATCGTCCTTGTCGAACACCTCGACGTCGAGGCCGGCGTCGGGCGCGAGCGCAACTGCCTTGGACGCGATGTCCTTCGCATTGAGCGACGACGCCGGAGCGTTGGCCAGCTCCCGAGCGAACGCTCCTGCTCCGGCGATCGCGCGGCCGACCTCCACGCCATGCTCGAGATCCTTCGTCCGCTTCGCCGAACCGATCAGCGTGAGCGTTTCGAGGTTGGAACCCTTGCCCTCGCCGTTCTTGAACCCGACGTATCGATACGACGCGAGGAGCACACCTTCGGTCACCGCCTGCGCAGCCTCCGATGCGTCGATCGCCGCCGCGTCCGCGAGGTTCGTCGCCAGCGCAGCGTGCTTCGACGCTGCACGCGCGAACGAGGCAGCCGCGTGGCGAAGTGCGGTGGCGTCGAGGCCATCCACATCGCCGACACCGATCGCGACGAGGAGGCCTCCCTCGGTCGGGATCGCGAGGATCTGGCCGCTCTTGCCCTCGAAGCCCATTACCTCGAGTTGCTTGCGGTTCAGGCCGAGCTGACGCGGAACCGACCCCTTGGCTGCGACGGCATACCCGACGGCATCCACGCCATCGGGAGCGGAGCGGGCCACGGAGACGGCAACGGACTGGACGGCGAGACTTGCATCGGTCATCGGGCCAGTCTGCCCGGCGGAACGGATCACGACCCACCCGGCCGACCTCGGTCAGCGGCTGTGCGAAGGTCACGACGTCGGCCCCTCATCACCTGTTCAAATTCCGGACACACAGAAACTGGTACGTTCGCGCCGCGTGTCGGAGGCAATCCCGCCTCGGGCGCGACATCCGAATCCTCGAGGAGGACACCGTAATGATCAACAGGGGGAAGGCTTCCGGTTGGAAGCGCACCGCAGCGGCCGTCATGGCGCTGGGCCTCGTCGCAGGAGCCTGCTCGAGCAGCTCCGGTGACGACGCCGACAGCACCGACGACTCGGTCGCAACCGAAGAGAGCGGCGATGACGCCGACACCGGCGACGACGGCGGCGATGCCGAAGACACCACCGACGACGACGCCGACACCGGCGACGACGCCACCGACGAGCCCGACGACACCGTCGAGGTCGTCCAGTCCGAAGGCGGCCGTCTGGCTGCCGTCCAAGAGGCAGGCACGCTCCGCTGTGGCGGCAACGAGACGCTGCCGGGCTTCGGCATCGTCGACAGCGACGGCAACTTCTCAGGCTTCGACATCGACTACTGCCGCGTCGTGGCCGCAGCGGTGCTCGGCGACGCCGAAGCCGTCGAGATCGTCCCGCTCAACGCCGATGCCCGTTTCCCGTCGCTCCAGTCGGGCGACATCGACGTGCTGATCCGCAACACCACGTGGACCGGCTCCCGCGACGGCGAACAGGGTGCGAACTTCCTGTTCACCACCTTCTACGACGGCCAGGGCATGATGGTTCCGGCATCCACGGGCTTCACCACGCTCGAGGACCTCGCCGACGCCAGCATCTGCGTGCTGTCGGGCACCACCACCGAGCTGAACCTCACCACGATCTTCAACGCTCGTGGCATCCCGTTCACGCCGGTCGTGTTCGCCGACAACACCCAGCTGCAGCCGGCCTACGAGTCGGGCCAGTGTGAAGCATGGACCTCCGACGCCTCGCAGCTCGCTGCGTTCAAGTCCTCGATCGAGGGCGAAGGCGGCGAAGAGCAGTTCATCATGGCCGAAGTCATCTCGAAGGAGCCGCTGGGCCCCGTCGTCGTCGACGGTGACACCGAGTGGGCGCAGGCCGTCAACTGGGCCGTGATGTCGACCGTTCAGGCCTGGGAGTTCGGCCTCGACTCGTCGAACATCGCCAGCTACAGCGGTGACGACCCGAGCATCCTGGCCTTCACCGGCCAGGCGGAGAACCCGGCAGCAGGCCTCGGTCTGCCCGATGACTTCGCCGTGCAGGTCATCAGCCAGGTCGGCAACTACGAGGAGATCTACAACGAGCACATCGTGCCGATCGGTCTCTCGCTCGAAGGGTCACCGAACGACCTGTGGACCAACGGTGGCCTCATGTACGTGCCGCCGTTCCGCTGATCATCAACGATCATCGACACCTGAACACCTGAACACCTGAAGACGGCCGGGTCCGGAGCGCGAGCTCCGGACCCGCGCCCGATTCAGTACTCGTCGAAACGACTTCCTGGGGGGAAGACCGCGTGGCGGAAACCATGACCGCGTCGCCTGCGACGCCATCCGGCGCTCCGCCGCCGGCCAGCACCAAACCGCCGTTCTGGCGCAACGTCAACGTGTTGCGCGTGCTCGCGCAGATCCTCGCTCTGGGGCTCGTCGTCGGACTCGTCTACGTCCTGCGCAGCAACCTGCTGAACAACCTCAACCGGTTGGGCATCAGCACGAGCTTCGACTTCCTCTACTCGAACCCGGGCTTCAGCGTCCGCGACTCGAGCTTCGACCCGCAAGCCGAGGACGCCACCGTCTGGCGGATGATCCTCGTCGGGGTCCAGAACACGGCGGCGTCGTCGATCGTCGGGATCGCCGTGGCCATCGTGCTCGGCACGCTGATCGGCATCGGCCGCCTGTCGTCGAACTGGGTGCTGCGCAAGCTCACGACGCTGTACGTCGAGACCTTCCGCAACATCCCGCCACTCGTCATCATCATCTTCGTGGGCACCGCGCTGTTCACCGCCGGGCCGCTTCCGCTCTTCAATCCGTCGAACCCGCCCGGCGAGCTCCAGTTCCCCGGCACCGACAACAACCTCCTCATCTACTCCAAGACCCGTATCGGCCTCCCGTCGATCATGAACGAGGACAACTCCGGGGCGTTCTGGCTGGTCATGGCGATCGGTCTCGTGGTGGCCGCCATCGTGTGGCGCTGGCGGACCAGCGTCAACGAGCAGACCGGCGTCGACCACCACCGCGTGCTCTGGTCACTGGGAACGGTGCTCGGCATCGGCATCGTCGCCTTCATCATCCTCGGTGGACCCGTCGCCTTCTCGTTCCCGTCGGTGTCGGAGTCGGGTCGCATCATCGAGGGAGGGATCGCCACCAACGACGCCTACCTGGCGCTCACCCTGGCGCTGGCGATCTACACGGCGAGTCACATCGCCGAGATCATCCGCGGTTCGATCCTGGCCGTCCACAAAGGCCAGAGCGAAGCAGCGAACGCACTCGCCCTGACGGGGTTCCAGCGCTACCGCTTCGTCATCCTGCCGCAGGCCACCCGCATCGCCCTGCCATCGATCATCAACCAGTTCCTCAACTTCGTGAAGAACACCTCGCTGGCCACCGCCGTCGCCTACCCCGAGATCACCGCGCTCACGCAGTCCCTGATCGGCAACGACCAGCCGTCACCGCAGTCGATTCTCATCCTCATGGCGCTCTATCTGGCCTTCTCGTTGTCGATCTCGTTCGTCCTCAACATCGTCAACCGACGATTCCAGATCGAAGGGAGGACGTGACATGACAGGTGCAAACGAATGGGGACACACCGTCCAGCCACAGGATGGGGGCGGCGACGTGATGCATGCGCTCGCCGAAGCCGACCGGCCGAGGCACTCCGATCAGACGCCGGGCGAGTGGCTCAAGAGCAACCTCTTCTCGTCCTGGTACAACGGTCTGATCACCATCGTGTTCGGCACGGTGGGGATCGTGCTCGGATTCCTGTTCCTGCGTTTCCTCCTGATCAACGCTCGGTGGGAACCGGTGCGGGCGAACCTCGAGCTGTTCTTCGTCGGCCGCTTCCCACGCGAGGAGCGCACCCGGATGATCGTGCAGGTGCTGTTCGTCGCCGGGTCGGCGGGCATGTTCGCCGGCTGGCTGCGCCAGCGGTCGCATGCCCAGGCCGAGCTCGCCGGTATCGATCCACCCGAGACCAGCATCCGTGAGCTGATTGGCTCGTACTGGTCGGTCGCGCTGTTCGCCGTCTCGTCGATCGCGATCGGCGCAGGCGTCGACTCGTTCCGCCCGTGGGTCCTGTTCGCCGGAGCGATCCTCGCCGGCGCTGCGGGCTTCGCCCTCACGCTGCGGCCGCGGCGCGGCCCGGCCGGGGTCGTCCTCGCCATCGTCCCGCTCGTGCCGTTCGCACTGGCAGGCGGCGTCTTGAGCCTCGTGCCCGATCTGGCCAACGGTTCGGCCTACCTCATCGCCACGGTCACCGCGATCGGACTCGCCGTGGTGCAGTACCTGCAGCGCCCCGCTGTGACACTGAGCGGTGCGATGCTCCTCGGGGTCGCCGGGTTCCAGGTGCTCTCCGGCACCACCGGCATGGCCTGGGTCTTTCTCACGATCGCTCTGCTCCCGGCGGCACTCGACGCGCTCGATCGCCTCGGCGACGGGGCTGGATCGATGTCGGGCATCGTCGGATCACTGCTGTTCGGTGGCGGCGTCGTGTTCTACGTGCTGTTCACCGGCATCACGCCGTTGCGGATCATCGCTCTCGCAGTCGGTCTCGGCGTGGCACTCGTGACGCTGGTCGGCGCACTCGGCGGCGACTCGGCGACGGGCCAACGACTCGGCACGGTGACGGTGCTGGCCCTGGTCACCTGGTACATCGGCCGCCTGATCGGGCTCGACGGCATCGACTGGTCGAGTTGGGGTGGCCTTCACCTCAACATCGTCATCGCGGCGGCATCGATCACGCTCGCCTTCCCGATCGGACTGCTGCTCGCGCTCGGGCGACGCTCATCGCTTCCCGTGCTGCGATGGTTGTGCACGACCTACATCGAGCTGATTCGCGGCGTGCCCCTCATCTCCTTGCTCCTCATGGCGCAGCTCTTCGTCGGCTTCTTCCTCAGCTCGGGACAGAACAACCTGACACTCACGACGAAGGCCCTGATCGTCATCACGATGTTCTCCTCGGCCTACATCGCCGAGATCGTCCGAGGCGGCCTCCAAGCCGTGCCGAAGGGCCAAACCGAAGCCGGCCAGGCAATGGGCCTGTCGCCAGCCAAGATCACCCGCCTTCTGGTGCTCCCCCAGGCCCTGCGGGCCGTCATCCCGTCGATGGTCGGACAGTTCATCTCGCTGTTCAAGGACACGTCGCTGCTCACGATCATCGGCGTGCAGGAGTTCCTCGGCACCCGTGAGATCGTCCACACCCAGGAGGCGTTCCGCGGCTTCGGTCTCGTCGAGACCCTCGTCTTCGTCGCTTTCGGGTTCTGGGCGATCTCGTTCACCCAGTCCCGCGAGAGCCAGCGACTCGAGCGCCGCCTGAACGTCAGCAACTGAGAAAGACGCACACATGACTGAACAACCGGAAACCAACGCCGTCTTCGCCGATGCCACCCAGATGATGGGCAAGTCGTCCGACGTGATGATCGAGGTCAACGCGGTCGACAAGTTCTTCGGCGACTTCCAAGCACTCCACTCGATCAACATGAAAGTCGGCAAGCAGGAAGTGGTCGTGGTGATCGGGCCGTCGGGCTCGGGCAAGTCGACGCTCATCCGCTGCATCAACCGACTCGAGAAGCACGATCGCGGCCAGATCGTGGTCGACGGCGTCGAGTTGGGCGACGACATCCGCAACATCCAGGAGATCCGTCGCGAGACGGGAATGGTCTTTCAGAGCTTCAACCTGTTCCCCCACCTCACGGTGCTCGACAACATCACCCTCGCACCTCGCCAGGTCCGCAAGATCCCGAAAGCCGAGGCGGAAGCGACGGCGATGGAGCTGCTCGAACGGGTGAAGATCCCCGACCAGGCCCGGAAGTTCCCGGGTCAGCTGTCCGGCGGTCAGCAGCAGCGAGTCGCGATCGCTCGCTCGCTCGCAATGGCACCGAAGGTGATCCTCTTCGACGAACCGACCTCGGCGCTCGACCCCGAGATGATCAAGGAGGTCCTCGACACGATGAAGGACCTCGCCGAAGAGGGCATGACCATGATCTGCGTCACCCACGAGATGGGTTTCGCCCGTGAAGTCGCCGATCGCGTCGTCTTCATGGCTGACGGCCAGATCGTCGAAGTCGGCACACCCGAGCACTTCTTCGACAACCCGCAGGAGGAGCGCACCAAGCTCTTCCTGTCGCAGATCCTCTGACCGGCTCGTCAGCTCGACGCCGCGCGACCACCTGATGGACGTCGCCACGGCACTCG
>JBGCFW010000308.1:0-2653 GCA_045107155.1 Ilumatobacter sp. | reverse complement strand
GAGCTCGGTGGCGCCGTCAGCCAGTTCGACGATCGATCGCACCGACTCGAAGCCCAGTTGTGCTCGATCGATCCGGATCGTGGTGAGCGATGGCGTGACGCCGCTGGCGAACATGATGTCGTCGCATCCGATCACAGCGATGTCTTCGGGGATGCGAAGACCTCGCCGCTGGATGGTCTGCATCGCGCCGAGCGCCATCACGTCGTTGTAGGCGAAGATCCCGTCGACGTCGGGATGGTCGTCGATGATGCGGTCGGCGGCGCGTCGTCCGCCCTCCATCGTCCACGTCACGTCGATCACGAGATGCGGGACCTCGCCGGGCACCGCCTGCACGAAGGCATCGCGGCGGCGTCGCCGCTCCGGCGGCTCCTCGCTCGCGTTGATCATCGCCAGGTGCCGGCAGCCCCGACCGAGGAGGCGTTCGATCGCTGCCACGGTCCCACCCTCGAGATCGGACAGCACGCTGCGCGCGTGGCGATGGCGCACCATCGTGTCGACCGGGACCAGATTCACGCCCCGTTCGAGGAACGGGTTCAGTCCGGCGAGGTCACCGATCGGGAACACGATGATGCCGTCGAGGCGGTGACCCTCGAGTGAGGCCAGCACGTCGTGTTGGCGGCCCTCGTCGTGGTCGCTCATCGAGAGCAGGACGGTGAGGCCGGCGGCGTGTGCCGCGCGCTGGACACCTTCGGCGAGTTCCGGGAAGAACGGGTCGCTCAGTACTGGTGCCACGAAGCCGATCGAGCCGCTCCGTCCGCTGATCAGGCTGCGGGCGTGAACGTTCGGGTGGTAGTTGAGTTCGCGGATGACTTCGAGCACGCGCTCGCGGGTCTCGCTGCTGAACCCGCCCTCGTCGTTGACCACGCGCGACACGGTGCGCGGCGAAACCCCGACCACGTCAGCCACGTCGCGCAGGGTCGCGGCACGACGATCTGATGCTTCTCCGACGCCCGACACGCCCCCAGCATCTCGCGCGAAGTAACCTGACGTCAACGTTGACGTAGCAATCCGTTCACGACTACCGTGACGTGCGTTACAGCAGCTGAACCGGTCGCTTGCGCGAGTGGGTGGCCGACGAAATGTCGCCAGGTTCTCTGATCTGGCGACCAACTCCGAGGGGAAAACATGACCAAGAAGACAGCAACACCGTCGCCGAGCCCGTCTCAGGTGGGCTACCGAATGGGCCGCCGTGGCTTCATCACCACCAGCGCCGTGGCCGCCGGTGGCGTGATCCTGGCCGCTTGCGGTTCCGACGACGACTCCAGCTCTGACGAGCCAGCCACCACCGACGCACCCGATGCCTCGGGCGACGAGGGCGAAGCGCCCGCCGACAGCAGCAGCCCCTTCGGCGCCGAAGGCGACGTGAGCCTCGGCTCGAACTACTCGACCGCCCTGCCGCAGGAAGGCCTGCAGGCCGCTGTCGACGCACTCCCGAACGACGCCGTCAACGTGTCGGTCAACGAAGTCGACCACAACACCTTCCAGGAGAACATCTCCACCTACCTCCAGAACCCCGACGACGTCATCCCGTGGTTCGCGGGCTTCCGCATGCGGTTCTTCGCCGACCAGGGTCTCCTCGGTGACATCACCGACGTGTGGGATGCAGGTCTCAACGACTCGCTCGGCGAGGGCTTCAAGGTCGCGTCGACCGGCAACGACGGCGCGCAGTACTTCGTGCCGTGGGGCTACTACATCTGGGGCGTCTACTACCGCCCGAGCCTGTTCGAGGAGAACGGCTGGACCGTTCCGACCAACCAGGACGAACTCATCGCGCTCGCCGAGTCGATGCAGGCTGCCGGCATCACGCCGTTCGCCTTCGCGAATGACGGCCAGTGGCCGGCAATGGGCACCTTCGACCAGCTCAACTTCCGTCTCAACGGCTACCAGTTCCACGTCGACCTGATGGCCGGCAACGAGTCCTGGACCGACGACCGCGTCAAGAACGTGTTCGCCGTGTGGGAGTCGCTGCTGCCGTACCACCAGGAGAACCCGAACGGGCGCACCTGGGAAGAGGCCGCCGCCGCCGTCGTGAACAAGGGAGCCGGCATGATGCCGATCGGTACGTTCATCGGCTCGCAGTTCCCCGACGGCGACACCTCTGACCTCGACTTCTTCACGTTCCCCGAGCTGAACCCCGAGTTCGGCACCGGAACCGTCGAAGCGCCGATCGACGGCTGGATGATGGCGGAGTCCCCGAGCAACGAGAACGCTGCCAAGGAGCTCCTCTTCCACTTCGGTACGCCTGAGGCGCAGTCGGCCTACCTCGAGAAGGACCCGTCCGTGGTCGCGCCGTCCGAGGACGTCACCATCGAGTACAGCCCGCTGCAGCAGAAGGTGCTCGAGGCCGTGGCTTCGGCCCCGAACGTGACGCAGTTCCTCGACCGTGACACGAGCCCCGAGTTCGCGTCGAACGTCGCCGGCCCCGCGCTCGCCGACTTCCTCGCTGACCCGAGCAACATCGACAACATCCTCGCCGACGTCGAGGAGCAGGCCGGAGTCATCCTCCGCGGCTGATTCGGTGTTCGAACGTCACGCCGCCGCGAGTCCGCTCGCGGCGGCGTGACCGAACACCCGAACACCCACCACCGAACACCGGACGCCGAATCTCGTCCGGCGAATCTCGTTCGAACACCGAGTCACTGGATCTGAGGGG